>JAZOOE010000202.1:0-1865 GCA_045654865.1 Acutalibacteraceae bacterium | reverse complement strand
CCTTTACATGGGGAAAGTCTGCAAAGGAAGCGGCTAAAAATGCAGGAACTCTTGAAATTGTCTGCGAAATGGCTCTTAAAACTCTTCGCCACAATGGTGATATTGATACGATTCCTGCTTACCTTCTTGAAAAGCATTATATGAGAAAGCACGGAAAAAACGCTTATTACGGACAAGGAAAATGAAATGACAGAATTTACACATTTGCATATACATACAGAGTATTCATTACTTGACGGAGCCTGTCGTATAAAGCCTCTTATCAAGCACATAAAGTCCCTCGGTATGAATAGTATTGCAATTACCGATCATGGTGTAATGTATGGTGCCGTTGATTTTTATAAGGCGTGTAAGGCTGAGGGGATAAACGGTATAATCGGATGTGAGGTTTACGTTGCGCAGCGTACCCGTTTTGATAAGGTTCACGGTTTGGATAATGAAAGATACCATCTTGTTCTTCTTGCCGAAAATCAGGAGGGTTATCAGAATCTTATCAAGCTGGTATCCTCAGCATGGACTGAGGGCTTTTATACAAAGCCTCGTGTAGACAAGGAGCTGCTTGAAAAATATCACGAGGGTATAATATGTCTTTCTGCTTGCCTTGCCGGAGAGATTCCTCAGGCTCTCCTTAAAGGAGACTATGAAAAGGCAAAGGAAATAGCCTTATGGTATCAGGGAATTTTCGGTAAGGATAATTATTTTCTTGAAATTCAGGATCACGGAATTAAGGATCAGCAGCTTACCAATCCGATGATTATAAAGCTCGCAAGAGAGCTTGATATTCCCCTTGTCGCAACCAATGACGCTCATTACATTACAAAAGAGGATGCTGAAATTCAGAAGATCCTTATTTGTATCGCTACGAAGCATACCCTTGAAGAGGACACGGGTATGGGATTCGATACCGATGAATTTTACGTCAAATCAGGTGATGAGATGGCACAGCTGTTTCCTGACGTGCCCGATGCCATTTCAAACACAAATCTGATCGCTCAGCGTTGTCACGTTGAATTTGAATTCGGTAATACAAAGCTTCCCATTTTTGAGGTTCCTGATAATCGAGATCATTTTGAGTATTTCTCAGATCTGTGCTACAAAGGAATGGTGCGTTGCTACGGCGAGAACTATCCTGAGGAGTATATGGAAAGACTTAATTATGAGCTCGGAATTATCAATCAGATGGGCTTTATTGACTATTTCCTTATAGTTTGGGATTATATCAACTATGCTAAAAGTGTCGGTATCCCCGTAGGCCCCGGTCGTGGCTCAGGTGCGGGTAGTATTGCCGCTTATACCTGCGGAATTACAGACATTGATCCGATGAGGTATTCACTCCTTTTTGAGCGATTCCTGAATCCTGAACGAGTAAGTATGCCTGACTTTGATATTGACTTCTGCTATGAAAGAAGACAAGAGGTTATTGACTACGTTGTGCGCCGTTACGGTGCTGATCACGTTTCGCAGATTGCTACCTTTGGTACTCTTGCCGCAAGGGGAGCGGTACGTGACGTCGGCAAGGTTCTCGGAATGAGTGTTGCGGAGTGCTCCGCAATTCAGAAGGAAATTCCGCAGGAGCTCGGAATGACAATTGAAAAGGCTTTGCAGTCAAATCAGGAGCTTAAAAAGATGTACGATGCCAATGCTCTGGTAAAAAAGGTTATTGATACGTCTATTAAAATTGAAGGAATGCCCCGTAACACGGGTATGCACGCTGCCGGTGTTGTTATATGTGACAAGCCCGTTGATGAATACGTACCTCTGTTTAAGAGCGGCGATTCCGTTGTAACACAGTATTATAAGGGTTGGGTTGAGGCTCTCGGACTTCTTAAGATGAACTACCTCGGTCTGAGAACTCTTACCGTTAT
>JAZOOE010000201.1:0-6719 GCA_045654865.1 Acutalibacteraceae bacterium | reverse complement strand
ATATTGTTTTATATGTCTATATCCTTTTGGCATACAAAAATCCCCTTTATGGTAGTTTATTTCATTCTACCATAAAGGGGTGGCTTTTTTCTATTGTCCGTTTTTAACGGACTTGTTCATTAATTCTGTGGGAGCCTTTTGTATATATTGCAATAGATATCAGACGTTTGTCAGCGAGCCTATACAGTTCTCTGAGTCAGATTCAGAAATTTTAACATTGCAGAACTTTCCTGAGAGATCTTCGTCGGACTTTACAATTACAGGAGTGTAATTTGAGGTGTAACCGTGAAAATAACCGTTTTTCGGTGTTTCAAATAAAACCTCTGTTGTTTTTCCTATGTATGCTTTAAGTTTTTGTTTTCTGATTTCATCGCATTCTCTCTGAAGGATTGAACATCTTTCATTTTTTATTTCAGCTGATACTTTATCCTTGTGTGAATAAGCAGGAGTTCCTTTTCTCGGTGAAAACGGAAACACGTGAACCTTCATAAAATTGCATTCCTTAGCGAAGCTGAGAGTTTTTTTGAAATCCTCTTCTGTTTCACCGGGGAAGCCTACGATAATATCCGTAGTGATACTTGTGTCCGGAAAAGCAATTTGTAATTTTTTGCAAAGAGTAAGATATTCATCTGAAGTATAATGTCTGTTCATTTTTTTCAGAATGCTGTCAGAGCCGCTTTGAAGTGACAGATGAAAGTGAGGGCAAAGCTTGGTTATAGCTTTCATTTTTTCGATAATCTCGTCGGTTATATGATCAGGCTCCAGAGAGCCGAGACGGATTCTTTTGATACCGTCGATCTGCTGTGCTATATTGAGAGGATCTGCCAATGATAAACCATTATCGAGACCGTAAGCGGATAAATTAATTCCGACAAAAACAATTTCACTGTAGCCGAGGCGCGCCAGCTTATTAAGCTCGTTTTTTATGCTCTCAAGGGGGCGGGAACGAGAAAAGCCTCTTGCCTTCGGTATTGTGCAATATGAGCAGTATCTGTTACATCCGTCCTGTATTTTTACGAAGGCACGGGTGTGTTCCTCAAATGTGTCAATTTCCGTTGAGATATAGCTGTCAGCGGATTTGTGAGGCGTCACACTGACGTGACGCTTCTTGCTGTCAATGTAATTTGACAGAAGCTGAACAAGCTTTGAATTGGATCTGTTGCCTGTGATTATATCTGCCTCATACAGTTCGCTTGCTTCATCGGGAAATGCTTGGGGAAAACAGCCCGTAAGAACTGTTATTGCATTCGGATGAATGCTTTTGAACCTTCTGAGAGCCTGCTTGCTTTTTCTTGTGCTTTCAGCGGTTACCGTGCAGGAATTTATAATGTATATGTCTGCCTCGTTTTTGTGGCTGACGATTTCAAAGCCGTTTTTTCTTAAAAGTGAACTTATTTCCTGAGCATCATATTGGTTGACCTTGCAACCTAATGTGTATATAGCAGCCTTCATAATTTACCTCACAATTTTGATGAATACATTATATATCAAAAGATTCTTCAGTTCAATGAGTTTTTGCATTTATACGCTGTATAAATCATATTATTGTTTCAGAGGTGGAATAATATGAAAAAAGTAATTTTAATCAACGCTCTTATTGTTTGTTTTGTTGTGAGTATGAGCATGTCAGTATTTGCCGCTGAAGATTACAGTACAGATGAATTACTGACGGTTTCAGCAGAGTTTTCTGTTAACGTAAATGCTGCTGCGTGCGTTTTGATGGACAGGAATACAGGTACCGTACTTGCGGCTAAAAACGAGCATCAACAGCTTTATCCTGCATCCGTGACTAAAATTATGACTCTGCTTCTTGTGTGTGAAGCTATAGAAGCCGGAAAGCTGACAACTGATATGCAGATTACGTGTTCGAAGACAGCTGCTGATAAAGGCGGTTCTCAGATCTGGCTTGAGCAAGGGGAAATTATGACGGTTCACGAACTGCTGAAGGCAACTGTGGTTTACAGTGCAAATGATGCTTGCTGTCTCCTTGCGGAATGTGTGTCCGGCAGTGAGCAGGAGTTTTGTGCTCTGATGAATGCTAAAGCCGAACAGCTCGGAATGAACGATAGTTATTTTGATAACTGTACCGGTCTTGACGATGAAACAACTGAGCATAAAACTTCAGCTTATGACATAGCACTGATGTCAAAGGAACTGTTGAAGCATGATATTATCAGAGGTTATACCAATATTTGGATGGATACTCTGAGGAACGGTGCTACACAGCTTGTCAATACTAATAAATTGATACGTAACTATCCTGGTGCTACAGGCTTAAAAACGGGAACAACCTCTAAGGCGGGATGCTGTATCAGTGCGACTGCTGAAAGAGACGGTCTTGAACTTATAGCGGTTGTTCTCGGTGCCGATAACAGTAATGATAGGTTCGAATCCGCAAAAAATCTTCTTGATTGGGGATTTGCTAATTATGAAATTTTTTCCCCTGATGCCCGAGGGAAGTATCCCGATTCGGTAAACATTGCATTTGGAATCAAGGACGAAATCAGATTAACAAATACCGAAGTCAGTGACGTTATTGTTAACAAAGGGCAAAGAGACATGATAACGTGCGAGGTCGAGTTAAATGAAGAAGCGGTCGCCCCGATACAAAAAGGGGAGTGCATCGGCAGAATAAATTTCTGTCATAACGGGAATATTATAGCTTCTTGTGATATTGTTGCTGATGAAACTGTAGAAAAGCTTGATTTTGGAACTGCTTTTATATTTTTAATGCGTGCTTTTCGTAATATTTTATAAAATTTTTGCTATTTATTTTGATATTTATATTGAAAAATTTTCCGCTTTATAGTAAAATGTAAAAAACACAAAGTTTTCGGAGGATTTTTTTAGTAATGTCTTTAAAACTCAATAGCAAGTATCTTTGCGATTTTGTTAATAATGACGAATTATCAGCAATAGAAGCAGAGGTAAAAAAAGCACATTCTTTACTTAATGAAAACAGCGCTTCTGCGGCAGGAAATGACTTCCACGGTTGGCTTCAGTTACCTGTTAATTATGATAAAGAAGAATTCGATCGAATAAAAAAATGCGCAAATAAGATTATGTCTGATTCCAAAGTTTTTGTTGTTATCGGAATCGGCGGATCTTATCTCGGAGCGAGAGCTGCAATAGAGTTTGTTAAATCAAAAAATTATAATTTAACGTGCGGTCAGACTCCTCAGATTTTCTTCCTCGGTAACAGTATTTCTCCTACAGAGATTTCTGAGATATATTCAATTTGTGAAAATTGCGATTTTTCCGTAAACGTTATCTCCAAGTCTGGTACAACGACTGAGCCCGCTATAGCGTTCAGAGTGTTCAAGGCTCTTCTTGAGAAAAAATATGGAAAAGAAAATGCCGCATCAAGAATTTACGTGACCACCGACAAGTCAAGGGGAACTCTTAAGGCTCTTGCTCAGAAAGAGGGCTACGAGCAGTTTGTTGTTCCGGATGACGTTGGTGGCAGATATTCCGTTCTGACAGCAGTAGGTTTGCTTCCTATTGCCTGTGCAGGAATCGATATAGATAAATTAATGAACGGTGCCGCAATTGCAGTTGAAAAGTATAATAAGTGTGATTTGTCGGAGAACGATTGTTATAAGTATGCGGCACTGAGAAATATTTTGTACCGTAAGGGTAAAAAGGTTGAAATGTTTATTTCCTATGAGCCTGATTTCACCTTGTTTAACGAGTGGTGTAAGCAGCTTTACGGCGAAAGCGAAGGAAAGGAATTGAAGGGCATATATCCTTCTTCAGCTATTTACTCAACTGATCTTCATTCTCTCGGACAGTATGTTCAGGAGGGCGAAAGAATGCTCTTCGAAACTGTTGTTACGTTCAATGCTCCCAAAACAGACATAATTATTGAAGCTGATGAAGAAAATGTGGACGGTCTTAATTTCCTTGCAGGCAAGGGAATGTCCTATATCAACAGAAAGGCTTTTGAGGGAACTGTTCTTGCTCATACTGACGGTGGTGTTCCCAATATAATTCTTGAGGTTGATAAGATGGATGAAGAAAACCTCGGTGAGTTAATATATTTCTTTGAAAAGGCTTGTGCAATTTCGGGTTATATTTTAGGTGTTAATCCCTTTGATCAGCCCGGTGTTGAAAGCTATAAGAAAAATATGTTTGCTCTTCTGGGAAAACCCGGATATGAGGAATTGACTAAAGACCTTGAAAAAAGACTTTATTAAGGAAATACAATTTGAAAGGAATTGATTTATTATGGTTAAGCTTTTAATCGGAGAAAAAGGAACAGGAAAAACAAAGAGACTTATTGATTGTGTAAACTCAGCTCTTGAGACTTCAAACGGTCACGTTGTTTGTGTTGAAAAGGATGATTTACTCAGATATCAGATTAGCTATAGAGTTAGACTTCTTGCTGCAAGCAATTACGGAATTGACGGTTATGATGCTTTTTACGGATTCCTCAGCGGTCTTTGTGCAGGCGATCATGATATAACTGATATTCTTATTGATGCAACTCTTAAAATCGGTGGCAGAGATTATGAAGCCCTTGGACTTTTCCTTGAAAAGGTTTCAAAGCTCAGCAATCTTACAGGTACACAGTTTACATTCACTATTTCAACTGAAAAGAGCAATCTTCCCGAAAAAATATTCGAGTGCTGCACAGTGCTTTAATAAATTGAAATAAAAAATTTTGTTAAAAAGCAGATTTCCTGTTGACAAACGGGAAATCTGCATATATAATATTGTTTGCGTTTGTTCAGAGATATTATGCTTATATTGGAGGATGAATTAATTGTATCTTGAGCTTGATGCTGTGTTTAACAATGACGGTGAAAGTTTGCAGATTGATTATGATTATTCTATAGATGATACAAGCATCGTGTCTCCCGTGAAGGTTTTTGGCTCAGTATATAACAAAACAGGGATAGTTACTTTGAAAGTCGAGGCTCATTTTGATTATTCTACGTCCTGTGCGCGTTGTGCCAAGCCTTTGTTGAAGCACGCAAAGGTTCCTGTTAATCATACGTTATTGACGCACGCCGAAAGTGATGATTTGGACGAGTTTATTGTTCTTGACGGAATGCGTCTTGACCTTGACGAGTTGGTCAGTGAAGATATATATCTTGCAATACCGTCAAGATTTCTTTGTAACGATGATTGCAAAGGGCTTTGTCCGATTTGTGGAATTGATCTGAATGAACACGAATGCTCCTGTTGTGCACCTGCAGATGCCAGATGGGATGCATTAAAAGATTTATTAAGTAATAATTAACCTTGAATAGGAGGATATAATAATGGCAGTTCCTGCAAGAAGAGTTTCTAAGGCAAGAAGAGATAAGAGACGTAATAATGTTTGGAAGATATCTGCTCCCGCTATTGAAAAGTGCAAGCAGTGCGGTGAATACAAGAGATCTCACAGACTTTGTCCTGCTTGCGGCTATTATAACGGTCGTCAGGTTGTTGTTGTCGAAGATTAATTTTGTTATGTCTTACCGTTCTTTGGTCGGTGAATCTTGTACTTAACAGCACAGGTGGAGAAGATTTGGCTTCCCCGCCTTTTTGCTATTTTTTAAGGTAGGCTAAATTATGTCAGTTAGGATTTTTTCTGTTGCCAAAAACAGTTTATGCGGAAGACGAGGTATAAGGCCGGGCTTTCAGCTTTTGTCTGTAAACGGTAATGCAATCAATGATATTCTTGATTATCGTTTTTTTGCCGATGAGGGTGGATTGTTTGAGTTTATATCTCCTGACGGAGATATAAAAATGCTCCGAATTAAGGAGTCAGTTGCGTCGGGACTCGGTTTTGAATCTTATCTTATGGACAAGCACAGGAGATGTAAAAATGCTTGCATTTTCTGCTTTATCGATCAGATGCCTCAGGGTATGCGAAAAAGTTTGTATTTCAAGGATGATGATTCTCGGCTTTCATTTTTGTTTGGAAATTATATAACCCTGACTAACCTTGAAAACAAGGATGTAAAGAGAATTACGCGAATGCATATTAGTCCCGTTAATGTTTCGGTGCATACGATGAATCCTGAACTCAGAGTGAAAATGATGAGGAATCCCCGTGCCGGTGAGGTGCTTTCATATCTCAAGGAATTTTCTGATGCCGGCATAAAGATCAATGCTCAATTAGTTTTGTGTCCCGGAATCAATGATGGTGAAGAATTGTTGTTTTCATTGGAAAAGCTTTCTGAATTAGAGTCGGTTAACAGCGTTGCAGTAGTGCCGGTCGGTCTCACCAAGTATCGAAGTTCTTTGTTTAAATTGCATCCTTTTGATGCTGATTCAGCTTTGAGCGTTATTGAAATAATTGATTCGTTTAATAAAAAAATCGAACAACAAGGCAAGCAAAAGTTTGTGTATCCGTCTGATGAGTTTTTTCAAATTGCACAAAAAGATATGCCTGATGTTGACTATTATAATGATTTTCCTCAGCTTGATAACGGTGTCGGTCTATTTGCTTTGATGAAGCATGAATTTCTATCTGCAATGGCAGAATCTGTAGCTGACGACGCTGCACGTGAGTTTTCTCTTGCTACCGGTGTTTCTGCGTATCCTTTGATGAGAAAACTGGCTGACGAGTTTATGCAGAAATTTACTAACGCGCGAATTCATGTGTATTGTATTAAAAATGAGTTTTTCGGGGAATCCGTAACGGTGGCAGGACTTATAACCGGAAATGATCTTATTGCACAGCTTAAGTCCTGCGGCTTTGCCGGCGGAAGTCTGTTTATTCCCTC
>JAZOOE010000200.1:0-2109 GCA_045654865.1 Acutalibacteraceae bacterium | reverse complement strand
AGGCAAAAATTGAATATGACATAGTTGATCAGAAGCGGCTTGATACAATGTTTGGCGGAATTTTACCTGCAGAGTTTATGCAAAAGGATGCTGAGCTTGCCGTAAAGAGAACGTTTACCGCACTTTTTGAAGAGGGTGCTTCTCTTGATGAAATTAAGCACAAAACGGTAAATGAGGCAGACAGGGCCTTAGAGTACAAGCGCATTGAAGAATGGGAATCGAGATGCGGTGTCAGAGCTACCCGCATTTCGGATATGCAGATTCAGGTGGATTATAAGACAGAGAAATTACTTGCATCCGTAGGTATTGGTGCTTCTGCATCCGAAGATACCAAGGTCAATAATTGGAAATGCTCCTGCGGCAACCTGAATTCGGGTAAATTCTGTACTGAATGCGGAGTGAAAAAGCCTGACTTCTGGCTTTGTTCCTGCGGAAGCAATAATAATGGTAATTTCTGCACAGAGTGCGGAAAACCGAAAAATAGTTAAACTACAAAAAGAGGAGTAAATTAAAATGAAAAAAATACTCGCTTTATTAATGGCCATTATGCTTGTTTTATCCCTTTCCGCCTGCGGCGATAACACAGAAGAAACCACAGCACCTGCGGACGACACAACTGTTGCAGAGGAGACAACCGAAGCTGCAGCAGCAGAAAAGGAAATTGTTGAGGGTGATGAGGGTGTAGGCCCCGTTAAGCTTTCAAACAGCTATCTCTCATTTGAAATCCCTGAAGGCTTTGGCTATTTTATTGATGATGCAAATTCCGAATCAGGCGAAGCTCAGTTTCAGGTAATCGTTCAGCTTAAGAATGCTGACGGCAAGAATATCGGCGAGCTTCTCATCAATAATATGGGTGCTCGTGAAAGCGCTGACGAATATGCAAATACTACTATTGATGAGTATAAGGACAGCGAAACGGTAACGGTAAGTGACGTGGACTCTGCAACATTCAGTATTTTCGACGTGAGACATTTCACTCTTGACAGAGGCTTTATGGTTGACAACCATTATTTCGGTTACTATCAGATTCCCGATGAAACTGTTGAATACCGCAACGTTCGTTTTGAGCTTGAGCTTCTCGGCTATTACTATACGGACGTTGAATTCCCCAAGGCAGAATGCGAAGCCATTATGAATTCAATCGTAATCAAATAAAATTCTTGATTTCAGGAGTGGCCGTCATTGGCGGTCACTCTTTTTGACATTTTTTGAAAAATGTTATAGGATATAACTATAAATTATCATAATCGGAGAAAGCCAATGAAGGATTTCAGTAAAGTAAATTTCAAATGGAGCTTCCGAGACTATCAGCAGAAGGTGCTTGATAATGCAGGAGCGCACCTGAAGGACAAAAGAATACATATCGTTGCGGCTCCCGGAAGCGGCAAAACAATACTGGGACTTGAGCTTATAAAAAGGCTTAATGCCCCTGCTCTCGTTATGTCTCCGTCTGTTTCTATCAAGCAACAATGGGGAGAGCGCTTTGAAGAGGCTTATCTTCCCGAAACGGAAAATGCCGATGATTATATTTCATATTCATTGAAAGAGCCTAAACTTCTTACATCTGTAACGTATCAGGCTCTTCACGCCGCTTTCTCAAAAGCTGTATTGGAGGCCTGCGATGAAGAAGATGTGCTTGAATCGGAAGAAAGTCAGGACTTTTCCGATTTTGATCTTGTAGCGGTTATAAAAAAAGCGGGAATTAAAACTATTTGTCTTGATGAAGCACATCATCTGAAAAGCGAGTGGCAGAGGGCTCTCGAAAAATTCATTGAAGCTATAGGCTCTGATATATCTATAATTTCACTTACTGCAACCCCTCCCTATGACAGTGCACCTGCCGAATGGAATAGATACATAAGGCTTTGCGGTGAAATTGACGAGGAAATTTTCGTTCCGCAGCTTGTAAAGCAGAAAACGCTTTGTCCGCATCAAGATTATATATATTTCAGTTATCCGACCGAGCAAGAAGCTGAAATGTTGAACGTATATAAGCTGAAAGCAAAGGAATGTGCTGTCAGAATTTTGTCTGACGGATATATGTCAGCGGCATTAAGAGAGTGTGGAATTATCGGCAATAAACCACTTAATGAAGAAGCTGTATATGAA
>JAZOOE010000199.1:0-4092 GCA_045654865.1 Acutalibacteraceae bacterium | reverse complement strand
CTTTCGGCACCCTCAACAACCAAAAATCATCTGAAAAATCTTTGATTTCAGGTCGAAGATTTTTTCTCGGGAGGATTTTTGGCAATTCAAGGCAAAACCGGAGTCAATCCTTTCGGATTGACGAGGATTTTAACGAAGAAGCGGCGGAAATCAGCCGAGAAAAAACACGGTTCGGATTATTGCCGTCACCCTAAAGTAAAAGGAGAATGAAAATGAAAAAATTATTACCGCTTATTATGATTCTTTGTCTGATGCTCACTGCATGCTCCGATAAGAAGGAGGAGGAAACAACTCTTGCGGCAGGAGATGAGACAACCGCAGCTCAGGCAGATGCAATATATACAAACCCTCTCAACGGCGAAAAGCTTACCGAGCCCTACAACGGCAGAGTTTTTGCAGTAACGATCAATAACGTTTCTCCCGCTCTTCCTCACAGAGGCCTTAACGATGCCGACGTTTATTTTGAAATGTTCGTCAACGATTACTGCACAAGAGGCCTTGCTTTATTCTCAGATATAAAGGCTGTTCCCTCTGTAGGCTCCATCCGTTCAACAAGATATAACTTCACCGATATTTCTCAGGCTTATGATGCAGTTCTTTTCCACGCAAACTGCAGCGGCGAGGTTTATGACGATATGGTAGCGGCAGGTATTGATAACCTTATGGCTGACGTGCCCATAGGCTACAGAGACGATGCACGAAATGCCGGCGGCTATGCATGGGAGCACACTCTTTTTGCAACGGGCGAAAATCTCTATAATGCGGCTTCTGATAAGGGCTTCAGACTCACGAATCCCGATAAGACCTACGGTCTTGCGTTTGCTGATGAGGGAACTCCCGCAAACGGTGCACCCGCAGACGAGATCGAGATCATTTTCACTATCAATTCAGTTACAAAGACAAGCATTATGAAGTATGATGCCACAGCCGATAAGTATACATACTGGCAGTACGGCAAGGAAATGACCGATGAAAATACGGGCACTCCCGAGCAGTTCAAGAACGTTATCGTAATTCTTGCTCCCACAGAGAATAAGGGTGTATATCACGTTGCAGATCTTCTCGGAAGCGGCGACGGCTTCTTTGCCTGCGGCGGTCAGATCATCTCCGTAAAGTGGAGCCGCCAAGCCGAAACAGATGCATTCAGCTTTACTCTTGCTGACGGCTCAGCCCTTGCTCTTGAAACGGGCTCAACCTATATTGCGATCGCTCCCACGGGAAGTCAGGTTATTGCAGAATAAAATTCATCATAAAGAGATAAAAAAGTGCTGTAAAAAACGTAGGTTTTTTACAGCATTTTTTAAGGGGTTCGGCACTCTTATTGAGCTGCAGAACCCCTTGTACTATATAGCTTTATACGGCTTTTGCTTTTTTATTTATTCATCAGCTTTTCAAAATCAAGAACCTCTATACCCTTATAGAAGTCGTCACATTCGGCGAAGAAGCAAAGAAGATAGTCCTTATCGTGACAGTCTGAGGTCATAATAAACGTACCGCCGTTTTCCTTTATGAAATCTGCTATTTCGCGTCTGGGGTAGGGAGTGGCTCTCTTTTTTCTTGAAATTGCCCCCGTGTTGATCTCAAAGGGAATGCCCATTTTTATAAGATGAAGAGCTGCATCCTGCCATGCTCTTACGTAGCGGGGATTCTTTTCATCAAAAAGCTCGTAATTTTCGTTGAATTTTGTAACAAGGTCAAAGTGGGCAATGAAGCCGACCTCGGGGAGGTCTGCGATTTTCTTTGTCATTTCATAATATGCCTCACAGTATGAAAGCATATCTCCGCCGAAAAACTTTTCGGCATCCCTCTTCTGCTCCTCACCGCTGCCGTCAACGGTAAGAAGAGTGCCGTCAACGTCAATATAGTGTACCGCACCGAGGAAATAGTCAAAGCCCTCTCGGTCCATATCGGAGATAACGTCAAGCTCACTTCCGCAGTAGATGCTTATCTTGTCCTTATATTTCTCTTTAAGGGCGTTTATCTCTTTTTTATAGTCTTCAATTTTTTCCTTTCTGATGCAGTAGGAAAGATCTCTTGAGGTGTATGAATGAACGGAAAAGCCAAGAGCGTGCATTCCGTTATCAATGGCGGCAAGCACCATTTCCTCGGGAGAATTTTTGCCGTCGCAGTAGGTTGTATGAGTGTGAAAATTTGATTTAATCATAAGCTGACCTCGGATCGTTAGTTTTCGGATTAAATTATATAGTTAATTTTGCGGTTAGTCAACAACAACTTGTTTTACCTGAGGCTTTATGATATTATATATGAAAAAAGAGGGGAATGGGGGCAGAAAAATGAAGAAAAAACAGAAAAGCGTTCAGTCTATGATCTTTATTGCCCTTTTTGCCACTCTGATGTGTATAGGTGCGTGGATACATTTTCCCTCGCCCGTTCCCGCAACAATGCAGACCTTCGTTGTTTTTACTGCTCTTGGGCTTATAGGCAGTCGTAATACTCTTATTATGCTTGTGGTGTACGTTTTTCTCGGTGCTCTGGGACTTCCCGTATTCTCAGGCTTCACAAGCGGCATCGGTGCTCTTACGGGGCCCACGGCCGGCTTTATATGGGGCTTTCTTATGGGCGTTCCGGTGTTCGGGCTTTTTGAAAAGTATCTTTCTCATAAAAGGGTTTATATTATAATAGGATATATAATATATATATTAATACATTATATACCCGGTGCTTTATGGTATTGCCGCTTTACTCTCGGCGAAGTATCCCTCGGAGGAATAGTCTCCTCCTCTCTTGTCACCGTTGTGCCCTTTATTCTTCCCGACGCCGTAAAGCTCTTTACTGCGCTCATAGTGGTTGACAAGCTTAAAAAAATCAGACTCAGACGCTTATAATAATTGCCACTTTAACGGTGAGCTTTGTTTTGCGGGGAATTGCAGAATTGCATTGTTGTGATCTGTTAATTACCCCGCAAAAATTTTCTTTTTAATAAAGTGTAAAATATGAAAAAAAATGTTGACAAAGCGGACGAACTCTGCTAATATATCTCTATGCTTTACTAAGGTAAAGTGCTAAAAAGATAAAACGAAAGAGGAAACAAAAATGAAAAAGACATTATCCGTAATCCTTGCTGTTTTAATGGCTCTCGGCTGTATGCTTGCATTCGCACCCTGCGGCGGCAACACAGAGGAAACAACAGCAGCAAATGACGACACAACAGCAGCAGAAGAAACAACTGCAGCAGGCGACGCTAAGACGATCGTAGTAGGCTATACAATTTATGAGCCTATGAACTACCTCGATGAGGACGGCAATCTTGTAGGCTTTGATACAGAGCTTGCAAAGATGGTTTTCGGAAAGCTCGGCTACACCGTTATGTTCCAGGAGATCGAATGGAGCAGCAAGTACACTGATCTTGAGTCCAACACAATCGACTGCGTATGGAACGGCTTTACAGCTAACACAGCTGATGATGACGGCATCCTTCGTGCAGACAAGGTTGACTTCTCCTACAACTATATGGAAAACCGTCAGGTTATCGTTACAAAGGCTGACGCAGGCATTGCAACTGCAGAAGATCTTAACGGTAAGTTCGGTGTTGCTGAAAGCGGCTCCGCAGGCGAAACATACGCTACATCCTTTGAAGGTGTAAATTTCAAGGGCTTCATAACTCAGGTAGAATGTCTCACAGAGGTTCTTTCCGGTACTGCTGATTTTGCAGTTGTTGACGCTCAGCTTGCAAAGGCTTACGTTGGTAACGGCGACTATGCTGATCTTAAGATCGTTGATGAGCTTTCAAGCGACGTTGAATTCTATGCAATCGGCTTTAAGAAGGGCAGTGAGCTTACAGCTCAGGTAAATGCACAGCTTGAGGCTCTTGCAGCAGACGGCACACTCAAGACTCTTGCTGAGAAGTACGGCGTTGAAAATACCGTTATCCTTGATTTTGCTGATCAGAAATAATTGAAGATATACTAAATGGAGTTTTAATATGTCCTTTTTAGAAGTCACGGCTTTTTTGTTCGACGGCTTTAAAATATCTTTGCTAATCTTTGCGGTGACGCTGCTTTGCGGCGCACCGCTTGGTTTGCCTATTGCCTTTTGTTCAATGAGCCGATTTAAGATAGTCAGAGCGATTTC
>JAZOOE010000198.1:0-34146 GCA_045654865.1 Acutalibacteraceae bacterium | reverse complement strand
AGCATTGCAAGAATGCCCAGCATTCCGAATATGATATAGAGAGTAAAGGAGCTGTCAATTATATCGAAAACAAAAAACTTGAAGACGTCGTGCGCCTTTGTTACGGCGGATGCATCGACTCTGCCGGTTTCTGCTGCATTCAGATTTATAAATGCGCCCAGGGGAGACAGCACCATAAATATGAAAAGAAAGGATAAAATCAGCACAGAGGGGATGAAAGCGGCGGACAGACCGCTGAAGAACGAGTATGCGGTCCCCTTTTTCTTACTTAAAGATCTGCGAAAAATCATAATCCACACCCTCCACTTCTTCAAGGAATATTTCTTCCATTGTCATGGGGAACTGCTCAAGATAAACGGGCTTCATATTTCTTATGAGAGCCTCGGCTTTTTCCTTATCCCCCTTGACGGTAATTGTGATAAGACGGCCGTCCTTGGTGAACTTGCTCAGAGGCACCATACAGAAGTCCTCCTCGTATTTGTCGTCACCCTCGGCAAATGCCATTCTGTATTTTGTAAAATCATCGCCCAGATCAGACATATCGTGATCGAGCACCAGCCTCTTTCCGTTTATAAGACCGAAGCGGTCACACATATCTCCGAGATCATGAAGATTATGAGAGGAGATAATAACGTGAGCGCCGCGTTCACGGGTATATTCCGTTACGAGATTTTTGATGATCTGTCTTTTCTGGGGATCAAGTCCGTCAAAAGATTCGTCAAGCAACAGAAAATCAGGGTTTGTGGACATGGCAAGCACCAGCTCCGCCTGACGCTGCATACCTTTTGAAAAGCCGTTGAGGTTTTTCTTTGGATCAAGACCGAAAACGTCCGTAAGTCTGTGGAAGGTCTCGTAGCTGAAATTTCTGTAATATCCGTTATAGAATGCCGCCATCTTGTTCATATTGGCATAAGCCTTGAAATAAATATCGTCGGGAACGTAAAAAAGACGGGATTTCTGACGGGCATTGTCATAAATATTCTCATTGTCGAAAAGCACCTCACCGCCGTCAGCTTTATATACACCTGCAACGGTTTTGAGAAGCGTGGTCTTACCCGCACCGTTATAGCCGATAAGTCCGTATACGGTTCCCTCGGGAACGCGGAAGCTGAGTCTGTCAAGAGCCGTATATTTTCCGTAGCATTTAATAAGATTTTTAATTTCAATCAAGGAAAATTCCTCCCTTCTGCCGATATTCTAACATATAAAAAAGCCTTAACACAAGAGTGTTAAGGTTTTCTTAAAGATAAATTTATAATCAGATAAAAAATCGGGAAAATCAGACTGACACGGGACAAAGCTTTATTAAAAAGCTTCGTGGTCCGTTTTTTGTTGATTTATTTTCCCAGTAAAAATTCCTCGATAACGTCAAGATATTCGCTGACGGTGGAATCTATGCTGTTATAGATCTCGTGCTTGCAGTCGGTGAAGCGTACGAGTCTGCCGTTTTTCAGCTGTGAAACGAAAACGTCCTCAGCCTCCGACACAACGGTAGAATCAATTTCGGGCTGACATAAAAGCACCGAGGCTGTAATTTTTTCATTTCTCCTTCTGTCAAGATTGAGAGGGGACACTCTTATAGCCTCGCTTACCCATCTGTATGAGGGCGCAGAGGTCTGATAGCGGCTGTTAAGCTTTCGCTTGTGGTGATAATAGTCAAAGCGTGCCTTGCTGGTATCGTGGCTGTCCTCATAGCTTCTGTCGGGATTAAAGCCGTTATAGCCTATGACCTTTTCCTTTTCCTTGCCGAGAAGTATGAAAAGACGGGTTGCAAATTTTGCCAGAGGCTCGGGGATTCCTGCGGTTTTTGCCTTTATCATAGGCGCGGAAAGCACAGCCTTTTCAAAAACTCCCGGATGCTTTTGCAAGTGTCCTACGCCTATTGCTCCGCCCATTGAATGAGCGTAAAGATATAAGGGAAGTCCGCCGCCTGCGGGAAGAACCACCTTTTTTACAAAGGTATCAAGATCATCGATATACTGATCAAAGCTTTTTATGTGGACGATCTCGGGATCGTCATTGTGTCTGTGAGAATAACCGTGTCCGCGGTTATCAATAACAAAGACGTTAAGCCCCATATTAAGGAAATACCAGCTCATTTCTCTGAATTTCTCGCCGGACTCGGTAAAGCCGTGGCAGATAACGATATTTGCTACGGGGCTTTGTGCCTTATAAAAAACGTAGTGGATTTTTTTGCCGTCCTCCGCATCAAAATATCCGTCACGGGCAGCATTTTCAAGGAAAGGCTCAACAATGCCCTCCATCGACTCCCTGAAGTTAAGCTCACTTATAAAATAAATTCTTTTGTCTGACATATCGGCAGCTCCTTTTCGGTTTTTTTCAGAAGAAAAAACGCCCTTGTTAAAATAATCATAACACATAATTTTTAGAGGGTAAATATATTTTTGCTATCTGTTGCAATTTTTTTCATTCTTTGATATTATGAAAAAAAGAATATATTTGTGAGGTGCTTTTTTATGGTTCATTACAGTGACTTTATAGTAAATTTTATGAACAGATATGAATATCCCGCCGAGGCTGTTGAAACCTTTTCAAGAGTTCTTAAAAGACTTGATGACGAAAAGGAATTCGGCGATAAAATGGATAAGCTGGTTGAGGGCTATATGTTCCCCTGTGCTGACAATATGCAGGAGTATCTTCAGGGCGTTATAGAGCTTTCAAAGGAGTATGATGAAAACGAATGTACTCTTGATTTTATCTTCCTTCTTCTTTGCACGCCTATCGTGTTTGACAGATATAAGGAAAGAGGACTTTCCGAGCAGCTTTACTGGGATACAATGGCTGATATGAAATATAAGCTTATCGAGTGTATCAAATGCGAGGAGGTGCCCGGCACCTTCGTTGCAGGCTGGTATAACGGCTTCTTCAAGCTTGAGAGATTCTGCTACGGCAGATTCCAGTTTGAGGAGACAACCTATGACTTCAACTTTGATTTCGTCACCAAGGCAGGCTATCACATCAAGGCAGGTCAGAAGATGATCGGTTTCCATATCCCTTCCTCGGGCGTGCCCCTTACTGACGAGGTAAGACTTGACGCATATAAGAAGGCTTACGAGGCATATAAGCACCTTTTTCCCGACGGAATTATGTTCTTCTGGTGCGGCTCATGGCTTCTTTATCCCAGACATAAGGAATTTTTACCCGAGAATTCCAACATTCTCAAGTTTATGAGTGACTTTGAAACCGTATCATGGTCTGAGGCTGAGCATTTCCACGACGGCTGGAGAATCTTTGACAAGGATTCTGATCTCCCCGTAGATCAGCTTCCCACAAATACCTCCCTCAGAAAGGCTTATGCCGATTGGTTCAAGGCAGGAAACAAGGGCGGCAGTGCTTGCGGTATAATCGCATTTGACGGCGAAAAGATATTAAGATAAGGAGAAATAATTATGAAGACTATTCTTTTTCAGGGTGACTCCATAACGGATGCAGGCAGAAGCAGAGATAATGATAATGACAGAGGTATAGGCTATCCTACCCTTGTCACAGCAGAGCTCGGCTTTAAGTATCCCGGCGAATTCAACTTCATAAACAGAGGCATTTCAGGTAACAGAATCGTTGATCTTTATGCCCGTATCAGACGCGACTTTATCAATCTCAAGCCCGACTATCTCACCATTCTTATAGGTGTCAACGACGTATGGCACGAGCTGGGTGACAGAAATGGTGTAGATAAGGATAAGTTCTTCAGGGTTTATTGTGATCTTATTGAGGAGATCAGAGCGATGCTTCCCGATATTAAGATCGTTATCCTTGAGCCCTTCGTTCTCAAGGCTTGTGCAACGGAGAAAAACTGGAACGTTTTCAGAAAAGAGACAGCGCTCAGAGCCGAAAAGGCAGCAGAGGTTGCCGCAAAATACGGTCTTGAGTTCATTCCCTTACAGGAAAAGTTCGAGGAAGCAGAAAAGAAGGCTGATGCCGCCTACTGGCTTGCTGACGGCGTGCATCCCACAGCTGCGGGCCACGAGCTTATTGCAAAAGAGGTATGTGCGGTTCTTGAGAAGCTTATAAAATAATTAAGTATTGTAATTTTTATGTTATTGTGCTAAAATTATTGTTAATCTCTAAATGGAGGCAGAAAAAATGAAAAAAGTAATAAAATCAGTTATTGCGATCGTTCTTTGTATGCTGATGCTTATGCCCACAGTTGCATTTGCGGCAGAGACAGAGACCACTTATGATTCTGTAGAAGAATACGTTGCAGAAGCATCAAGTGATCCTATGATTCAGGTCAAGATTTTCCTTGCGAAGATTCTTAACTTCCTGAGCAATCTGTTTATCAACGATTTCCTCGGCTCATTCCTTAATATTCTTATGCCCGATTCTCTTGCGGTGCTTGATTATGAGGAATTTGACCTTTCTTCCTACGAGGGCTTCTATCCCGGTATGTCCGAGTTTATCGACGAGCCTCAGGGCGACAAGGTATGGAGCCTTGGTTATGGTAAGGCATCTGTTCTTCCCGCTGATTTCGGCGAGAAGTCCTATGCAAAGGGCGCATATCTTCCTTACGTTTTCGGTAACGAAATGTATAAGGATGAGGAGGGCGAATATGAGGACCTTATGGCAAGAGCTATCGTTATGGATGACGGCTCAGGCAGAGGTAAGGTAGTATTTATCGCTCTTGATGCTATGGGACTTGCAAATGCAGACGTAAGACTTATCCGTGAGGCTCTCAAGGAGGTTGCCGAGCAGTATAATATCGTAAGCATCAACGTTTCCTGCACACATATTCACACAGGTATCGACTCTCAGGGCGTATGGACTGATCCCGTCGGCATTATTCTCAATAATGCTGCAGGTAATGAGGTTCAGTATGGTGTTGAGCGCTCATTCATTGACTCTGTTGTTGCAGGCTCAAAGAAGGCTGTTGAGGATGCTCTCAACGATATGACAACAGGTAAGCTTTACTATTCATCAATTGACATTGAGGAATACGTATGGGACCGTACGGCTCCTATATCCGTAGACTCAAATATGTATAAGCTTGAGTTCGTTCCCTTTGATAAGAACGAAACTCCCACAATCATCGCAACCTTCGGCTGCCATCCCGAATCATCAAGCTATGACTGGTCAGATGACGGCTCCGACAGACTTCTTCCCTTTGACCTTAAGTTCTCTGCTGACTTTATCTGGTACACAGAAAAGGTTATGAATGCAGCAGGCTATAACTTCATTTACATTCAGGGCAACGTTTCAACCGTTACCTCAGGCAGAAGCAACTCCAATGACGGCATTGACGGAAATGCTCATTATACAGCTATCCGTTACGGCTATGAGATCGGCTATATGCTTCTCGGTATGAACCTTAACACTGCTGACAGAATTGCTCTTAATAAGGCAACAGGCGACAGACTTGACGTTGAGCTTTATAAGAACAACCCCGGCTATTCAGTATGGTATGAGGGACTTCCCACAGTAGCTGCAGTTGAGGTTGAGCCCGTTCTCAATATTCAGGTAAAGCAGTTCTTTGTTCGCATTGAAAACAACGTTATCGCTCTTCTCGGTAAGACATCCGTTGCAGACAACCTTGTTCTCAAGGATGATAACGGCAAATATTACACCGTTTCCGAGGTTGGTTACCTTGAGATCGGCGACGAAATGAAGGTTTATATGTCTCCCGGTGAGACCTTCGGCGAGCTCCTCTTCGGCGGCAGCGGTGCAGAAGGCTTCCCCCTCACTCCCATCAGAGAGTACACAGGTGAGGACATCATCATTATGGACCTTATGAATGACGCTGCGGGCTACGTTGCCAACGAAGCAAACTACGTAATGGCAGGTCTTCAGTACAATGAGGGCACAGGCGAATTCGACAGCGATACATGGTGTCTTATCTCCTACGGCAAGACAGCAGGTACAACCTTCATCAGCCACTTCTACGATATTTTTGATAACGTAAGATAAAATCAATCCCCGTTCTCCGTTTTTTGGAGAGCGGGGAATTTTTTTCTCACCGTAATTGTCAGCCCTTAAAAATTCTCGGAGGGGTTGATGCTTTCAACTGAGGCAGGCTCGTCGGCATTCTTCGGAATGACATAGGCGGTGGATGCACCGGGGTAATCAGTGACATACAATATTGTCGTTTGCATTTCAACTGTGTCGAAATCTGTTGTATTGTCGGAACCGGATTTCCCGGAACCGGGATCATAAGGCGGAACGGATTCACCGCTGTTGGGGTTGAAACCCGGGGTGGATTGTGCCTCCTCAGTGCTGTCAGCATAGGGATATGTCTCATAAACAACGGAGTTTTCCGTTACTCTTACGTTGTTGTTGAGATATTCCATAAAGGCATCTGCCTTATCGGTGCCTATGAAAAACGCCTTCTGAGTATCTGCCACGTTTGTGATAATATATCCGTCAGCGGTGATGCAAAGGACGCGATTTTCAATACCAAGTGCAGGAATGCTTACTGTGATTTCCGCAAGCTTGGTGTAGGGCATATTGTATTGCACATTTTTTGCAGATGTGTCATTAAGAAGCATATTCCATATAACGGTATCGTCAAAATCCTCATATACCTTATGCGTCTGTGAGTAAAAGTTATTTCCGTATTCATGGGTATTGCATTGTGCGCCTGCGAACACAAGGGTGTTTCTGAGATCGAGATCGGAGATAAAGTCTCCCAGAGTTTCCGGCTCATACCGGTAATTCATAAATAAATAATAGCCTACCTCATCTGCATATTTTACGGCTACGACGTATTCTGCTTTCATACCATTGAGTGAATAAACGGAGACGTTATGATAATAGGTCTTTTCCTCGATATGATCATATCCCGTTATTTCGCAGTCGCCTAAATGTGAAAGCACATATTTTTCATCAACGGTTTTCAACTGTGCACTGTAGGTGTGCCCGTCGAAAGTGAGCTCTCTGTATTTTTCGCAGATCAAAAGCTCTGACCACAGTCCAACACGGTTGAATGCCGGCTCTGTTGCGATTTCAATTTCGGGCATAAGTCCGGATGAGGGGGCGGTGCCGATTTCCTCCGAGGATACAGACTCGCCGACGGCAGCCCCGACGGTAGTGTCCTGTGTGTTTTTAGGTATGCTCTGATTTGCCGTCAGCGCAAGGATTGCGGCGGCAGCGACGATAAAGCAGGCGGCTGCACCTATGAATGCAGGCAAATTCCTTTTTTTCTTTTTTATTGCAGCGGCTTCTTCTATGAAGCGTTTGTCAGTCATTGAAATAATATCGCATATTTCTTCTCTTTTCATATCAAGCCTTCCTTTTCAAGATATTTTTTTAGCGCCTCCCTCGTTCGTTGAAGTCTTACTGCAACAAAGTGGGGGGATGTACCCGAAAGCTCGGCAATGTCCTTTACCGAATCTCCGAAAAAGTAACGGCGTATAAAGAAAACTCTGTTATCAGCCTTTTGTTCTGCAAGAAAGCGGTTTATTCCTGCGGCAAGCTCCTTTTTGAACAGCTCGTTTTCGGGGGAGCTGTCGGCGGCAAAGAGATTTTCAAGCTCATCAAGAGATATGTCAAGGCTGCTGTTTCTTCTGAGTGCGCGGCTGCTGTTATATTTTTTCAATGCCTGATTTCTTGCGACAGCCGCAACAAAGGCGCAAAGGGGATCGGGGCTTTCGGGAGGAATGGCATTCCATACAGCAAGCAGAGTATCATTAAGACATTCCGTGGCATCCTCGTCGTTTGCGAGGATGTTTTTTGCTATTCTCAGGCAAAGTTTTCCGTATTTTTCGGATAGCTCGGTTATTGCATTCTGTGAGCGCTCATTAAACAGCGCGATAATCTTACTATCTTCCAAATTATTCACCGTCCTTTCACCTTATATCTACCGTATTTTACCGTAATATCTCAGATATAGCAAAAAAATATTTTTACTTTGTTAAAATAAACCAAAAGTATTGACTTTTAATTGTATAAGTAATACAATCAATTGGTTTTAATTTTAATCCGGAGGTTAGATTATGGAAATCTTACTTGTTCTTTCCGTTGCGTTGTTCGCAGGGCTTATGCTTTCCCGACTTGCAAAGCTCGTTCAGCTTCCTGCCGTAACTGCATATCTTGTTGCAGGTATTTTTGTCGGCCCCTATCTTTTAGGTGCTCTCGGAATCAAGGGACTGGGCTTTACAAGCATGGAGGAAATCGATTCCTTTGGCATAATATCAGACGTTGCGCTGGGCTTTATTGCCTTTTCTATCGGTAATGAGTTCAGACTTAGTGAGCTGAAGCATATAGGCAAGCAGGCAACCATTATCGGTATCGTTCAGGCTGTTGCCGCAACACTTCTCGTTGATGCCGCTTTGATAGGCGTTCATTTTCTGATCCCCGAAAAATTCCCTCTTCCCTCAGCAATAATTCTCGGTGCCGTGGCTTCCGCAACTGCTCCCGCCGCAACCCTTATGGTTGTACGTCAGTATAAGGCAAAGGGCCCCGTTTCCAATATTCTTCTTCCCATCGTTGCTCTTGACGATGCCGTAGGTCTTGTGCTTTTTGCAATTTCCTTCGGTATTGCAAAGGCTGTTCATCTGGGAAATGCCGACGTGCTTTCCATAATCGTTGAGCCCATTCTTGAGGTTGTCTGCTCTCTCGCTCTCGGCGGAATTATGGGCTACTTCTTTACCTTCTTTGAAAAATTCTTCCATTCCCGTTCAAAGAGACTTGCTATGTCCGTTACCTTTGTTTTTATGACCGTTGCTCTTTCAATGGTGGAATTCAAAATAGGCGGAGTGCATATTGCATTTTCCTCTCTTCTTGTTTGTATGATGCTGGGAACGGTATTCTGTAACATATGCGATTTCTCCGAAGAGCTTATGGACAGACTTGACCGTTGGACTGCTCCTCTTTTCATCCTTTTCTTCGTAATTTCGGGTGCTGAGCTTGAGCTTTCCGTTTTCAAGGATTATATGATTGTTCTTATCGGTCTTGTTTATATTGTTGTAAGATGTGTCGGTAAATATTGCGGAGCATCCCTTTCAGCAAAGCTTACAAGCTGTCACCCCAATATCGTAAAATATCTCGGTATTACTCTCTTCCCTCAGGCAGGTGTTGCTCTCGGTATGGCTATCAAGGCTGAAGCTCTCGGTGAGCCCGGCGCTATCGTTGCAAATATAACGCTGTTCTCTGTGCTGATATATGAGCTTGTGGGCCCGTTCCTTACAAAAATCGCTCTTCAGAAGGCAGGCGAGATCACACCCGAGGGCAAGACCAGTGCAAGAGTCTCCAACGGGTAAGACGCGTAAATTGTGTAAGAGGGCACAAAGCAGCCTGTTTAACGCATAATTTTAATTATAGGGTATCTGCCACAGACAAAATGCGGCAGATGCTCTTTTTTTGTGCCTCGAGGAAAACACTGTGTGCTTGATTTTCGCCACCCTCGCAGTAACCCCGGACGGCTATCCGGTAGCGAAAATCATAAACAGACTACTTTCTGCTCCTTACTCGGTGCTGTCAGAAGTCCCTTTCTTTGTTTGCCGCCGGAACGAGGGAGGTACACCCATCTCTTTCCGCTAAATGCCCACATTTCACCCGATTGCATTCTTTTTGCAACCAAAAACGCGCACTCGGGCAAAATCTGCACGTTTACCGTCAAACGGGAAATTTGAACTTTAGTCTGTATGGGACGGCGACTCGGCGTCCCGAGAGAAAACTAACGGATTTTGGTGTTTCTTCCCGAGGATAATATTTTTTTCGTTGCAAAAAAAAGCGGGGTGTCAGAAAAGACACTCCGCTTTTTTGATGAGCAGCTTTTGTATTAATAATTTTCTGCAGGGAATTCGTTTGAAATTTTAGTATATACACCTGCGAAAGGAGTTTTGTCGACCTGGAGGCTTGTTACATCATAGTTGATGTCGTGGATGATTATTTCGTCACCGGATTCAATAAAATCAAACTTATATTCGAAGTCCACCAGTGTGGCGTATACGATTGCAATATCAACGTGACCGTTATCATATTCCTGTATACGAAGAGATTCGCCGTAGAATATTTTGTCTCCATCCTCGTAGGGAGAGGTGTCCATAGTAACTCCGCCGTATTCGTTTATATACATATAGAAGGTAAGATAACCTCCGCCTATAAAACCGTTGCTCTTATAGGTGCCTGCATATTTCTTTGTTTTATTCTCGCATTCTGTAATATATTCGGCAGCTCCCAGCTTATCCTCGGGATCACGCTCAAGATAGAGTAAAAAGAATCTGCGTGCGTCTGAATATATGTATTTCTCAAAGTTTATCATAGCGATTGAAAACTGTCTGTATGCAAAAACATCCTTGTATGTTTTTGCGTCTTCCCCATCATAGCGTTCTACTATTTCGTAAGCCTTCTTGTAATTCTTATTTTCAACAGCCGCTGTCAATTCATTGTAAAAGCTTTCATTTCTTTCATTTCTTGTTGCTTCGTCGCAGGGTATTGTAATTTTGATAATTGTTCCGTTGTTGCCTGCTTCATCCTCGATGGTTATGGCATTTCCGTTGAGCTCAAAAACCGTTTTTTTGTCACTGACGTCTGAGGTCATTGTAAAGCCTGCTTCGGAAAGATATGTCTTATATGAAGCAATCTTGCCCGTTGCATCCTCAAAAACTATATATTCAAAGGTGGTTTCATAGGTCTTTTCTGCAACAGCCTTGTTCAGGGGCACACCTGCAACCTCGGTAAAGGTTTTAATCGATTCGAAAACAATGCTTTCATATACATTCTGCTGAGGCTGGGTGGTAGCGGTTTTGTCATTGTTGCCGCCGCAGGAAGCCAGAGAAAATAAAATGCAAAGTAAAACAATTGCTGAAACTAATTTTTTCATTTCTATCCGTCCTTTTTTCTTTTTTTTTAAGTATAGTAAATATCTTTACTAAAGTCAATAGTAAAGATGTTTACTTGGTATACTATAGAAAAAACGGATTGAGATGATAACTGTGCAATCATATATTGATCTTCTCAGAGGTCTGAGGGAGGATAATGAATTGACACAACAGAATATTGCCGATATTCTCGGGACATCGCAGACTATGTATGCAAGGTACGAGCGTAATGCAAACGAAATGCCTATCAGACATTTTGTTGCCTTGTGCAGGTTTTATAATGTTTCTGCAGACGAGCTGCTTCACACTACCCCGGACGGCTCACTCCCCATCGGCAAGCCACGCAAGGATGCATAAAGCCGCCTGTATATCGCAAATTATGTTTAAGGATAAGTGCCGCCACACACTTATCCTTATTTTTTTACGTTTAAGCCCTACCGAAGGCTTTGATATGCTTTTAGCGAAGAGCCTTGTTTACAGTCGGCAGAATGCGGCGGCGGCAATGAAGGAGATAAGATCGGCTGTCAGGGAGGCAGGGATGGTGTGTCTTGTGTTTTTTATGCCGGCGCTTCCGTAATACACTGCCACGGCATAGAACGTGGTTTCGCTTGCGGCGGCGATGACGCTTGCTGTTTTCCCGATATACGAATCGGGGGAGAAGCTTCGGAATATTTCTTCAAGGGCGGCGAGGGTGCCGCTGCCCGATAGGGGAGATATTATACAAAGCGGAATGACCTCCTCGGGGATGCCGAGGGCCCTTGCCGCAGGGGCGAGCGCCTTGCAAAGCATATCAAGGGCCCCTGATGCCGAGAGCATGGATATAATGAGGCAAAGCCCCGTAAGTGCCGGTAACAATGACAGCGTCTGCTCTGCGGCTTTTTTTGCTCCGTTTATGAAGGCTTCAAACACTCCGATTCGCTTTATCATTCCGTAAAGGACTATTATTCCTACGGTAACGGGCAGAATCGCACTTTGAAAAAATTTCATATTATCACCTTAATTCTCGGGGTATTTTGTTGACTTGACAAGGTATTTGCTTTATAATATTTATTTACTATAGAAAGAAATTATTACATTCATATAAAGAGGTTATTCACAGATGGATATGACAGCATTTTACGGAGATTCAAACGTATTCTCCCATTTATCCGATAAGTTCAGAGAGAACAATTCCATTCCCGCGGGGGACTACAGCCGTTTTCCCGTAAAGAAGGGACTTCGTAATTCCGACGGTACGGGTGTTATGGTAGGACTTACAAAAATCTGTAACGTTGAGGGTTATTATATTGACGACGGTGAAAAGGTGCCCAAGGCAGGCCGTCTTATTTACAGAGGTATTGACCTTTATGATTTTGTTCAGGGCTGTAAGGAAGATGACCGCTTCGGCTTTGAGGAGCTTGTGTTTCTGCTTATGTTCGGTGCTCTTCCCACAAAGGAGGAGCTCAAGGGCTTTTCTGATCTTCTTGCCGCAAACAGAGAGCTTCCCTTTGATTTCGTTGAGGACGTAATTATGAGAGCACCCTCGCCCAACATTATGAACAAGATGGGCTCATCGGTAACTGCTCTTTACGCTTATGACAGCAATCCCGATGATATTTCCGTTGAGAACGTGCTTCGTCAGTCAATTCAGCTTATTGCTCAGCTGCCTGCGATTATGTCCTATGCATATCAGGTAAAGCGCAGATTCTTCTACAAAAAGAGTATGTATATTCATCAGGTCAAGCCCGAGCTTAAAACTGCCGAGGTTGTGCTTCGTTCAATTCGTTCAGACAAGACCTTTACCGACAGGGAGGCAAAGCTTCTTGACCTTTGCCTTATGATACACGCTGACCACGGCGGCGGTAACAACTCCACCTTTACTACCAGATGTATTTCCTCCACGGGAACGGATACCTATTCCGCCATCGGTGCCGGTATCGGCTCTCTTAAGGGCTTCCGTCACGGCGGTGCTAACATCAAGGTAACTCAGATGGTTGAGGACATTTTTGCTAACGTAAAGGACACAGCCGACGAGGATGAGGTAAGAGATTATCTCAGAAAGATCGTAAGAAAGCAGGCTAACGATAATTCAGGTCTTATTTACGGTATGGGACACGCAATTTATACGCTTTCCGATCCCAGAGCTGTTCTTCTCAAGCAGAATGCAAAAGAGCTTGCAGAGGAAAATGGTCTTATAAAGGAATGGAATCTTCTTGACACCATTGAAAGACTTGCTCCCTCGGTATTCTGTGAGGAAAAGGGACTCGACAAGCAGATCTGTGCAAACGTTGACCTTTATTCAGGTCTTGTTTACAGAACTCTCGGTATTCCCGAGGACCTGTTCACTCCCTTGTTTGCCGTTGCGAGAGTTGCAGGCTGGTGTGCTCACCGACTTGAGGAGGTTGCCACAAGCACAAAGATTATGCGACCTGCCTACAAGAGTGTTGTTTCAAGAGGCAGCTATACACCTCTGGGCGACAGATAAAAAATACCTTGCTTTGCAAATGACGGCGAATGTCCTGATTTCCTGCCGTTCTTTTCCGCTCTGTTATTTATTTCTCAAAATTAAACAAAAGGATTTGTGTTATAAATGAAAATCAAAGGTAACTCAGATGTAGCCGCTAAAAAGGCGGGCTTAATATCTTTTGCTCTCTTTTTCGTCTTGTTTGCAATAAGACTTTATCAGTCCTTTGCGCTTACAGATGGCAAAACGGGATTTTTTACTCAGACAGATTTTACCGTTACTCTTATGTACATCCTCTTTGCGGCGGCAATTATCGTTACGTCTGCGCTCTTTTACGTTGCAAAGGGACTTCCCGAGGGTGATATAAAAAAGAAGCCCTCTCTTACGTTTGTTGCGGCATCCGTTCTTTTTGCCTTTTCTCTCGTGTGGGACGGCATCAAGGGACTGGGAACCTTTATGTTCGTAACCGACGGCTTTGAAGCACAAAAGGAGGCTGTAGGGGGCAACGCGGGACTTGTTTCCATAGTTTTTGCATTTCTCGGAGGACTTAGCATCCTTCTTTCCCTTGCAGTTTACCTGAAAACGGGCTCACTTACGGGAAAAATGAAGCTTCCTATGCTTTTCCCCGTTATCTGGGCTTTTGTTGAATGTCTCAGCTTCTTCTCGATCACAATAAGCTACGTCAAGGTAGGACAGCTGCTGCTTTCAATCTTCTCCGTAGCATTTCTTATGGTATTTCTTTTTGAAAATGCCCGTGTTCTCACGGGACTTGGAAGAAAAGAGGCTCTCTGGTTCTTCTTTGCTACCGGCTTTATTTCTGCGGGACTTTCTCTTGCATCCGGTGTGCCCTCGCTTCTCGTAAGCGTTTTTGCTCCCGAAAAGGCAGTTGAATATTGCCCCTTTGAGCTTTACAGCATCGCAGGCGGCTTATATGCACTTGCATCTGTGCTTTCAAGAGACGAGCAGACGGCTGACGAGGCATCCTCTGAGGAAGAGGCTTCCGCAACGGAGGATGAGGACGGCGTCGAGGAATGTGAAGAGGAAAAAGAATAATCTGACGGAGAATTAAAAAAGTGGATATGTCGCTGTTTTTTAATAATTGTCTTATAGCCGCTCAGCAGGTAGTGATTCTCTACCTTATTGTGGCAGTAGGCTTTATTGCAGATAAAAAGGGGATATTTACGGAAAAAACCGCAAGGGCGGCAAACGACCTGCTGTTTTATATAATTACCCCTTGTGTCATTATTAACTCCTTTCTTACCACCGAGTTTTCCCCCGAGACCTCAAAGGGCTTTCTTCTTGCGGCTCTGGGCGGTGCAATAACTCACGTTCTCGGAATAGTTCTGAGTATTCCGTTCTTCAATAAAAAGGATAACAGCAATAACGTTGTGTTCAAGTTTGCCTGTGTTTACGGCAATATGGGCTATATGGCTCTGCCCCTTGCAGAGGCAGTGCTCGGCAGTGAGGGTGTATTCTACTGCTCTGCGGGCGTTATTGTTTTTCAGGTATTCACCTTTACCCACGGCGTATGGCAGATGAACCGCGGAAACGACAGCGGAGAAAAATTCAATCCCAAAAAGCTGTTTTTCAATCCGGGTGTAATTGCCGTATGTATCGGCCTGCCTTTCTTTCTTGCCAAAATAAAGCTCCCGGAAATGATAATGTCCCCCGTTTCCTTTATCGGCTCTATGAACACCCCTCTTGCTATGCTGATGCTGGGAACATATATGTCAAATGCGGGACTTAAAACGATTTTCAAAAATAAAGAGCAGTATCTCGTAGCCGCTGTAAAAATTATTGCAGTTCCCGTGGCTTTTTATGCTATAATGAAGCTGACGGGCGTTCTGACGGGCGCTTTGTTCACAGCCTGTATGATTCAGGCATCCGCTCCCAGTGCGAATAATACCGTAATGTTTGCGGCAAAATACGGAAGAGATACGGGCGTTGCATCAAAAACCGTGGCTTTCGTAAGCTTCGCATCGGTGCTTACCATGCCCGTAATGATCGCTCTTACTCAGGTATAAAATATGGACAGCTTGTTTTTCGGTCTGCCCTACGGCTTCTCCTCATTTCACAGCGTCTCGGATTCGCTCATTCCCTGCGCGGCAAGGGCAAGAATTCCCGAAAATGCCGAAACCGTAATTTCAATTCTTTTCCCTTATTATCTCGGAGAGGAATTTTATGAAAACTCAAACGTTTCCCGCTATGCAGTAAGTGAGGATTATCATATAGTTACGGGCAGAATAATAAACGATATAAAGAAAAGGCTTGAGGATAAATTCCCCGAAAACCGTTTTGAGGCTTTCGTGGACAATTCTCCCTTGCCGGAGGTGCGCTGTGCGGTAAACGCAGGACTCGGCGTAATGGGAGTGAATAACCTTTTTATAAATTCCCGATACGGCTCATGGGTATTTCTCGGTGAGATAGTCACCGACAGATTCTTCGAGCCCTCGGGCGCAGGTGTATCCCCCTGCGACGGCTGCGGACTTTGTCAGGCGGCTTGTCCCGTGAATGCAATCACGGGCAAGGGGCTGTTAAGAGATAAGTGCCTTTCCTTCCTTTCCCAGAAAAAGGGTGAGCTTGACGAGGAAACAAAGCTTCTTATCAGGGAAACGGGCTGTGCATGGGGCTGTGATATCTGTCAGAAGGTGTGCCCCCTTAACAGAAATGCCGAGGTGACTCCCATCAGGGAATTTTTTGCCACCGCTTCTCCCGTTGTCACAAAGGAAACGGATATTGAAAACCGTGCCTTTGCCTGGAGAGGAAAAGCCGTGATCGACAGAAATCTTGAAATCACTCGGAATAAATAAATTCCCGAGGGCTCGGGCTTTGCACGGTAATTGTTTTTCCGTATATTTTTAAGGAGGAAAAAATATGAAGCTTATAATTGCAATAGTCAACAAGGATGATTCATCGGCTTTAACAGCAAAATTGGGCAAGGCAGGCTTTATGTCAACAAAGCTTTCAACCACGGGCGGCTTCCTGAAGGCAGGAAACGTAACTCTGCTTATCGGTGTTGAGGAGGAAAAGGTTGACGAGTGTCTGGCTATAATGGAGGAGAGCTGCTCCAGAAGAACACAGATGGTCAGCACTGCGGCAGGCAATCACGCCGATCAGTTTTTTACCTCTCTGCCCGTTGAGATAACCGTAGGCGGAGCCACGGTGTTCGTTGTTGACGTGGACAGATTTATAAAGATGTGAGACGAAAATTATGCTTTTTACAGATAAAGAAATTCCCGAGGTTACGAGAAACAGCGTAAATTCCGCTATATCCTCGGGCAGACTGCCCTCAAGCATACTTCTTGCGGGAGGCAGTGAGAAGCTCAGAGAAAAATGCGCCCTTGAGCTTGCCTCGGCGGTGCTTTGCACGGAAAACAAAGGAAGCTCACAGCCTTGTCTTAAATGCAGTTCCTGTCTCAGAGCAAAGGCGGGAATTCATCCCGATATTATAAAAATCGTTCCCGAGGACGGCAAAAAGCTGTTGTCGGTGAAGCTTCTCAGAGAAAACTGTCTTGCAAAGCTTGCTATGGCTCCCACGGAGGGACTTAATAAGGTATTTTTTCTTCCCGAGTGCGATGCCTTACAGCCCGTTGTGCAGAATGCGCTTCTCAAGACGATAGAGGAGCCGCCCGATGATACGATGTTCATTCTTTCGGCAAACGCGGGAGAGGGACTTCTTACTACTGTGCTTTCCCGACTTACGCTTTATTCTCTGGGGGATCATCTCACGGCTTCGGGCAAAAAAAATGACGAGCAGGTGACTCAGCTTGCAAAAAAAATGTCCCTTGCCTTATGCAAGGAGGACGAGTTCGGTCTGATGCTTGCCGCCGCACCTATGCAGAAAAACAGAAAGCTTATGGCTTCTGTGGCGGAAAGAATGATCATAATTATAAGAGACGCAATGGCACAGGGAAGCGGCGCAGTGCTCCTTTCCGACTGCGACGTGGAGGCTTATTCCCTTGCAAGAAGCTACAGTGTATCTTTACTGTTGCAAATTAAAGTGATTTTGGATAAAATAATATCAGATGCTGCATCAAATGCCAACGAAAATCTGCTTATATGCTCATTTTCGGCAGGCTTTGCAGATATAATAAAGAAAAGAAACTAAGAAAGGGTGCGGGAATTCTCCTGCGCGTTAGTAATATGGCAGAGATAATCGGCATAAAATTTAAAAACTCAGGCAAGGTCTATTATTTTGATCCTGCGGGACAGTCCGTAAGCGAGGGACAGTTTGTTGTTGTTGAAACTGTCAGAGGAACGGAATGCGGCGAGTGTGTTGTTGCTAATAAGGATGTTGAAGAATCAACGCTTGTAAAGCCTCTTAAGAGCATTGTCCGCGTAGCAACAAACGAGGATCTGGAGACTCTTCGACGTAACCGCGAAAAAGAGAAAAAGGCATTTACCATCTGTGAGGAGAAGATTTTACAGTATGGACTTGATATGCATCTTGTAGACGTTGAATATACCTTTGACGGAACAAAGGTGCTGTTCTTCTACACTGCTCCTGAGAGAGTTGACTTCAGAGAGCTTGTAAAATGCCTTGCCGCAATTTTCAAAATCAGAATCGAGCTCAGACAGATAGGCGTGCGTGACGAGGCAAAATTCCTCGGCGGTCTCGGAATCTGCGGAAGAGGCTTCTGCTGTAAGGAATTTTTGCACGACTTCCAGCCCGTTTCCATAAAAATGGCAAAGGAGCAGGGACTTTCTCTTAATCCCGTCAAAATCAGCGGTACCTGCGGACGTCTTATGTGCTGTCTGAAATATGAGCAGGATGCCTACGAGTATCTTCTGAGAATCACACCCAAGGTCGGCGCTCTCGTTGAAACTCCCGACGGCAGAGGAGAGGTTATTGACAACAATCTTCTTACGGGAATGCTCAAAATTAAGCTTGAAAGAAATCCCGTTGCCGCTCCCGTTAAGTATAACCGCAATGACGTCAAGCTTATAAAGGATGCACAGATCCGTGTTAACCGTGATGAGATTGCGGCTTTGAAGGGAATAGAATAAAATTCTCTTATCGGGAAAAAAAATTTAAAAACATATTGAAATTTTCTTTTAATATGCTACAATTAAGAAAAACTCAGAAGGAGGAAAAAATAATGTCATACAAAATTACTGATGCTTGTATCGCTTGCGGCGCTTGCGCAGCTGAGTGCCCCGTTGAGGCTATCTCTGAAGGCGATATCTATGTTATTGATGAGAACGCTTGCATCGAATGCGGCGCTTGCGCAGATGCTTGCCCCGTTGAAGCTCCCGTTGCTGACTAATTAAAAAAATAATTTTCAAGCACCCGTCTTAACGATGGGTGCTTGTTTTTTTCTCCGAAAAAATTGCGAAGCGAATAACACTTGGACGAAGAAAAATAAGAACCTGACTTCGTCAGAACCTTATTATTTGCTTTGCAATCAAAAAGAAAATGCACGGAAAAAGGTATCGCAAGGCCGCTTACCGGATCACGTTCAGGGCATAAGGAATATTTCATTGGCTCTGAGAAGTGCACGGGCGGATTCTCCGGGGATTCTGCCCAGACCGTCGGGGCCGACGTTGAGAAGATAGTTTATACCGAGAGAATTCAGCTTTTTTCGCCTTTGGGCTATTTCCTCGGGGGAGAGCCAGTCGTTGTCGTAATACTTAAAGCCCCATGAGGAGTTAAGGGTGCCCGCGGTTTCATAAAGCCCGTAGGGTGAATGCTTGAAGCCGTGTATGTCATTGGGGTGAGTGTTCTCGTCTGCGCGGAGGGAGTCGGGATATTCGTTGTCCCCGAGAGATACGTAATCATAAGCACCGTTGCCGATTCTTGAATTGATAAGACAATGGGGCTGATAGTGCTTTACAAGCTGATTCAGCTCAAGACTCTGCTGCGGCGTTATGGTGTGAGGCACGTCAAACCACATAAGGCATAAATCGCCGTAATTTGTCAGAAGCTCCCTTACCTGAGGCTTGATCTTTTCCTCAAAGCAGAGCGAAAAATCTTTGCTTTCTCTGTCGGGGAAATCCCAGTTATTATCCCAGGACGAGCCCGAGCAGCTCGTAAGATTCGTATATCCGCCGCCGTGAGGATGATGCCAGTCAAGCTCCTGAGAATAGTAAAGTCCGAATTTCAGACCGTGCTTATTGCAGGCCTCGGCAAGCTCACCGACTATATCTCTGCCGAATGCGGAATAGTCAGCCACGTTGTATTTATCCGCAAGGGATCTGAACATGGCGAAGCCGTCGTGGTGCTTTGCGGTGAACACAAAATATTTCATTCCCGAAGCCTTTGCAAGGCGTATCCACTCGTCGGCATTGAAATAAACGGGATTGAATGCACGGGCAAGAGCCTCGTATTCGCTGTTGGGAATGGGCATAAAGCTTCCTATCCATTCCGCATAATCGCGCACGTGTCTGCCCTTATATTCTCCGCCGAGCATTGAATATACTCCGAAATGAGCCATCATTCCGTAGCCTGCATCCTTAAACCACTGTCTGTTATTCATAAGCCGCTCCTGTTAATCAAGTATGTCGTAATCAAAGTATAATGCTCTGTATCTGCCAAGATTTCTGTCTTCGTGCCAGTGACCGAAATACCATCTGTCGAATGTGATCTCATTTGAAATCTTTTTCAGAGCTCCGAGAAAATCCAGCTCGGTTTCCCCGATGGATTCGTGGAAAATTTCTGTTATGATATCGGGCGGTGCCTGATGAGTCAGAATATAATCAACCTTATTGTTATATCTTTCAAGATTCATTCTTCCCTCTTCGGCTTCCTCTTTTGAGGGGATTTCCTCCTCCCAATAAGAATAATTCAGCGCTCTTACGTCTCTGTCTATGCTGTAAGCACCGCCGAGGGTGAAAAATGTTTTGTTTTCAATGGTAAACACCTGACCGCGCATAAGGTGAATAATGTTTTTTCTTATTCTGTGAATTCGTCCGCCGTTCCATAATTCCTCGGGGTACTTGTTCAGCGCGTGAAAATTTTCGTGGTTGCCGTCAACAAAAAGTATGTTATAAGGCTTTTTTCCGAGCTCATCGAGATCCAGCTTTGTTGTCTCATCGACGATAATTCCTTCCGGCTCATTGTTGAAAAATATAAACCCGAAATCACCGCAGACAATCACATAATCATTTTCCGTAAGTGAGGGCTCTTCTTCAATAAAGACCTCAGAGAATCTTTCCTTTCTCGAATGAATATCTCCCGTAATAATAATCATAAAATCACTCCTTTGATATTTTAACTGAAAAAATTTATCTTGTAAATATTTCCCGTTTTTTTTATGATAAAATATATAGCATAATATTTTGTCAGGGGGAGAAAAATTGAAATACAACAAGGCTCTTACCGCAACAGTGTACGTAATAAATAACGGCAGGGTGCTTTTGCATCTTCACAAAAGGTATAATACCTGGTTTCCCGTGGGCGGTCATTTCGAGGAGGACGAGCTGCCCCACGAGGCGGCTGTCAGAGAGGTCAGAGAGGAATCGGGCTTTGACGTGACACTCTTTTCAAAAAGGGGAGATGATTTCAGCATAGGTCTTGTAAAAAGGGTGCCCACCCCCTTGCTTGTATATAACGAGGGCGACCGTAAAAACGGCGGTGAGGATTTTCTTGATTTCATTTACTGTGCTCTGACTGATGAAAGCGAGCCTTCGTCGGGGGAAAACGAGAGCACTGTTTTCCGTTGGTTTTCAAAGGAGGAGCTGCTTGACAGCAGTGAAAATATAAAGATACACATAAGAAATACGGCTCTTTACTGTCTTTATTACGTAACGGAGGAAAATAGCCGTGAATACTTCCCCGAAGACAGTAACGCGATTTTTTAACGGCAGCTCACTGAGGCATATTATTAAGAATAAGGGCGGTGCTGATAATGCTTTTTTTACAAAATTGTTTTTCCGTCCTTTTTATGAAAAATCTCGACACGGAATAAAAAATATGATAGAATATATCAAAATTAATTTACGGGAGAAAACCTATGAAAAAGTACAAACTCAATTTCGGACAGTTCAGACAGTTCGATAAAAGCTTTATAACCTCGGACAGAGGTATTGACGTTGAAAGCGTAAACAGCGTCGCTTTTCTTGACGAGACTCTTTATCTTACGGCTGACGGCTGTCTTTATGAATATAACGACGGAAAAATCAGAAAGCACGTATGCGGTGCCGATAAGCTTTTCGGCAGAGACGGCAGAGTTTTTGTATCCAACGGTAACAGCTTCGGCGAGCTTATCGGCGGCAGAGTAAAAAAGCTTGCCGAGTTTGACAGCGCCGTTATCGACGTCAGCGTAGCACTTGATAAATCCCTCTGGCTTATTACCGAAAATAAGCTCTGGCTCAGCGAGAAAAATGAATTCAAGGCAGTTGTGGGTATCCCCGAGGATACCGTTGCTCTTTGCGCCAAGGATAATCTTTCAAAATATTGTGAGACTGTATATATCGGTTGTACCTCCGAGGGACTTCTCTCAATGAAGGGCAAGCGCCGTCATTTTGCGGAGATGACTCCCGATATGTCGGGCGTGCTCTCAAAGAAGGTAAATTGTCTTGCTCTTGACGGAATGGGACATCTCTGGGTAGGCTCTGACGAGGGACTCAATATCTATGACGGCAGAAGCTTCTGGTATAACGGAAACGATTTTTATTCCGTTCCCGCAGGCTCCTTCAATGATATGTGCTTTACCCCCGACGGAAAGAAATACTTTGCCACAAACACGGGTATCGTAACTCTTATCGAGGGTAAGATCTCCTATTTCTCCTACGGTGCATGGCTTATGCATCCCACTGTTACAAAAATTGCCGTTTCCGCAAGCGGAACAATTGCTGCCGTTACACCCCGCGGTATCAGCATTATCACGGGCAAGCTTATGACTCTTGAGGAGAAGGCTGCTCATTATGATGAAATGGCAGTAAAATATTTTACCCGCAACGAGGGCTATCAGGTATCAAGAGAGCTGAGAAAATACGGTGATCTGGATTCAGGCTGGCTTCCCAATTCCGATAACGACGGACTTTTCACAGGTCTTTATTGTGCTTCTCAGTGCTTCCGCTATAAGGTAACGGGGGATGAAAGCGCAAAGGAAAATGCAAAGAGAGCAGTTGAAGCTATGATAAAGCTTACCGAGGTTACGGGTAAAGCAGGCTTTACTGCCAGAGCAACAAGATATTCCCACGAGGAAAACTTTGCAACGGGCAACCGCGAGGAATGGCATTTCTGTGAAAACAACCCCGATTGCGAATGGCTGGGCGAGACCTCCTCAGACGAAATGACGGGACATTATTTTGCTTACGGCATTTACTTTGATCTTGTTGCAGACGAGGACGAAAAGAAGAGAATTGCCGATGTAGTAAGAACAATAACCGACCATATTATAGACAACAACTTCCATCTTACCGACGTTGACGGTATTCCCACCACGTGGGCAAACTGGGAGCCTGAGCTTATCAACAATGATGACCGCTGGTACTATGAAAGAGGTACCAATTCCCTTGAGATTCTTTCATTCCTTAAAACCACCTACCACGTAACGGGGGATGAAAAGTATAACAAGGTTTATGATATGCTTGTTTCAAAGCATCACTATGCTATGAACTGTATGCAGTATAAGGTTGAGGATAATCATCTTGCTCACATTGACGATCAGCTTGACTTTGTAAACATCTATCCTCTTATCACCTATGCTGAGGACAACGGACATAAGGAAATCTTCAAGATGGGACTTACTCATCACTACGACTATGAAAGAGTTGAGCGCTCACCCTTCTTCAATATTGTCTACGGTGCGCTGACGGAAAACTACTGCGATATTGAAAATGCCGCAAAAAGTCTTTCCGAAATGAACCTTGATCTTATCCGCTGGCCCGCATACAACAGCCACAGAAAGGATATTGTGTGGGACTATTCTCCCGAGGAAATGGGCTGTCCTCCCCAGCTTAAATATCCCGTTGAATATTCCGCAAGAGTGCTTGTTCACTATGACGGAAATCAGTTCGTCTGTGACTCGGGTGCAGAGGAGTTCGTTGATATCAATTCAAAGATCGTCAACCGCACCTCCACTCTTCCCGGAACGAATGCAAGCGGTATGAGAGCTCAGATGCCCTATATCTATCTTCTTCCTTACTGGATGGGACGCTACCACGGTATTCTTGAATAAGCCGTTTTTGTGAATATTAAATTTCAGGTGTCTGCCGCAGACTGAACGCGGCAGACGCTTTTTTTTTTTCGGAATTATAATTGCCGAGGGCGGTAATCAGAAAATCACCCCCTGTCTGTACGGTGCTCATATATAGTTTATTATAAAGAAAAAAGGAGAAATTGACTATGAATTCACATAACAACAAAGAAAAGAAGGACAACGGATTATTTGAGGGCTCATTTAATAAATTTACCGAAATCGCCGTTAAATTTATGCCTCTTTCCGTATTTGCTATTGCGGCAACGCAATTTCTTTATAACGGTATGTATTTCCCGTCTATAGGGCTTTATCTTGAGCCTTATTTAGCAGCGGCCTTATTTGCAGTGGTTATAGGAATTGTCCAGATGATTTTCAGCACGCAACGCTTTTTTTCAGATACGCTGACGGGGATGATTCTTTCCTCCTTTGTCTCAGTTGAAGCTTGTCTTTTGCTGATTTTTGCTCAGTATCATCCCGTGGCGGCTGTTCTGGTGTCGGTAGCATCAATTTGTATATTCCTTTTTATCGCAAGGCTCATAGGTGAAATAAATATACATAACCGTAACCGCATAAGGAATTTCAGAAAAAAGTGCCGCAAGCTGTCCTTCAGACTGACAGCATTCATAGTTGCAATTATTCTTATGGTGCCGTCCGTGATGGGTATATATACCGAGTTTTTCTGTGCCACTCTCACCGAGAAGGAATGGAATGAGTTTTATGAATGGTATAATTCACTTTCCTTTGAGGAAGAAGAGGAGCCCACGGAAGAAAGCGAGCATCCTCTTGCAGATCTTGCAAAATGGGACAGCCTTTCCCTTGAAGACAAGGAAAGACTTATCCGTGTTGTTGCGGAAATTGAAAAGGAATATCTGGGAATTGGTGATCTTACCATCGAATATTGGGTTGAGGTAAACACGGCAAAGATGGATGAGCATACTCTTGCATTCTTTTCACGCTTTTCCAGTAACGTTTTTATAAACGTCCGTCACCTTAATGAGGCTCCCCTTGAGAATGTGATCAGCACAGTTCTTCACGAGCTTCACCATGCCTACGTTTTCCACACGCTTGATATTCTGGATTTTGATTCCCCCGAGGTTCAGACCTCCTTTTATTTTGAGAGCGCAAGACAGTGGAAGGAAAACAGCGAGAATTACGTTAACGGTTCAACCTCCTACGAGGACTATTATTCTCAGCCTATTGAGCGCGATGCAAGAGCTCATTCCGAGGCAAGAACACCCTATTATATGCAGTTTGCCGAGTCCTACGGCTAAGCACCGTAACGGCTTCTGATTAAAGCGGACAGCAGTTGTATGATATGACATAGGGGCAGAAGCAACAGCCCGTGTCCCCTTGTCTGCTCTCGCTTTTCAATGCAGAGGAGCCCCCGTGCTTTATTTTTATACAGCGCAGATATACGGTATAAAAAAACCCCCTTTACCGATCGGGAAACAAAAAGTGATATATATATAATTGTACAAGGGAAAAAGGAATTGTCCCGAGTGCGGATATAAAAAATAAAATCAAAGGGAGAAAGATCAATGGAAAACAAGAAAGTGTTTAACGCAGCAACCGAGACAGAAACGACAGCACAGGCAAAGCCCAGAAGAAGCAACCGTATCAATATTACCGAAGAGGAAAACATAAGACTGAACATTCTTGAAAGCAAAAAGATGCATGATCCCGATATTTCCTTGGGACAGAAGGTGTTTTACTTCAGCGAAAGAAGTGACGCCTACGTTGAGGGAAAAATTACGTATATAAACAAGCGTAACAGATGGTTTATGGTTGAACAAGAGGTGATGAGCGTCAGAAGCGAAAAATCTTCGGTTATCAGAGAATGCTTCCTCTTTGCAGACCTTTATAAGCTTTTAGGCCGCGGAATGAAGACGGTTTTATGGACAGAGGATGATTTTAAGTGGCTTGAGGAGAGAAAGAAGGCACAGCGCGAGCGCGAAGAAGAGGCGAGACTTGCAAAGGAGGAGGAAGAGGACGTTCTTAAAAAAGCTGAGCTTGCCAATATAAAAAGATTTCTCAACGCCATTGCATAACAATATAAAAATTCAGGGGGACAGCCGCTAAGGAAGTACGGCTGCCCCCTTCTTGCTTAGGGTGCCGGTAGTAATCCGAACCATGCCTGAAATCAAGCCCTTTCAGCGCTTTTCGGCGTTTCGGCTTTGAAAGGCGTCAGCCTTTCGGCACCCTCAACAATCAAAAATCATCTGAAAAAAAACACGGTTCGGATTATTACCGTCACCCTAAGGAAGAGTATTGAGCTTTCAGATCATTCGGAGTATAATAATTACGGTTAATTCGTTTTTCGGGGGTAGACGTGGGATGATTCAGGATATAAAGCAGGGCAGACTTGAAAATGAGTTTTATCTGAAAACGCCGTCGGCTGAGGACGTCGTGCTTTTTTATTGGAATAATAAGGTGATGATAAGGGAGTCGGAGTGCGACCTTCCCTTGTATTCGCAGGTTCATTCTCTGTTTGAGGGAGTGCCGTTTATATATCTGTTCAGACTGGGCGGCAGAAATTATTTTATGCCCTTATCCTTTTTTTGCGTGGAGACAGAAGGGTACGGCTATTATGACGTAAGGCAATTATATACCCTTGCTCCTAAGGAGCTTTGCTTTGCCGCAATGACGGGTAAGCATTTGTTTTATTGGTATAAAAACAATCGGTATTGCGGCTGCTGCGGCGGTATTACTCAGCACGATTCGGCTGAAAGAATGCTTTTTTGCCCTGATTGCAAAAATATGATATATCCGCGCATTTCTCCCGCAGTTATAGTCGGAGTCACCCGCGGGGACAGCCTGCTTCTCAGCAGATATGCCCTCAGAGCAGTAAAGCGCTATGCCCTTATTGCGGGATATACGGAAATCGGTGAGACTCTTGAGCAGACGGTAATGCGTGAGGTGAAGGAGGAAACAGGGCTGGAGGTATGCAATATCCGCTATTACAAGAGTCAGCCCTGGGGTGTCGACGGAAATATTCTTATGGGCTTTTTCTGTGACGTCACGGGTGACGATACTATACGCATTGATGAAAATGAGCTGTCAGAGGCAGGCTGGTTTACAAGAGAGGAGATTCCCTCTGAGGATAACGGAATCAGCCTGACGGAGGAAATGATAAGAGTTTTTAAGAACGGCGAAATATGAAGAAAAAATGTATTCTCCTCTGAGGATACAATAATTAAGGACTGTAAAAAACGAAAGCTTTTACAGTCCTTAAATGTTTTATATGGTCTTTGTTTTTTTGTTCCGTATTACTTGACGGGTGAGAGATATACGTCACATCGGCAGCTTTCCGCCTTTCTGCGGTTGGAGAATACAGCGGAAATTTCAATGCTTTCACCCTCAAGTCCATCGGGAAGCTCAAGATAAAACGTATTGTTTTTGTCTGAATCAAGAACTCTGTGCTCCCATTGGTTTGCCTTATATTCGGGAGCTCTTTCGGGGAAGCCGCAAAGGGTATCACGGATTTTTGCCACAACGTATACACCCTCTGTGCCGTGCTCACCCTCAACAGCCACTGTAAGCTTTTTAAGCCCCGTATAATCGGGAAGAGTAAACCTTGCTTTGTGAACCGTCTGAGTCTTTTTATAGCGGTAGTGAGCCTGCATATTGTTTGCTCTTGCATTTTTTGGGGTTACGTCCTTGCCGTCCTTTAATAATCTTACGGCAAATATTCTGTCAACGGGCTTTGCAATTCTCAGATATCTGAGGCTGCCGTTTATGGGATAGCTTACCAGCATTTTTCTTCCCTCAAGGGGATAGGTCGTGTGTACCGTAAATCGTATGATCTCCTGCGTACAGCGTTCCTTTTCGCTTATGCGGGCGGTTCCCGAGGTGCTCCAGAGCTTAAGGTCAGAGGAATATTCCGCTGACAAGGGAGCGTTCTGGATTTCAACCTCTCTTGTGGCATAGTCTGCGGCAAAAAATTCGATTTCCGCCGTATCGCACAATACCTCTTCGCCGAAGTCTGTTCTCAGACAGCCGCCGTTTATTCTCAGATTATTGTCGCAATAGGTTTTTGACTGTGAGTCATAGAAGGTATCGTCCTTTCCGTCAAACATATTTTTATTTTCAAGACCTCTCAGCTTATAAAGCTTCTGACCGAAGAAGGCGTCACGGGCAGCCCTTACCTGCGGGACGGTGGTTTCGCCGGAGCGGATAAGGCTTCTTTTTTCAAGACAGTCGTTGTCGATGGCAAACATAGCCGCTTCATAAAGCTGCTCTCCGTTTTCGGGCTGAAGAGTAATATTGTCAAGACTTCCCAGCTTCACGGGTGCCTTTTCTCTTATGTCGAGGCTTTCGCCCTTTCTGAAAAAGCTTTCAGAGCCCCTTTGTCTTAATGCAATATCCTTGTCCTCGCAGTAAAGAAGCCTGATCTCAACGGGGGTGCCGTCGGGTGCCTCCTTTATTATTTCATATTCGCAATTTGTCAGCATAGGCTCGGCTTCATTGGTGACCGACGTTTCGATGAGAGTGGCTCTGAATGGCATAAGGGTTATTTTAACCTCGTCTCCGGGGTTGAATACACCGAGGTGCTTTTCATAGGGATGATGGATATTTACCTCGACGGGAAGAGCCGTTTTCAGACCGATGCTTTCATCAAGCTTTATTTTTATTTCTTTTGCTTCCCATGAGTTATTGCCCGTGGAGATAAATCTCTTTGTGTCGGTGCCTCTTGAGCATACGTTGTCGCCAAGCGGGCCCTCGGGCAGAATTCCGTTTACGAGGATGGGTGCGTTTCTTCTGTGAAGATTATAGACTCTTGCAAGCTTGGGGAGCTCATCGTCTCTCATAAGCCACGGATTGCCGTAGGTTTCGGGCGCAAGGATGAGAGATCGGTTGAATGCCTGATAGATAAGCTCGTCCTCAAAATAATCAATACACGATGAGATGCAGACGCCGTGATCCTCCGCAAGCCTTTCAAGATTATCCGTGTGTCCTCTTTCAAACATAAAGCCTCTATGATGCATGCAGGTGTTATTGTTACCCGAAAGCACGTCCACGTAGGTTTCTGCACCGTTCCATAAATAGGTTGTGATATGCTTTTCTGCCTCAAACAGATTCAATCGGTGGTTGAGCACCACAAGGTCGGGAGAATATTTACGGCATTCTCTGAGCATTTCGGCAAAAAGCTCTGCCTTTTCGGGGCGCAGATGTCCGCAAACGCCGTCAAGCTTGAACAGGGCAAAATTATAGTCTCTGCAAAGATGCACGAAAAACTCGAATCTGTCCCTTTGTGTTTCTTCATCCTCGCCGTAGCCGTCGGGACTGCCCCAGAGTCCCATTCTGATGCCTGCCTCGGCAGCCTTTCTGACCACGTTTTTATATTCCTCGGGATACTGGGAACGGAATTTTTCACCGTTTAAGTTGCCGTAGCCCTCACTTGCACCGTCAAAGTTACCCGCATCCCAGGCGTAGATCTTTATCTCCATACCGTAGGTATCCTTGAGATATTTGAAAAATTCAAGATTTACGAGGGTGTGCTCCTCGGTGGCGCCCTCGTTGGTGTTGTTTATCCATGAGAAATACTGAGGAATTGACGGGGTGAGATTATCCGCCCCCGCATCCTTTGCCGTTTTTATCATAAAATCTGCTTCCTTTCGCATATAGTATTAAAGAAAAATTAATTTTTTTATGAAACGCTTATGTTTCGGTTACATAAATTAAGGAATTGTTACAAAACAGAAATATTTATTTATTTTTTCAGATAAAGGGTGTATAATCACCTCTCGGTTAGCAAAAAAACTGTATAGAGAGGAATATTATGTCAAAATTAAAGAATCGCATTTCAGGTGAGGCGAAAGCTATGAGAAACGAGATTGTGCTTGCCGAATATATAGCATGGTGGCTTCTTCGCCTTGTAATGATAAGCACCGCAATAATGTTTGAAATCAGAGGCGAGGCTGTTTATCAGCGTAACCTTATTCTCATAAACACTCTTGCAACCTTTGCAATCCCGCTTCTCCGACTTGTTTCTCCGAAAAAGCTTTTCACGTCAAGGCTCCCGTTCAGAGCACAGAGCTACATAGATATTTTCGTGCTGATGGGCTCGTTTATGGGACACGGACTCAAGTTTCTCGGTGAGGTTCCCGAATACGATAAGATTATGCACATTCTTTCGGGCGGTGTCGTTGTCTTCATCGGCGGCGAGGTAATAAAAACCTTTAAGGGCTATGAAAATCAGACCGCAGGAATAAAAACCTTCTGCGGTGTGGGCTTTTCGTTTATCGTAATGGTGCTGTGGGAGCTTATGGAATTCTTTGCCGACTGGTTTATTACGGATTCAAACAATCAGAACTATCTTGCTCATTTTGACGATACCGATATTTTTATCAGAATATTCGGTCACGGAAAAAACTTTCCCGCGCAGGAGCCCCTCTACGATACGAACGTAGATATGTTCTATGCGGTTATCGGATGCGTGGTGTGTGCTCTGATTTTCTACGTCGTTCTCAGGAAAAAGGAAGAGAAGACAGCCGTCAGCAAGGAAGCAGTGACCTGCTAAATATTTTCAATTTCAATAACCTTCAGGGTGGATTCGTTCACCCTGAATTTTATTTTATATTCCGAATATTCAAATGCATATACTCGGCTTCCATCCTCGTGGTAATGAGGACGCGGATCCTGAGCAAGTATCTCAGTCAGCTGTGCTTTTATGCTTTCGGGGAGCTTCACTGACTCGCTGTCGGGAAAATCCACGGACAGCGTGTTCTTTTTTACCTCCTGAGCAAAGCCTCCCCTTGCTTCGGGGATAGAGTCGGCAAAGGGCAGATACGGCTTTACGTCAAAAACGGGGGTGCCGTCTAAAATATCCGCACCCCTTACGTATATTACGGGAGCATCCTTGCACTCAAGGTCGATTTTTTCAATTTCAACACAGGAAAGGCCTAAATTATTGGGACGGAAAGGGGAGCGTGTAGCAAAAACTCCCATACGGGTATTTCCCCCAAGCCTCGGAGGTCTTACAGTGAGGGCTTGTGATCTGCCCGCATTTTCTGAAAATTCCCATATAAGCCATATATGCGAAAAGCTTTCAAGTCCCCTTATTGCATCGGGGCTTCTGTATTTTGGCTCAAAAACTATTCTGCCACGGCTGTCCACGAGTCCCGACTGTCGGGGAATTCCGAATTTTGTGGGGAAGTCTGTATAGATGTGAGCCACGGGTGTGATTTCAGACATATAAGCATTAAACCTTTACAATATAGTTTTCTTTTCGGGGCTTTGCCTCGGGATGTTCGTCTGCATATCCCAATATGCAGTTGCCCACTCCCTTAAAGCTCTCGGGGATGCCCCATTTCTTCATAAGTGTACGGCCTGTATCCGTGGCAAATACCTCTTTTGCTCTGTGTATCCAGCAGGAGCCAAGTCCCGCTGCGTGGGCGGCGTTAAGAAGATTGCCCATAACAAGACAGCCGTCCTCAAAGCCTGTACGGACATCGGGATCATAAAAGACCACGATCACCGCGGGAGCGCCGTAAAAGGGCTTTTTGCTGTCATCGCCCAGAACTGCGGCATTTTCCCTTTCAATAAGGTCACGAGTTTCCTTGTCTGTGATTGCCACCATAACGGGGGATTGTCTGTTCATCCCCGTGGGAGCGTAGGTGCCCGCCAGAAGAACCTTGTCAAGCAGCTCCTCGGGGACGGGTGTATCCTTATATTTCCTTATGCTTCGTCTTTCAAGTAACGTATTCATTTCCCTTTTATCCTCCTTTTTGTGTTTATTTTACGGTGAATATGCCGATAATTCAATCAAAATTTTTTCTGTTATGTAAAATTTATATTAAAATCAGCAAATGTGTTGAAAAATATTATGAAAAATGATATAATTTATATGTAAATGCTTTGCTTAGGCTATAAGGCCCCGTATGACAAACGGAGCAAATCAATACAATATAAAAGGAGATGAAACAATGAAAAATGTTTTCAGAAAATCGTTATCAGTTATGTTGACAGCACTTATGGTGCTTTCAATCTTTACGGTGATTTCCCCTATAACCGTTAACGCTTTGCCTGCTACGGATGCGACATACAGATCCTATGACAAATACGGCACAAGCTATTGGTCAGGCACAGGTGACAGATGGTTCCAGTGGACAAATCCGAATAATTCAGCAGACTTTGTAAGGATATACTATCCTTCTCATATGTATCTTGATATTTCCGAAACTCTTCAGAGTGCAGGTTATCATTTTGATATATCATGGGATCTGGGAAACAGCACCAACTACAGAATTATTTTAGCTCCTCCTATATGGGGTGACTACAAAGATTTCGGTGGTATGCCTTCAAAGTATTATACCATGACAAACATTTTCAGTGACTATTCTATTGATGCAAGTACAGTTCCTTATGCTCCCATCGGAACATATGGTCCCAGCATCAATGCAAGTAACTGTGACCTTCGTATCGTCGGCTTCGGATATTCCGATCAGGGCTCCGACCAGTATTCGGAAAACGGAGTAACCCAGAAGAGATACGTTCTGTGGAAGAACAATAACAGCACTCCCAGCCCCGTATCAACGGTTCTTTATCCCAAGGGAACTCCCTCCTCAAGCTACGTAGGAAAAACAGTTGAGTTCAATACCACCGGCGGTTCTGTTGCTAACTACGGTTTGGCTCAGAACTGGAACGGCTCATGGGGCAGAGACTCCTCAACTGCTATGTTTAACACAAAGGGTGCAAGCTCTTCCTATATGGAGGGACAGTGGATTGAAATGCAATGGTTTGTAACCGTTTATGATAAATCCGCTTACAGCGCCGAAATTGCCAAGGCAGGACAGATCATTCAGCAGCAAAGCGGCTATGATGAGTATGTCGTGCAGGGAAGCTACAGCGACCTTATTCAGCAGAATGCCGATGCTCAGAAGACTATTGCAATAAGAGAGCAGACTCAGACGGATATTGATAATGCAAAGAAAGTTTTGTATGATACGGCAAATGCACTTGCTTACGGTGCATCAAATGCCGAGCTCAGAAGCCTTGTTGCAGAAGCAGAGGGTTATATAAATTCTGACGGTTATGCAGACAAGTACCTTGAAAGCGCAAGAGCAGAGCTGGAGGCAGCAGTTAACAGCGCAAAGCTTCTTACCTACTATAATAACGTACCCACGTACCGTGCATACAACGATTCAAGCGCAGGCAGCAAGGCTGCAAGCGATCAGGTTGCAATTGATTCTGTTGCAAACACGCTTCAGACAGCTATCAATGGTCTTAAGAATTCTATTGCATATTACACCATTAAGTTCAATCTTGCAGACGGCACAACAAAGAGGCTTACCTACGTTTACGGCTTTACGATTCCCGAATCCGTAATCCCCGCAAACACAAAAAAGGCTTCTGACGTTAGTAATCACTATTCCTATTCCTGGGATAAGGAAATAGCAACAACAGTTACAGGCAATGCAGAGTATACCGAGATCCTCTCAACCGAGGCTCACGATTGGAGCGATTGGTATACAACCGTTTATCCCTCATGCACAAATAAAGGACAGATGTATCGTACCTGTAAGATATGCTCCTACAGACAAGACGATGAAATTGCCGCCGTTGCACACTCTCCGCTTCCCCCCGTTATTTCCGATAACGTAGATGCAACGTGTGAGACTACGGGCTCATACGTCAGCACGATCTATTGTAACGAATGCGGAAACGTTATCTCCTCCGAAACGGTAACCGTGCCCAAGAAGGCACATACCCCCGGAGAAAAGATCAGGGAAAACGAGATCAAGGCTACCTGTACCACAGACGGTTCCTATGAAGAGGTAATAAACTGCTCAGTTTGCGGCGAAGAAATATCAAGAAAAGCCGTTGTTGTCGGAGCTGCTCACACAAACAGCCAGCCCTACACGGTAACGGAAAATTCCACCTGTAAGACTCAGGGCTTTACCAAGACAACGGTATTCTGTACGGAATGTCTTACCGTTCTTGACGAGCAGATTGAATATTTCCCTCTTGCCGGCCATACTCCCGGTGAGGCTAATAAGGAAAATGAGGTAGATGCCGGCTGTGAAAAGCCCGGCGGCTACGATATGGTAACACGCTGCAGCGTATGCTCAGAGGTTCTTACATCCGAGCATTTCGAAACCGATGCCGGCAGTCACGACTGGGGCGAGTGGACAACGGTTTATGAGGCCGATTGCACAGAAAACGGTCTTAAGAGAAGAGTTTGTAAGATAGATGCTACTCACGTTCAGGAGGAGGATATTGTTTCTTCCGGACATAAGTATGATAAAGTGGTAACACCTCCCTCCTGTACTCAGGGCGGCTACACCACCTACACCTGCTCGGTATGCTCCGATTCATACGTTGATGATAACGTAGGGCAGAACGGTCATACCCCCGATGAAGCAGTTATTGAAAAAGAGGTTAAGGCTACCTGTAAGGTTGCCGCTTACCACGAAAGCGTTGTATACTGCTCAGTTTGCGGCGATGAAATCTCAAGAACACCCGTAAACGGCACAACACTTCCTCACACAGAGGAAAAGATACCCGCCGTTGCTCCCGATTGCGATACGGACGGTCTGACAGAGGGCATTAAGTGCTCCGTTTGCGGAGACATTCTTACCGCACCCGAAAAAGATCCCGCAAAGGGACATACATCCGCTGAGGCAGTTATTGAAAAAGAGAATAAGGCTACCTGTAAGGTTGCCGCTTACCACGAAAGCGTTGTATATTGCTCAGTTTGCGGCGAGGAAATCTCAAGAACACCCGTAAACGGCACAACACTTCCTCACACAGAGGAAAAGATTCCCGCCGTTGCTCCCGATTG
>JAZOOE010000197.1:0-4827 GCA_045654865.1 Acutalibacteraceae bacterium | reverse complement strand
GAGCTTCGGGAGCAGGGGATCGATAAGTCGTAAGATTTTTCCTTATTGAAACTGTTGTTTCAAAATGTTACACTATAAAAAAGGCTTCACGGAGAATTGGTAATATGAAAAATAATGGTTTTTTAGTTGATGGCGGAAATGAGAATTATAAGATCACCCTCGAAAGCAGATTCATTGGTGACGATATTGAAATTGTGGATATTCGTATAGTATTTCCGGGAATTGTCATTCCCGAAAAAATATATCTCACCCGTGAAGAGGAAATGACGGGGATCGTTTTTGCAGGCCATCCTTGCTGCGGCAGAGATTTCAGTATGCATCAGAGATGGTGCGCCTCCACAAGCACCTCTCGCTTCGGCTTCGGCGCCCCTCTGCTTTATACCGTGGGTACAAACGGAGAAAACTGCTGTACCGTTGCGGTCAGTGATGCATCCGCACCTCTTTCAATTAAATTCTGGGTAGATGATTTTTCGCAGAAATTCAAGGTGAAATATCAGATTATTTTATTTGACGGCGGCACTGAGCCCATAGGTGAATATGCGGCCTCTGTAAGGCTTGACAAAAGAAAAATTCCTTATTACGAAGCCCTTGCGGATGTTTATCCCTGGTGGCGCAAAAACGGTTATCTGATACCCGAGGCTCCTCACGCGGCAAAGGATGCTCTTTATTCCTCTTGGTATAATTTTCATCAGATGCCCGAAAGTAAAGCCTTGCTGGAGGATCTGAAAATTGCTTCGGAGCTTGGCTTTAAGACGGTTATAATTGATGACGGCTGGCAGTTTGAGGGAGAGCCCGAGGGACCGTTTTATTCAAAATGCGGAGACTGGATCGTCGCCAAGGATAAATTCCCCGATTTCGCACAGTTCGTAAGGGACGTGCATTCTCTGGGAATGAAGCTTCTTTTATGGTTTGCCGTTCCCTTTATCGGGCCTGAAACAAAAATTTACGAAAGCTTCAAGGATAAGCTGCTTTATTACAGATCAGACAAGGCATTTGTGGCAGATCCACGATATGCCGAGGTAAGAAAATATATCACGGATACCTATTGCCGCTTTCTTCTGGAGTATGATATAGACGGCTTTAAGCTTGATTTTGTTGACAGCATAAGGGCAACGGATGAAACACCGCCCTATAACAGTGCTATGGATTACGTTACCGTGGATGAGGCAGTTAAGGCGTTGCTTACGGAAATTGCCGAGGAGACGGCAAAAATAAAGCCGCAGCTGCTTTTCGAGTACAGACAAAGCTACGTGGGGCCTGCAATCAATACCTTCGGCAATATGCTGAGAGTAGGGGATTGCGCCTATGATTCGCTTACCAATAAAATAATGGCGGCTTCTCTGAGGCTTCTCGGCTATCCCGTTGCCGTACATTCCGATATGCTCTATTGGGCAAGAGAGGAAAGCATTTCTCTTTGCGCCTATCAGCTTCTTAATATTATGTTCAGCGTTCCTCAGATTTCTGTTATTCTTGCCGATTCCACACAGGAGCAGAGGGCTCTTATAAAGTATTTCCTCTCTTATTGGAATGAAAACAAGGATATTCTTCTTAACGGGAAATTTATTCCCCTGCATCCCGAAAATAATTTTACCTCAATTACGGCAGAGGGCAAGGATAAGCAGATAACGGTTTTATATTCCGAAGTGCCCTTCGTTTGTAACGGCAAGTGTACCGATGTCTTTAATAACAGCGACACGGACGGTATTATTCTTGAAAATCCCGAGTCGGCAGCCTTCAGCGGAGTAATATACGACTGCTTCGGCACTTTTATTGAAAGGCTCACCGTGGCCCCGAACTCGATAATCCGTGCTGACGTTCCCGTGAGAGGTATGCTCGCTCTCAGATAACAACGTCTGTGGAGGTAAAGGAGAGATAATATGAAAAATAAAGGAATGACGGATCCCGACGGCATAAAAATCCGCCGACAGTATTTTAATTTCTTTATTATGGCATTATTCGGAGCGTTTCTGTTTTTTCTTATAGTCAATACCGTGAGGCTTATAACGGTAAACTACGGCATTTATGACTGGTGGGAGACTATGAGAAATGTCATATCGCAAACGCTCTGTCTGCTGCTTCCCCTCGGGGTGTTATCCGTTCTCAATATGCTTTTCTTCGGAGAGGTCATTTGTGTAATAAGCGAGGAGGGACTAAGCTATAAGGGTGTTTTTGTCAGATGGGAGGATGTCTTATATATAGAACACAGACTTCTTGAACATACAAAGCGCGAGCATTACCCCTGCTATATCACCCTTGTTTGTCCGGAAGAGAAAATTTCCGTTACATCGGCTCCGTTTTTTGTCTGCCTGTTTGCAAAAAAATATAAGTCCGGTATAAAAATCAAGCCGGATAAAATGCTTTTGTTTTATTTTGGGTGTATAATTGTCGGTGCCGCGCTATATCTGAGCGGAATAGTTTTCTGAAATATAAATCGAAGCCCCCACGGCTTTTCCGTTGACATTTATATATACGGGAATTATAATATAAGTAATACATAAAGATGATCACTGAATATAATTTATCGTAACAGAAAAATGTGTATCCGTTTATAACGGATCTTTAATGCAGAAGCGTGACTTCTGCTTTCCCAACGGAGGCTATATGACAGATTTTACGAATAAAAAGGTGCTTGTTCTGGGACTTGCCCGAAGCGGTATGGCGGCAGTTAAGCTGCTGACAAGGCTCGGCGCACAGGTTACCGTATCCGAATCAAAGGCACTTTCAGATATAAAGGAATTGCCCGAGCTTGAGAAAATGGGCGTTCGTGTTGTGAATCAGACTGAGGAGATATTTGAGGAGGACTATTTTCTTGCCGTTAAAAATCCCGGAATAAACGGCAAGCTCTGGTTTGTGAAAAGACTCAGAGAAAGAGGCATATCGGTTATCACCGAGATCGAGCTTGCCTTTATGGTATCTGCTCCTCAGCATTACGTTGCCGTTACCGGCTCAAACGGAAAAACGACAACGTCCACACTTGTATATGAGATTATCAAAAAGCAGTATCCCGAAAAGACTCTGCTTTGCGGCAATATCGGTATTGCTCTTTGCGAAATGGTGCTGCAATACGACCTTATAAACAACGAGGGCTTTTATATAGTTCTTGAAATTTCAAATTTCCAGCTTGTGGATATCGTGGATTTCCGTCCCGAGGTTTCCGTAATTATAAATCTTGCGGCTGACCACCTTGATTTTATGGGTACGGAGGATGCATATTTCCGCTCAAAGCTGAGAGTTTATGAAAATATGAGGGACGACGATACCTTCTTGTATAACCTTGACGATGAGCTTATAAGAGAATATGAAAATGAGGTAAGAGCAGACTGTAAAAAGCTGACCTACAGCCTTGAGGATAAAAATGCGGATATTTTTGCCGATAATGCTTTTGTTTATTTCAAGGGTGAAAGGCTGTTCCCCGTAGATGACATCAGAGTCGTGGGCAGACATAACGTACAGAACGTTCTTGTCGGTGTGGGCGCGGCGCTCAGCCTCGGTGTTGAGCCCTCGTGCATTCATCAGGCTGTTGCCGATTTCAGAGGTGTTGAGCACAGAATTGAGTTCGTCCGTGAAAAAGACGGAATTCGCTTTTATAACGACTCAAAGGGAACTAACGTGGATGCGACGGTAACTGCCCTCAAGGCATTTTCCGCTCCCGTTATCCTTCTTGCGGGAGGTCACGAAAAGGGACTCCGGCTTTCCCCTCTTATGCCTCTGCTTTCGGGCGTAAAGCTTCTTGTGGCATACGGTGAATGCGGCGGCAGGATCTACGATGAGCTTACTGCCTGTGAGAGAGTCCGTGTCAATGATCTCGGAGAGGCTCTCAGTGCCGCTGTAAGCGTGGCACAAAGCGGCGACGTGGTGCTTTTATCTCCCACAACCAGCTCCTACGATCAGTATACCTGCTTTGAGGAAAGAGGAGAGCATTTCAAAAAACTTGTTAATTCACTTTAAGGAGTGTCGTTATTGTCTTCCAATGAGAAGCCCATCGGCATATTCGATTCGGGGCTTGGCGGTCTTACCGTCGTAAAGGCCATCCTTGAGAATATGCCCTTTGAAAATATAATATATCTCGGAGATTCTCTTAACGTTCCCTATGGTGACAAGACCTCGGGACAGATTACGGAGTTTGCTTTCAACAATACGAAATTTCTTTTACGGCACGACGTAAAGGCAATTGCCGTTGCCTGCAATACTGCCGATGCAACGTCAAGAAGAGAATTGCTCCAATGCTTTGATATTCCCATTGTGGGAGTGGTGTCTCCCGCAAGTGAGAATGCGGCATTGCAGACGCGCAACAAAAAGGTTGGTGTTATTGCAACTGCCACAGCCGTGAAAAGCGGCGCATATGAAAGAGCCGTCAAAAGCTATCTCGCAGACTGTGAGGTGTTTTCTCAGGCAGCTCCGAGGCTTGTTCCTCTTATAGAGGCAGGCAAAATAAAAATGACCGATACCGAAACCGTTGAAGCATTAAAGGAATACGTTATTCCCTTGCTTGAAAAGGGAATAGATACGCTGATTCTCGGCTGTACCCACTATCCTCTGGTGCTTGATATCGTGAAGTCGTTGTTCCCCGATATAAACATAGTCTGCTCGGGAACAAGCTCACTGTCGGCTCTCAAAGAAAAGCTCCGCTCGGAGGATATGCTCAATGAATCGGGACAAAAGGGTACGGCACAGTTTTTTGTAACCGGCGATCCCGAGGAATTCGGTAAATACGGAGGACTGTTCCTCGGTACGTCCATTGAGGGAAAGGTAAAAAAGGCTGTTATTTAAGTTTATATATAATGGCAGGTTAGGGTGACGGTAGTAATCCGAACCATGCCTGAAATC
>JAZOOE010000196.1:0-7719 GCA_045654865.1 Acutalibacteraceae bacterium | reverse complement strand
GTCACAGTTGGGATAGAAGTCCGTCCACTGTCTCTGTCCCTGGAAGCCTGCGGCAATAGCGTTGTGACCTACAGCCTCTTCCTCACAGCCTGCGGGAAGATTGGGATTGCCGTTCATAAGATCCTTGATGATAACCATCATCTTAACAACGAACTCCCAGTCTGCATCCTTCTGCTCGCGGGACTTTCTTACGAACTCGGGGTTCTTGTCGAAGCCCTCCTTGCACTTTGCCTTTGTCCAAGCGAGTGCCTTCTGATATTCAGCCTCGTCATAGATGTTTTCGGACATTCGTCTGATGATCTCTACCTCGTCTACTGATTCAACACGCATACCGAGATATTCCTCGATGAATTCGGGGCTGATGGAGGAGCCGCCGATACCCATACAGATAGAGCCGATCTGAAGGTAAGATTTGCCTCTCATTGATGCGGCAGCAACTGCGGCACGTGCGAAGCGGAGAAGCTTCTCCTGAACGTCAGCGGGAACTGAAGTATCGTCAGCATCCTGAACGTCGTGTCCGTAGATACCGAATGCGGGAAGTCCCTTCTGTGCATGAGTTGCAAGAACTGATGCAAGGTAAACAGCACCGGGACGCTCTGTAGCGTTGAAGCCCCATACGCCCTTGATGGTCATAGGATCCATATCCATTGTTTCGGAGCCGTAGCACCAGCAGGGAGTAACGGAAAGGGTGATGTCAACGCCTTCCTTCTTGAACTTGTTTGCACAAGCTGCTGCTTCTGCAACACGGCCTATCGTTGTGTCGGCAATAATTACCTTTACGGGCTCGCCGTTTGAATACTTAAGATTTTCGGAGATGAGTCTGGCAGCAGTCTTTGCCATATTCATTGTCTGCTCCTCAAGTGAGCCTCTTACGTCAAGAGGACCTCTTCTTCCGTCTATACAGGGGCGGATACCGATTACGGGATAATCGCCGATAAGTCTGTTTTCAGCCATAGTGTTTTCGTCCTTTCTGTAATGCGGTATTGCTTACCGCAATATTTTACAAGTATAATATAACACAGTGCGGAAATTAATTCAATTAGTAACTTATTATAATATTCATCATTAAAATATGTAAATTATATAAAACGGAGCTTCGGAAGGGCATATTTTTATTGACTTGGCGGTTCCCTTTTGTTAAATTGGTCTTAAAAGGGAGGATATGGATTATGGCTAAAAAAATCGCAAAAAAGGCAGGCATCACTCTGCTTGCATTGATAATCGTCGCAGGAGCAGTTATGGCTTCTTTGTTCATTATTCCCCAGAGCATCAGTGTCGCCCCTGCAGTTTTTGATATGGGAGACGAAAACTATTGTGTGATCTTCGTCACATCCCTCAAGGGAAGCGGATATATCAGATACACTGTAAACGGTGAGGAAAAAACCTTTTGGGATACCACCTCGGGCAACATCTCAACCCACGATACGGTTCACAGAATTATTGTTCCCAAGGATGAGCTCAGAGGCAACAGCTACGTTGTCGGCTCACAGTTCGTGCCCTATAAGCTGGGCTATACCGCCATAAAGGGAAGAAGCGTTGAAAGCGAGCCCATCAGCTTCCGTGGTCAGGAGAAAGAGGACGATATAAAGCTTCTTACTCTTACGGATATACACGGAATGACGGACAAGGTGAAGAAGGCTCTTACATACTTCACGGAGGAATACGATATGCTGGTAATGCTGGGCGACATCGTTTCCGACTTCGGCAACAAATCGCGCTTTACCGATCACGTTCTGAGTAATGCCGCATTCATTTCAAAGGGAGAGATTCCCGTTGTGTTCGCAAGAGGAAACCACGAAACGAGAGGAGAATACGCCGCTCAGATGCTTCAGTATTTCCCCACAAGCACGGGTGAGCTTTATTACACCTTTGACTTCGGCTCCCTTTCTGCGGTGGTTCTCGATCCGGGTGAAGACAAGGCGGATGATCACGCAGAATACAGCGGTCTTGTGGATTTCAGCTCCTACAGACAAAAGCAGTCGGACTGGATAAATTCTCTTGATAAGGATGACTTCACGGGCAGATACAAGATAGTATTCTCCCACTACCCGAGAATCGACGATCACTTCGGGATGAACTGGATGACTCCCCTCAGAGAGCTTGGCTTCACGCTTATCGTGGGCGGTCACCACCACAGAAGCGACCTCTTTGACACGGAAATCCCCGGCTTCGTTGCCTGCGGAAAATACTCGGGCGGCTGGGCGGCAACAAGCATCACCCTCAAAAACGGCACCGCACACCTGCTTACGATCAATACCGAGGGCGAAACCCTTTGCGATCAGACGCTGACTCTGGAATGATGCTTCAAAAATTCGGAATGATGCTTCGAAAATTCGGAACGATGCTTCGCAAATTCGGAACGATGCTTCGCAAATTCGGAATTCGGAATTCGGAGGCTGTAACGTTTTCCCGTGTGCAAGGTATTAATACAATCAAGACACGAAGTGTCTTCCGACATTATTCATTATTCATTATTCATCATTCATCATTCATTAAAAAACCAAAAGCCTCTTGTACCGCGGTATAAGAGGCTTTGTGTTTTTATCCTACGCTCTCGGGCTTTCGACTCGCCTTACGGCATATAGGGATCTGCGGAGGCTTCATAGTCCTCGGGCATAATAAACTGCTTCATATAGTTTATGGTGAAGTCGACACCCCACTGTCCCTTTGCGCCCTTCCATTTGCCCGAATGGGGCTCGATGGAAAGCACACCGTTATAATCGTTGACGTAGAGCATTGTCATAATGGCTCCCCATCTGATCTCGTCAAGTCCTGCGGGGGGATCGTCAAAGCCCTCGCCTGCCACGTGGAGAATACCCTTTACGTGGAAATGATAAACTCTGCTGCCCCAGTCGCGAAGCTCCTTGAGATAGTCGCCGCCGCGGTTAAAGCAATGAGAAGGATCGTATTTTATTCCAAGCTCGGGAAGCGCGCCGTGGATTACGCTCCATGCCTTTTCCTCAAAGACAAAGTTTGCCCAATCGCAGTTATAAGTGGCAATTTTTACGTTTCTTTCTCTTGCATACTCTATAAGCTGTCTGAGATAGTCTATAGCCATAAGACAGTTTTCATAATACGTCTTGCCCTCGACCTCGTTACAGCCCACGTTATACACGGGACAGCCTACAATTGAAGCAAGGTCTATAAGATTCTTATCGTGCGCAAGCGCCTCGGGGATAACGTTTCCGTCATCATCGAATCTGTCCATACCCCAACGGCCGATGGAGCCGACCATAACGCCGTATTTTTCGGAGTTTGCCTTTATCTCCTCTGCTCTTTTGAGCACCTCGGCAGAATCATAATTATAGTTGATACAGAATTCCACAGCCTGCAAGCCCTTTGCGGCAACTGCCTTGAAGTGTCCTTCCTCCCAACCGTTTATTATACCTAATTTCATTTTGATCACCTCGGAAACAGTATACAGAATTAAGCGGAAAAAGTCAACAAAATGACAATATTTATATCCCGACGGATAAAAATTTTATTGATTATCACCACACGTTATGATATATTAAAAGAAAAAATATTTTAAGGAGAGAAAAGATTATGAAAAAATGGCGCGTAGGCTTAATCGGTAACGGCGGTATCTGCAAGGGTGCACACCTTAGCACCTATCTCAATGACGAAAGACTTGAGGTTGTGGCAGTCTGCGATATTATAGAGGAGAGAGCACAGTTTTTAAAGGACAGCTATTTCCCCGAGGCTACGGTTTACACCGATTTCAACGAGCTTCTGAAGGATGAAACCATTGATTCCGTTGATATATGCACACCCAACTATCTTCATTCAATTATTGCCGTTGCCGCATTCGAGGCAGGCAAGCACGTATTCTGCGAAAAGCCCGATGCGGTTGACGTTTCCGAGGTTCTCAGAATGAACGAGGCGGCAAAGAAGGCAGGCAAAACCCTTATGGTTATGAGAAACAACCGCTTTGTTGATGCCTCCGTTTTTGCAAAGAAGTTCATCGAAAAGGGCAAGATGGGTGACATCTACTGCGGCAGAGCCGGCTGGCAGAGAAGACGCGGAATCCCCGGCAAGGGCGGCTGGTTCACCACAAAGGCACAGTCCGGCGGCGGTCCCCTTATCGATCTCGGTGTTCATATGATCGACCTTGCAATCTGGCTTATGGGTAACCCCACACCCGTTGGGGTTTGCGGTAACACATATATGAAGTTTGCCGACAACGATTCCTCTGACTCGGTAAACTCCGATTTCGGTGACAAGAATGCCGAGGGCACCTTTGACGTTGAGGATCTTGCTATGGGTATGATCCGCTTTGACAACGGCGCAATTTTACAGATCGAATTCAGCTGGGCATCCAACATCAGGGAGGAATGCCGCTTTGTTGAGCTTCGCGGCACGAAGTCGGGTATGAGCTGGCGCAACGGCGTTCTTGAGCTCTTCACTGAGGAGGACGGCGAGCAGATCAACATCACAGCGCCCAATTGTAAGGAGAATAACGGTCACTCAAATAACCTCAAGCACTTCTATGACGTTGTTATAGAGGGCAAGCAGCCTATCTTCACAGGTCAGCAGGGTATTGATATGATTAAGATCCTCTGCGCTATATATGAATCCGCAAAGACAGGCAAGGAAGTTATACTTTAATTTATGAAAGACTTTGACGTGAGCACCACCCTTGAAAGCGGCGGCAGCTATCTCTTTTCGGGAAATAAGCAGATAACCCTTTCCGATACCAAAAGAACACGGGAGAGGAAATATCTTACCATTCACGAGGGCGCAGAATATCTTGATACGGCGTTTTTGCTTCGCGGCTTAAAGGACGTGACTCTCGACTTCGGCGGTGCAGTTATCACTCTCAGAGGAAGAATACAGCCCTTTATAATCGACGAATGTGAAAACGTTACCGTAAAAAACGTGGTCATCGAATATGAGCGCTCACTTTTTACCGAGCTTGACGTGGTGAAGAACACGGGGGACGAGCTTTATTTAAGAAAAAGGGATAAATTCCCCTGTAAAGAGGAAAACGGATATTTTATTCCCTACGGCGCTGATTTCGAGGACAGAGAGCTTTATAAAAAGGGCTGTATGTTCATTCAGGGCTTCTCCCGCGAAAGCGGTGAGGGAAAGGGACTTGACGTTATATATCTCGGAGAGGAGATTATTCCCGAGCCCTCTCCTCCTGCCGACAACATAAAGCACGTAAGGCTGAGAAGTGAGGGAGAATATATAGTCTTTTCGGGACGCTTCCCCTCTCAGTGGGACGAGAGCACTACCATCGTCCTTGAGCACGAAAACCGCTTCAAGTCAAGTGCGGCGGTATATCATTCCGATAATATACGCTTTGAAAATTACAGAATTCTCAACGGCTGCGGTATGGGCATATTCTCGCTGGGCACAAGGAATATTTATCTCAGCGGCTTAAAGCTTTTCAGAGATCATCTGTCCCACGGCATTGTCACAAACTCCGCAGACGGCATACATTTTGTCGCCTGCCGCGGAGAGATACGGCTTCAGGACTGTATTTTCGAGGGAATGATAGACGATGCTTTGAATATTCATGCCAATTACTATCAATGTGTAAAGGCTGACGGAGGGCTTCTTTTTGCAAAAAGAAGCTCTCTGAGCCATTGTCTGAACGCATATTCGGAGGTTTTCAGCAAGGGCGACACTATTGCCGTTTACAACGGAAAAACCCTTGAGGAAAAGGGACGCTGTACGCTGACGGAGGTAAATATTACGGGACGCTGGGAGCTGACTATGAAAACGGACGGACTCCCTGACGACGTAAACGAGGGAGATCTGACGGAAAACCTCTCGACAAATCCCGAAATTTATATAAGCCGATGCCGCTTCGGCAAGGCTAACACTCATCTGAGATTTCAGTCAAGAGGAAAAACGGTTATCGAGAACTGCGAATTTTCTCTCCCCGTGCTTCTGACGGGTGATATGAATTATTGGTTTGAGGCATCCCCCGTCAATGATTTTACGTTGAGAAACTGTAAATTTACGGGAGAGCGGGGAAAAATCAGAATTATACCCGAGTTTACTCCCACCGAAAAAGCACCCTTTTATCACAAAAACATAAAAATACTGAATAATACCTTTGAAGAAGCCTCTCCTCTTGAATGTTCAGGAGCAGAGAACGTGGTATTTGAGGGTAATATTACGGGATAATTTCAGAGGATAATTATGAAAAAACTGAGATTCGGAATCGTCGGCACGGGAGGGATAGCCCACCGCTTTGCCGAGGCAATAAAAAACGTCCCCGAGGCCTGCCTTTCTGCCGTGGCTTCAAGAGCAGACGAAACGGCACAGCGCTTCGGAGATGAATTTTCAATCCCCCACCGCTTTGCAAGCTATGAGGAAATGGCAAAAAGTGACGTTATAGACGTGGCGTATATTGCAACCCCTCATTCTCTGCATAAGGACTGCACCGTAATGATGCTGAGAGGTAAAAAGCACGTAATCTGCGAAAAGCCTATAGCGGTCACGGCAAAGGAAGCCGAGGAAATGTTCAGGGAAGCCGAAATTAACGGCTGTTTTCTTATGGAGGCTATGTGGGCAAGGCTGGTGCCCGGCACGTTGAAGCTTACAGAGCTTGTAAACAGCGGCAGGCTGGGCGAAATACGCGGAGTTGAGGGAAAATTCTGCTATACCTTTGACGAGGATGAAATGGGACACCACGCGCTGAAGCCCGAAAACGGCGGCGGCTCTCTTCTTGACGTGGGCATATATGCACTTAACTTCTCAAAATGGTATCTCGGCGGGGAGGTTTCGGAGATTCTTGCCCAATGCGATTTCTATAACTCAACGGATTCACACACCAACGTGCTTGTGAAATACAAAAACGGAGCACTCGCCTCTCTTTCCAGCGCAACGCTTCTGAGAAAGCCCAACGAGGGTTATATTTACGGAACAAAGGGCTATATAAAGGTCAATCGTTTTTATGCCCCCGAAAAAATTGAAATTAATATGGCGGACGGAACGTCTGAAATAATAGAGACACCCTACCGCGGAAACGGCTTTGAGGAGCAGATTGCCCACGTTTGCCGCTGTGTAAACGAGGGGCTCCTTTCAAGCCCCGTGAACACGCCCCGCGACACCTTGTTCATTATGAAGCAGATGGACGAGATAAGAAGGCTTACGGGCATAAAATATCCTCAGGACGAGGAATAAATAAGAATAAACGGAGAACGAACAGAATGAAGAAGCTTATTTCACTTTTTCTCATATCGGTAATATGTCTGGGACTTTTCGGCTGCTCGGGCGGCTCTTCTGACGGTGAGCGCGAGGGAACAACCGATGATGTGACTGCGGAATTTACAAACCGCTACGGCACGGCAAGCACCGTATGCGCGAGAGTAGACTGCAATAACCTTATCGCAAGAAGCGGTGACACAAACTGCTGTGCAATACATTCTGACAAGTGCAGCGGATGCGGCTGTTATATCGACAGCGGCGCGCTGAAATGCACCGAGTGCCGCACGGGCACCGCGGTCACGGCTCCCCCAACGGAAGCACCCACGGCGGAAGAGGAATCCGCAGAAGCTCCCTCATCGGCTGACGAGCCCGCCTCACAGCCTGCTACGGAGTCTGCCACGTCGGTGAGCTTTACCAACAAGTACGGCACGCCCACCACGAAATGCGCAAAAAGCGGCTGTAACAATTATATAGCCTCAAGCGGTGACACAAACTGCTGTACCTCTCATTCAAACTATTGCCTCCAGTGCTACTGCTATATTGACGGTGATGCAA
>JAZOOE010000195.1:0-15942 GCA_045654865.1 Acutalibacteraceae bacterium | reverse complement strand
AGGTTCTTGCCGTGGTATTCATATACCTGAAGCAGCCTGTGTCTGTAGATATACCTGTATAAATGCAGTTTCTTATATATCTGTTCATTTCAACAGGCAAATCCTTTGCAAGGTCATAAATAATTTCACTTGCTGCTGCTTCGTCTGCAAGGTACGTTGCTTTTGCAAAATACGTGTTTGACATATGGTGGTCAATACAAAGGTCAGCTTTGCCACCAAATTCACCTGCAAGGGAGCCCAAAAGACCCTCGTCGGCAACGTCAACACAAACCACAAACGGATTTTCTACCTCATCATTAACAAAGCCCTCTGTCATATAGTAAAAATCGTTTGTGATTTCATCTGCACAACGGAATGCTCTCTTTTTGCCCATAAGACGTAAAATTTCGCACAGAGCAAAGGCGCACCCCAATGTATCACCATCGGGATGCTCGTGAGAGAGCACCAAAAACTCTTCATTCTCTTGTAGTAGCCTTAAACATTCTTTCTTGTCTATAACCATATCGTCATCCCGAGAGGATTATTCCTCTTCCGTACCCTTTGATTCACTTGAAATTTCTTCAAGCTTTTTAACAATATTCATGCCGTGCTCTATGGAGTTATCAGCAACAAACTTGATTTCAGGTGTCTTGCGAAGACCTAACCTTTTACCAAGCTCTCGTCTGATAAATCCGGTGGCACCGGTGAGGGCTTTAGTTGCAGACTTTGCAACCTCAATACCCTCAACAGCGCTCACGTATACCTTAACGTATGATGAATCGGATGAAACCTCTGCTCTTGACACACTGATAATGTGGTCTGCCACTCTTGGATCCTTAAGCTCCCTAACGATAGCAGAAATTTCTCTTCTGATGTCCTCAGCCGTTCTGTTTTGCTTGTATGTTCCCATAGATTAATCTCTATACTCCTCTACAATATATGCCTCAAGGATATCGCCCTCTTTGATATCGTTGAACTTCTGGAGACCGATACCACACTCGTAGCCTGCAGCTACCTCACGCTGGTCATCCTTGAATCTCTTAAGAGATGCAATTTCGTCCTCAGCAACAACAATACCGTCACGAACAACACGGATTTTGCTGTTACGTGTGATTTTACCCTCAAGAACGTATGAACCTGCGATTGTGCCTGAGCTTGAAAGCTTAAATACGTTTCTTACCTCAGCCTTACCCATTTCAACGTCACGATACTTAGGTGCAAGCATACCCTTAATAGCAGCCTCAACCTCTTCGATACAATCGTAGATAACTCTGTACATTCTCATTTCAACGCCGTCACGCTCTGCAATCTGCTCTGCAACAGTGTCTGGACGAACGTTGAAGCCTACAATGAGAGCATTTGAGGCATTTGCAAGCATAACATCAGATTCGCTGACTGCACCGACACCGCCGTGAATAACCTTAACCTTAACCTCTTCATTTGAAAGCTTTTCAAGGTTCTGCTTGAGAGCCTCAACGGAGCCTACAACGTCAGCCTTGACAATTATGTTAAGATCCTTAAGCTCGCCCGCTTCAAGAGTGGAGAAGAGAGTATCAAGAGTAACCTTTTTGTAGGAATTGAACTGCTCATCCTTGATCTTCTGCTTTCTCTGCTCAACAAGCTCACGTGCAAGTCTTTCATCGGAAACAGCGTCAAACATATCGCCTGCATTGGGAACCTCAGCAAGTCCCATAACCTCAACGGGAACGGAGGGGCCTGCCTCCTTAACGCGTCTGCCCTTATAGTCGGTCATAACACGGATACGTCCTACTGCAGTACCTGCAACAACGATATCACCGTTGTTAAGAGTACCGTTCTGAACAAGAAGAGTAGCGATGGGGCCCTTACCCTTGTCAAGACGTGCTTCAATAACAACACCCTTGGCGGCTCTGTTGGGCTTAGCCTTGAGCTCTCTCATTTCAGCCTCAAGAAGAATAGCCTCGAGAAGCTTATCTATATTCATGTGAGTTTTTCCGGAAACGGGAACACACATAGTCTCGCCGCCCCATTCCTCGGGAACAAGACCGTATTCGGTAAGCTGCTGCATAACCTTTTCGGGCTGAGCGGCGGGCTTATCCATCTTATTGATAGCAACGATAATTGCAACTTCAGCAGCCTTGGCGTGGTTGATAGCTTCAATTGTCTGAGGCATAATACCGTCGTCAGCGGCAACAACGAGAACTGCAATATCCGTAGCCTTTGCACCACGGGCACGCATTTCTGTGAAGGCGGCGTGACCGGGAGTGTCAAGGAAGGTGATATCGTTTCCGTCAAGAGTTACTCTGTAAGCACCGATGTGCTGAGTAATACCGCCGGACTCGGTTGCGGTAACGGAGGTGTTTCTGATAGCGTCAAGAATAGATGTCTTACCGTGGTCAACGTGTCCCATAACAACGACAACGGGGCTTCTTGTTTCAAGAAGTGAATCATCGTCCTCTGTGGTATCGATAATTCTGTCCTCAATGGTAACAACAACCTCTTTTTCTACCTTTGCGCCGAGCTCTGTTGCAACGACCTCAGCCGTGTCAAAGTCGATCTTTTCATTTATGCTTGCCATTACGCCGTACATAAACAGCTTTTTGATAACCTCATTAGCCTGAACCTTGAGCTGTGCTGCAAGCTCACCTACGGTTATTTCCTCACCGATGGTAACAACGATGGTACGCTTTGATCTTTCCTCTGCAATTCTTGCAAGTCTCTCCTGCTCTGTCTCCTTGCGGTGAGCACGGGTGCCCTGCTTTTTGTTGTACTGCTGAGACTTCTGCTTGATCTTCTGCTTACGCACGTCAGCATCTCTTTCATTCATTGAGTTGGATGAAAGTCTGTCATACTTCTCGTTATATTTATCAAGATCCACTTCCTCGGCTCTTGTATTAACGGTTTTTCTGTCACCCTTTGTTCTGGACTGAACGAAATCGTTGTCCTTGGGCTTATTGTCCTTCTTCTTAAAGGGATTAAGGTTGGGCTGATTATTGTTGCCGCCCTTAGGTGCGTTCTTAGCCTGATCGTTCTTGGTCTGCTGTGCGGGACGGTCATTCTTCTTTTCAGGTCTTGTGAACTGATCCTTATTTCCCTGAGGTCTGTTCTTGTCGTTTCTGTTGTCCGTTCTCTCGGGACGGTCATTCTTTTCCTTCTTTACCTCAACGCGCTTATCATCAGCCGTCTGAGGCTTAGGTGCAGCTGCCTTTTCGGGAGCCTTCTTCTCAGGCTCCTTCTTTTCGGGCTTCTTGGCAGCAAAATATGCATTAAAATCAGCAACGGCATTCTTTGAGGTCATCATATCGAAAGCGATATCAAGATCCTCATCCGTCAGCGCTGAATTGGATTTCTTTGTATTATCCTCAAAATCCTTGAATAAATCAATTATTACGTTGTTCTTAACGTTAAAATCTTTAGCGAGGTCACTTACTTTATACTTTGCCATTATTTGCAATACCCTCCTTCAAAAGTGTGTTTTTTATCGCATCGGCGAAGCCTTCATCCTCCACCGCATATATACAGCTTTTCTTTCCTGTAGCATATCCCGCTTCAGCCATGGTAAATCCGAGAAACACAACCCGATCGCCGAAGCCGGCGGCGTCAAGCTCTCTTTTATGACGGGGAGATGCATCCTGCGTCAGCAAAACAGCTGAGGCTCTTCCCTGCCTTACGCTGAGAAGCGAAGCATCGTGGCCGATCACAAGCTTTCCGGCTCTTCTTGCAAGTCCCATATAGTCAAGGGCTTTACTCATCGGCTATCTCTCCTTCAAGTCTCTCGTATATTTCATCGGGAACAGAGCATTCAAATGCTCTTTCTATTCTTTTTGCCTTACGGGCAAGGGCAAGACAGGCAGCCGATCTGCAGATGTACGAGCCTCTGCCTGATTTCTTTCCCGTAAGATCCACGCTGATGTCTCCCTCGGGAGACCTTACGATACGAACAAGCTCTTTTTTAGCCTTCATTTCATTACATCCGATACATTTGCGCATCGGCGTCTTTTTCTGTTGCATCCGTATCAGCTCCTTAAGCCTGGATTATTGTCTTTGTTTCGGGATTAACAGCAATAATATTGATATGCCACTTTGTAAGCTTAGCTGCAAGACGAACGTTCTGTCCGGAGCTGCCGATTGCAAGTGAAAGCTTATCCTCGGGCACGGTAACGTCGCACTTTCTTGCCTCCTCGTCTACTATATCAACAAGAAGCACCTCTGCGGGAGCAAGTGCATTTGCAATAAACTCCTTGGGATCATCACTGTATTTGATAATGTCGATCTCATTGTTGCCCAGCTGATTCTTGATAGCGGCAATTCTGATACCGCCCTGACCTACGCAGGCACCTACGGGATCAACGTCGGGATCCTTACTGTATACGGCAATCTTGATTCTTGCCTCTGTATCCTTTGCATTCTCGTTTATAATCTCAAGAGTCTCGGCATCTCTCTTTGCCTTCATTCCGTTGTCTCTTGCAATACCCTTGATATCAACGGTACCGTTTGCGATTTCGGTAACCTCCATTTCAAAGGTTCTTCTGATAAGAAGATCGCACTTTCTTGAAATGAATACCTTGGGGCTCGTGCCGTTTTCGCCCTCCTTGACGTCTGAGATATAGATCTTTACAAAATCGTTTATCTCAAAGGTATCGTTGGGAAGCTGCTCGGATACGGGGAGAAGAATATCGTAACGGTATGCCTTGAGACCGATATCGCCGTTATTGTACTTCTTTACAACCTTGGCGGTGATCATCTCACCGATCTTTTCCTTGAGCTGATGAAGATTTATAGCCTTTATACCCTGACGGAGAGTATCCTGGAAGGTATGTGCTGATTTTCTTCCCAGATCGTCAACGGAAACGGGAATCTGTATAGTATCGCCGAGAACCGCTTTTCTGTTGTACTTTATTGAATCCTCAAGAAGAATCTCTGTATCGGCGGAGGTTACGCTCTCAACAACCTTCTTGTTGTGAAGAAGCTCAACCGCATAAGTCTCGGGATCGATCTTGCAGGTAAAAACCTCCTTGGGAGCCTTCTTGGGCTCTGCAAGATTCTGCTTTGCAGCTGCTGCAAGTGCAATTTCAACCTTCTGAATAAGAAGAGGCAGAAGCGCATCCGGAATATCGTATTCATCCTGATAACATTCTATAGCCTTCTTAATAAAAGTCTGTCTTTCCTTATCTCTCTTTGTCACCTTAGCCATTTTTGGTAATCATCCTTTCTGATAATCGTTTTGTAATTTAGAAGTTCTCATCAAAATCATCAAGCTTTATGCTTGACGCATCTTTTTTGTCGAATTCGCGTGCCTCACCGTCGCCGAGATCAAGCACCATTATGCCGTCACGGTAATCCTTAAGCACACACTTGTGGAGCTTCACTCCGTCCACAGCCGTTCTGAATTTAACAATAACCTTACTGCCGAGATAGCTCATAAAATGAAAATCTCTTACAAGCTCCCTTTCTATTCCGGGAGAGGATATCTGCAGATTGTAGCTCTGCTCAATGGGATCCGCTTCATCAAGAGGAGCGTCAAGCGCATCGTTCATAGCAACACAATCGTCAATGGATACTCCGTCAACCTTGTCAATGATTATTCTGAGATACCAGTTGGCACCCTCCTTCTGAAATTTTACATCCCAGAGAATAAGTCCCAACTCCCGAGCAAGAGGCTCGGCTATCTCCCAGACTGCATTGACCACATTTCCGCCTTTATGTTTTTCAGCCAAAATGATTCCTCCTTCAAAAACGCATTAATTAAGACCGGACGGGTTATTCCCGACCGGTCTGCTATTGATATCGTAGATATATTAACATATTTGTTTTGCAAAATCAAGTATTTTTTTTATTTTCCTCTGCTCTGTTTCGCGTACGCGTTTTTTTCTAAATATTTTAACATTATATAGCGTTCTCCTGAAAGGCAGGTTATTGCATAAGGCAATTGCTTTTGAAAAAAAATAAAAAAACCTATTGACATTTTACACCTTTGTGTATATAATAAATTCTGTTGCAAATGGCCCGGTAGTTCAGTTGGTTAGAACGCTAGCCTGTCACGCTAGAGGTCGACGGTTCGAGCCCGTTCCGGGTCGCCATTTTTTTAAGTAATAAGTAAGAGTGAAAAGTGAATAAGTCGCTCTTGCTTTTTATTATTTACAAGTGAATATGCTGATATAGCTCAGTAGGTAGAGTGCATCCTTGGTAAGGATGAGGTCACCGGTTCAAATCCGGTTATCAGCTCCAAAAAATCCTGAATGCGACAGCGTTCGGGATTTTTACTTATTACCTCTTACTTCTTCACTCTTCACTAAAATGCGTTCAGAATTTTTGGAAAGTAATAAGTAAGAGTGAAAAGTGAATAAGTTTTTTGCATAAAAAATCAATTACCGTTGTTTTGATTTTAATTTTGATTTTCATTTTTTCCGGTTGCAGTTCGTGCAAACGTAAGCTTATTTTTCTTGCAACATCTGATATGAAGCCGTCGGTAAAAGCTTCTTGTTTTCGCACAAAGAAAGTTTTATAATGTAAGCAACCTACAAAGGGGAGGAATATTTATGCAAAAGATAATAAAATCCGTTTCAGCAGCACTGGCACTCATACTGACTCTCACGGGGCTGATTCCTGGCTTCAGTGTCACGGCAGACGCGGCACAGCAGAACTTTGCACTTCCGACGGAAAGCGGAAGCTGCGGAGCAAACGGCTCAAACGTCAAATACAAGCTTTATAAGGACGGCACTCTTGTTCTGACGGGCTCCGGAAAGATGAAAAACTACTCAAACAACAGTCCTTTCACCTCAAAAAACATCAAAACGATTGAGGTGGGTGACGGTATTACCTCCATCGGTGAATGTGCCTTCTATGACTGCGATCAGCTTGAAAGCGTGCAGCTCCCCGACAGCATAACCACAATCGGCGAATGGGCATTTTATCTTTGCGAAAGCCTCAGTGAAGTAAATTTCCCCAAGGGACTTAAAAGCATCGGCGAAATTGCATTTGCAGGCTGCGCCGTAAAATACGTCACTGTACCAAAAAGCCTTACGGACATTCACTCCCGCGCCTTCGAGGGCTGTGACATCATATCCTATTCCGTTGACAAGGGCAACACCGTCTACAGCAGCGATGACAACGGTATCCTTTTCAACAAAAACAAATCCGAGCTGATTGCTTATCCCTCCTTCAGGACTGCTTCGGAATACACAATCCCCGGGGGTGTCACATCAATTGCCCCCTATGCATTCAGCTGTGCGGAGTTTCTTGAAAAAATAACCATTTCCGAAAGCGTTACAGATATCGGCAAATATGCTTTTTCATCTATGCGACAGATTACATCTGTTACAATTCCCGGCAGCGTCAGAAATCTTCAGAGCTATTCCTTTGCCTGGTGCTATAATCTCAAGGAGATCACCATCTGCGAGGGTGTAAAAACCATCGGCTCCGAAGCATTTTATTATGATATCGCCCTTACGGAAATAAAAATTCCCGATTCTGTCACAACGGTTTCGGATTCGGCATTTTCCGGCTGCACCGGCTTAAAAAGAGTGACTCTCGGAAAGAACGTATCCTCTCTGGGAAGAAACATATTCTCCGAATGCCGCAATCTTACGTCAATATCCGTTTCCTCCTCAAACAAAAGCTATGCATCCCGTTCGGGCATTCTTTACGACAAGCTACTGACAAACATAATATACATTCCGTCAGGAATTGAAGGCGCAATAACAATTCCTTCATCTGTCAGCGAGTTTCCGCTGACTCTTTTCGAGGCCAACCCCAAGATTACGGCAATTAACATAGAAAGCGGACATCCCAAGTACAGCTCCGCAGACGGAATCGTCTATTCGACAGACGGAAGCACCCTTATTTTATGTCCCAAGGGCAAAACGGGAGAAGTAAAAATTCTTTCCTCTGTAAAAGTCATTTCCGATAATGCCTTCAAGGGCTGTGCGAACATTACCGAAGTGACAATTCCTTACGGAGTCACTGAAATCGGTGATTACGCCTTTCTCGGCTGTACGGGACTAACCTCCGTGGAGCTGCCCGACAGCGTAACAAAGCTGGGCGAATCTGCTTTTGCAGCCTGCTCATCCTTGCAATATGCAAAGCTGTCAAAAAACATATCCACCCTCAATGCAACCTTTGATGACTGCGGCTCTCTTAAAATTGCAATTATTCAGGACGGCACAACAACTATAGGCGAAAGATGCTTCATTTTCGACTACAGCTTGCTCAGTGTTTATATACCTGCAAGCGTAAAAGCAATTGAAAATTATGCCTTTGCAAATTATAGAAATCAGAATTTTCATATATATTACGGCGGCACCGAGGCTCAATGGAAAAAGATAAAAATCACCGGAGAAAATGACGGTATCGACAATGCGGTAATGCATTACAACTGCAATCCGCAGGCAACCGTGATCCTTGAAGGAGCCTGCGGCGATAATCTTACTTATGCTCTCGATTTGCACGGCACGTTGAAAATCCGCGGCACGGGTGATATGTATGATTACAAAGAATCTCAGATCCCCTGGCGCAAATTCCCCGTGCTTGCACTTGATCTGAAGGAGGGCATCACAAGTGCCTGCTCATTTGCATTTTCAGATTCTGAAATAACAGAATTCACACCCCCCACATCTATGGTAAAATTAGGAGATAACTGTCTGCAAAGCTGCAACAAGCTCAGCAAGATAACGATTCATGCAGGTCTTACGGACATAGGAAAAACTCCCTTGACCGACTGCAACTCGCTGACCTCTGTGACGGTTGCCCCCGAAAATCCGAAATACTACTCTGAAAATAACTGTCTCATAACAAAAGACACAAAGGAGCTTATCGCCGGCTGCTCTGTTTCGGTAATTCCCGATGATGTAAAAATCATAGGAGAGTGCGCCTTTTCAGGATCCGACATAAAATCAATAAAAATTCCGTACAGCGTGACGGAAATAGGCTGGGAGGCTTTTTCGGGCTGCTCCAAGCTGGAAAGCATTGTTATTCCCGACGGCATAAAAATCATACCCGTGCATTGCTTTGCCTATTGCGGAAAACTGAGCTCAATAGTTCTTCCCGCAAGTGTCACATACATAGACGAAGGCGCATTTTTTGAATGCATCGGCTTAACCGATATTTATTTCAAGGGAACAGCCGAACAGTGGAGCAAGGTCGGCATCAACCGCGAAAATAAAAAAATCCACGTTATCAGCTTCAGCTTCGAAGCCGGCGGCTCGGGCTTTGATGAAATTGAGGTTACGGATAAAAATCCTTGTGTAGATAATGCAAAAAAGACCTTTGAATATTTCCACAGCAGCTTTGCTCAGATGAGAAACGGCTTTTTATTCATGGGAAGAGCTGCAACCGCGGGTGATATTCTTAAGGATGCCCTGACCGGCTCTTATATGACAGATGTCGGCGGCTCGGCTGTCGGCTCCGACAAAGCCCTTGCAACGGGAATGCGCCTTGTATTGCCCGGCGGCAAAAGCTATACCGTCGTGGTGGCCGGTGACGTGGACGGAGACAGCGAGGTCTCCTCTGCCGATGCAAGACAAGCACTCAGAGCATCGGTAGGTCTTGAAAGCTACGCTGAAAATTCTCCTCAGCTTGCCGCGGCGGATACGGATGAGGACAAAAAAATTTCCTCATCCGATGCGAGATTTATTCTCCGTGCTTCGGTGGGACTTGAGGATCTTTCAGCCCTGCTTCAGTAAGCAGTCAAACGCTTTTCCTGCGGTGTCTGCATCTCAGAACGAGCACCCGTTCAGCGCACCGAAATAAAACAATTTACCGCACCCTCGTTTTTCTGACGGGGATGCGGTATTTTTCAATTATCGGTGCTGAGGCTCAGAAGCTCTGCAATAAAATGCGCTGTTACGATGGCGCGACATGCACCTCATTTTTGAAAAAAATTAACAAACGCTTAATATTGACATGAGTAATATTTTGGTGTTACAATAAACAAAAATCAGAAAAATTTTTCAGTTTTCCTTTTAATTGCGACAGCTAAGCCGCCGCAGTTTTCGGAACAAATAAAACTCAACCGAGGAGAATTTATTATGGAAGAAAAGGAAATAATATCACTCAAAACCACATCTGCGCATATCGGATTGATTTTTATTTTTCCGGGAACAATCATAACAGCTGCTGCTGCAATCATGTATAGCCATTGGTGGATGAAGGAAAGTCTTTGCTCTACTGTACTCTTTTTAGGAATCACAATCATTATGATTGGTCTGCTGTTATTATTTGCACCGCCAAAGGAAAGATTTTTTATAACAAGCAAGCGAGTCTACGGCAAGACAATAACCGGAAAAAGAGTCGATATTCCCATTGATACAATAGCTTCTGCCGAATTGACAAACAATCTTCTCAGCGGCATTTCAATATCAACAAATGTAAAAAAAACAACCTTTTATTCTGTCAAAAACAGAAGCACGGCTTATGAGATATTGAATGATATTATATTAAAAAAGCATACTGACCATACTCCGACAACAAAGGTTGAATCTGCAGTAAAACCGGCTCCGACAATGGCATATACCGCAGGCACGGCTCCTGTCACACAGCCGATCCCTGCACCACCACAGGCAACACCTGCCGTTTCAGCTTACCCCACGCAGCCGGCACCCGTCATCCGTAATGCTCAGTCTGTAAGACCTGCTGCTCCTGCTCAGCCTCCTGTCTACCACTCAGCAGCGCCCACACAAAATTCTGCCTATTGGGGTGCAACCCCTGCAGCGCAGACACCCTCTGCTCAGTCTGCACCCGTCTACCGCGGAGCACAACCCGCAGCACATTATCCCCCTGTCACTCCTGCTCCTCAGCCACAGCCTGCACCTATGAACGATTATGAAAAGGTCAAGGGCTTAAAGGAGCTGCTTGATATGGGCATAATTACCCCTGAGCAGTTTGAAAAGAAGAAAAATGAAATATTGGGCTTATAAGGAATAATCCCGATATTGTGCGACACTTATACACTGTATATACTGCACATATCCTATAAGACGGGCTGTGAAACCTTGTTTTTACAGTCCGTCCTTTTTTTGATTGTCGATATACCGCCTCCGATAACCAAAGCACAGCCGACAGCTTGTAAAATAGACGAAGGCGCATTTTTTGAATGCATCGGCTTAACCGATATTTATTTCAAGGGAACAGCCGAACAATGGAGCAAGGTCGGCATCAACCGCAAAAATAAAACAATTTACCGCACCCTCGTTTTTCTGACGGGGATGCGGTATTTTTCAATTATCGGTGCTGAGGCTCAGAAGCTCTGCGATAACCTTATCAAGAAGAGGTATATATTCAGGGGAAATACGGCCTATTGCATCAAGTCGCATTTTATCACTGCTTCTTTCTTCGCCGAAAAGAATATAGTCAGCGGAAAGTCCGAGAACACAGCAAACCTTTACAAGCATTTTCACCGATATTCCCGTTCTGCCTCTTTCAAGCTCCGCAAGATAAGAAACACTAACGTCAAGCTTTTCTGCAAATTTCTCTCTGGTATAGCCCATTTCCTCACGGGCACGTCTTATACGCATATGCAATACTATCACCTCAGCATATAGTATTACTGATATCAGAAAAAATTTACATCAACCAATACTATATGCAAAACATCTTGACTTAGTTGATATCAGATGCTATAATTCACCTGAAAAAGCAAAATGCTACAAAATGTCAAAACGAAATACGCCCGTAAAAGCAATATGCGGTAATTCCGGAAAAAAATTATCCGATAAAGAAATTTTCAGACGGATTTTTTGCAGCTTGTTTTTTCAGAAAAGCGAACTTAGGGTGACGGTAGTAATCCGAACCCTACCGAGTCCCCTTTCGTAAATTTTTATCTTTGGAGGAAAAAACCATGAAAAAAGCACTGTCCCTGATTCTTGCACTCATTATGTGTCTGTCACTTTGCGCATGCGGCGGCAACGATTCTTCCGGCACCGATTCTTCCGGCACCGATACCACAGGAGCCGACGAAGGAAACTCAGCCAGCGAAAAGCTTGACATTTCCACCTACCCCTTTGTCGGAACCTGGGCTAATGAGGGTTCGACCGTTTATCTCCGCGTTAAGGAAGACGGCAGCATATCAGCTGAAAGCATTCTGGTCAACAACAAAACATCAACCGTAAACGGCGTTACCACAACAAGAGTCGAAAAGTCAATCCGTGAAACGGGCACATATTCCTGGAGCATGGAAAACGATAAGTTTATATTCAACAATACAGCTTCCTATACTCCCACATTAGAAAACGGCGTATACACCTTAGTAGGTGAAAAAACCACATACACAAGAGTCGGTGACCTTGACTTTGTGATTCCTCTTGACGAGGAGACAACTGAAGATTCAGGCAATATTGCCGAAAAAGCTGTCGAATACACCGTCGGAACAGTTATCGAGGCAGAGGGCTTCGAGCTTACCTTTACAGAATGCGGAGTTGAAGCTGACATCAGAATCTCAAGCAATACATCCGGAATAAAAATTACTGCAGGCCCCTCTGTAGAAACCGGCAAGCAGTATGTTTACTTAAAGGGAACACTCAAAAACACCGGAAAAACAGCACTCAGAAGTGCAATCGGCGGCAAGGCTTATCTTGATGATTATGAATTTGACATTTCAACCGACATTATCACAACATCAGGCTCCCCCACATACAAGGTTGAGCCTCTTGAAACCGTAAACTTCATCATCTATGCAAAAATCAGCGATGAAATGGCAGATATCTTCACCGAGGGCAAGATCGTATTCGGCTTCAACGACAATTTTGCAGACGTTGAAATTTCCAATGCTCAGTATCTGTATTACGCAAACGTTTCCCGCTAAGCATAGAGCAAAATCGGAAAGCTAAGCATAATATCCGCACAACACCCGAGACAGACTGTAAAGCTTTTTTGCAGTCTGTCTTTTTTTGACTCTTCACGGAAACTTGGGGGATATACTGTAAACAGAATTTAAACTTTTTGTAAATTACCCACAGATTGTCCGTTTTTGTCGGTAATAAAATAATCGGCACACAATGTGTTTGTTGACAGTTTGCATATTTTATGATTAGATTGATCGTGCACGTTAACAAAAAATAATCTCAAAACGGAGGCAAAACCAATGGTTAAATTACCCCAGTTTACAATGGATGAGATTCTGCCCGATTACGGCAATATGAACCTCTATGAGTTTCTTCTTGCCTGTATCGCACCTCACAGAGAAGATTATCCTATGTTCCAGTTCAAGCTTACAGATCACATGAGAAGCGAATTCCTTGAGGACGTTGAGGCTATGGCCGTATACTTCAAGGACGAGCTCGGAATGAAGCCCGGAGATGCATATTCTCTGTTCATCCCCAACTCAATCGAAGAGGTTGTAAGCCTTTTTGCTCTTAACAAGATAGGCTGTATCGCAAACCTTATCCATCCCCTTTTCCCGCCTGAGGCTATGAAGAACTCCGTTACATATACAAAGTCAAAGGGCGTTCTTCTTTACGAGATGTTCTTACATCAGCACGCTGCTGCTCTTAAGTCTATTGAAGGCCTTGACGTTATCATCACAAGCCCCATTCTTTACGCAGCACCCGTAGAGAAGAAGTATTACATCCGTCCCGACGAAAAGTTTATGGCTATTGCCGCAGCAAACTCCCTTGAGGTAAAGTTCTTCGGCGATATTCTTAAGAAGTACCGCGGACAGAAGACAGAAGGTCTTTACAGAAGCGGTGATATGACTGCCGTTTATATGAACGGCGGCGGCACAACAGGTGTCAGCAGATTCATTATGCTTTCATCAACAGCTCTTAACGCTGTTACCAAGAACGCACTCGGCGCTGCAACCTTCAGCGATAAGCCCGCAGGCTATTACTGTAAGATCCTTGCTCTTCCCTTCTTCCACGCATACGGACTTTGCGGCGGTCTTCTTACCACAATGGTATCAGGCTGGAAGAGCGTTCCCATGGCTCGCTTCGAGGCTGATGAATACATCACATATCTCAAGGCTAACAAGTGCTACGAGGTTATAGGTGTTCCCAATATGTACAGAAAGCTTCTCGATCATCCCGATTTCGAGGGCGAGCACCTTTCACATCTTCGTTATGCATTCGCAGGCGGCGACTACGTTCCGATCGACTTCCTCAAGAGATTCAACGATATTATGGAAAAGTGGGGCGCAGAAGCAACACTTATGCCCGGCTACGGTCTTACAGAGTGCGGTGCAGTTGACTGTATCAATATGCCCTGGCTTACAAAGCCCGGTACTGTAGGTAAGTTCCTCAAGACAATCGAGGCTAAGATCTTTGACGAAGAGCAGAACGAGCTTCCTCTCGGCACGGTTGGCGAAATCGCATTTACCGGTAACACACTTATGAAGGGCTACCTTATGCCCGACGGCAGACTGGGCGAAGGTCTTTATACCGACAAGAACGGCCGTCAGTGGGTTCTCACGGGCGACCTCGGTAAGATGGACGAGGACGGATATATCACATTCGTTGCAAGAAAGAAGAGAGTTATCATTATCTCGGGCTACAACGTATTCCCCGCAGACATTGAAAACCTCCTTGAGCCCCTCCCCTTCCTTACAGAGTGCTGTGCTGTTCAGGGCTATGACGAGGACAAGAAGCCTATCGTCCGCCTTTACATCGTTCTTTCTCCCTCTGCAGATGCAGACAAGCTTGACGAGTATAAGAAGACTATTACCGATATGTGCGCAACTCTTGACCAGTTCTCAATTCCCAGAGACATCAGAGTTATCGACGCACTTCCCAGAACCCGTCTTGAAAAGGTTGACTTCTTAAAGCTTACAGAGCAGAGAACAGAAGAGCATAAAACCTGATAAAAATATTTAAGCCCGAGGCTGTAAAGAAACGAAAGTTTTTTTACAGCCTTGTCATTTGTATATTTGCGGCATTTCAATGCTAATTGCCTAACGGCAAAAAATAATGGTTGCAAAATTTGAACTTATTTAATATAATATAATACCGTAAAAATTTATAATTCAAAAAAATTATACATAGAGGTGTATTTATGCTTAAAGTTGTTAAATTCGGCGGCTCTTCTCTTGCCGATGCCAACCAGTTCAGAAAGGTTGCAGAAATTATCAAAAGCGATACAGACAGAAGATACGTTGTTGCTTCCGCTCCCGGAAAAAGAGATTCCCACGACGTAAAGGTTACCGATATGCTTCTTCAGTGCTTCAAGCTTGTTAAGGACAAGAAGAGCATTGACGAAACCTTTGACAAAATCACAGCAAGATATAACGGAATAATTGAAGATCTCGGCATTGATTTTTCTCTTGAGGAGGATCTCAAGGGTATCAAGCTTGCAATTCTTCACCACGCAAGCCAGGACTACATCGCAAGCCGCGGTGAGTATCTCAACTCAAAGATCCTTGCAAGCTTCTTAGGCTTCCCCTTTATTGATGCAGAGGAAGGCATTTTCTTTGACGAAAACGGCGTGCTTGACCTTGAAAAGACAGACAAGGAGCTTTCCCGTCTTCTTTCCTACCACGAGTATGCAGTTATTCCCGGCTTCTACGGCGCAACACCCAACGGAATGATAAAGACCTTCTCCCGCGGCGGCTCCGACATTACGGGCTCCATTGTTGCACGTGCGGCTCAGGCTGACATTTACGAAAACTGGACTGACGTATCAGGTATGCTTATGGCTGATCCCAGATGCATTGAGAATCCTCAGCCCATTCCCGAGATCACCTACAGAGAGCTCAGAGAGCTTGCATATATGGGTGCATCCGTTATGCACGAGGATGCTATCTTCCCCGTAAGAAAGGCAAGAATTCCCATAAACATCAGAAACACAAACTGCCCCGAGGCTCCCGGCACAATGATCGTGCACAAGGCTTCAAGCAATAACGTTCCCACTGTTATCACAGGTATTGCAGGCAGAAAGGGCATCACCGCCATCCACGTTGAAAAGGATATGATGAACTCAGAGCTCGGCTTCGGCAGAAAGGTTCTTGAGGTTCTTGAAAACCACGGTGTTTCCTTTGAGCACCTAAGTCGGAGGCCCAAGCGG
>JAZOOE010000194.1:0-8171 GCA_045654865.1 Acutalibacteraceae bacterium | reverse complement strand
AAAGAAAATATCTACATAGCAAATATGCTGAAATGCAGACCTCCGAAAAACAGGGATCCCAAGCCCGAGGAAATGGATCTTTGCATCGACTGGCTTAGAAATCTCGTTCATATCATGCGTCCGAAAATAATCGTCTGTGTGGGCAGAATTTCCGCACAGAGACTTATCTCCCCCGATTTCAGAGTTACTAAGGATCACGGTATATTTTACGAAAAAAACGGCACGCTTATGATGGGCACGTTCCATCCTGCCGCCCTTTTGCGCGATCCGAGAAAAAAGGGAGACTGCCTTGAGGATTTTATGCGTTTACAGGATAAAATCAAGGAGCTGGGCATAGAAATCTGATTTTATAATCAACAGACTTCCTATATATTTTAACCGCAAAAAAAGCCGCTTCCGCTGTAAAACTACGGAATCCGGCTTTTTCTTTTTTATGAAAAATTCTTCAAAATTTTATAAGCGTTAAAGGAGTATATACAATTACAGACATCTGAAAAAAAACCAAGCAGACACGCCGTCGCGGTCTGCCCGTTTTTAATCAGAAAAGAAATACCCGATACGGTTTAAACTACACACGGACGGAGCACCTTGGTGTCCGTCCGTTGTTCATTCTATTTAATAATTAATAGAGATCGCCTGTGTAGGGATTATCAACCTTAGTTGTTTCCTCTTCCTTTGTTGTTGTCTCTTCTTCACAACCGCAATCGTCGCCGCACTCGGGCTTGCAAGCATCGTCGCACTCGCCTTCGCAGGGACAATCCTTATCGCAACCGCACTCATACTTGCAATCGCAATCAGGGCCGCACTCACAATCATCGTCACAAGCGCCGTCACAAGGACAATCGTCGTCACAACCGCAGCCGGGCTCTGTGGGCTCTTCGCCGCTGCCGAGAGAATCACCGAGACCGCCGAGAGAATCGCCGCCGCCGAGTGAATCACCGAGACCGCCGAACATGCCGAGAATACCATCAAGGCTGAGATCTCCGCCAAGAGAACCTAACATACCGGTGAGATCGAAGTCACCGAGAAGACCTGTAACTGTACCCAAAATATCCGTATCGGAAAGCTGAACAGCTGAACCGTCAGCTACAGTAGCAGATACTGTAAGAGTTACGGACAATGCGAGAATAAGAGCTACAGAAATTGCAATGATCTTTTTCATAAAGAACCACCCTTTCTATTAGTTAACCATATAGTTTTTCTATACAAAGAAAATATACTACAATTTTTCAGCCGTGTCAATAACTATTTAAAAGTTTTGAATAAAATTTTCCCTGCCGCACACAATAATTCTACAATGAAAAAAACACACGCAGAAAGGACTCCTTAATATGGAAAAAAAGAAAAAACACTCAGGATCCGCAATTACATCCTTCGGAAAAAAAGGAAAAACATACCGTTTTCCCGGCTTTTCGTCGGATATACCCTCAGACACCCTCGGCAGCTATACCGGCAATCCCATAGGCTCTCTTGGGCTTCCGGGAGCCGAAAACGATTATCCCGTTCAGGATGCCGACGATTTATAAAGCCACGGGGGCTGAAGTAACCGCATCGGTTCTTTCAGCCCCGTCTTATTTATCTGTCTGAGAGAGTATAATCGCCTGACATAAATACGTCTTCGATGGTTTTTGTTCCCTCGAGAACAGCAACCGTGTCAGCAAGAGAGCTTACTGAATAGTAGGTATACGTCTGATTTACACCTGAAACCAAAGCCTCAAGCTCAGTCTTTATATCCTCATTTGTGCCTGTATAAAGCTTATTGAATATAAGAACAAGATCATAAGACTTGACGGACTGTGAGGTGTTGCAAAGAATGCTTACATAGGGGAATGCAGCCTCGAGATCGCCCTTGAGCATATATGCAATTGCAAGCTGCTCTGCACATTCGGGAGACTCTGCATTATTATCCATACCGAACTCAGCAATCTCAATTGCAGCGTCAAGATCACCCTTGATTCTTTCACCGAATGCAAGAATGCTGTTGGCAAAAGCATCGGCGGTATTGATCTCAAGAAGCTTCTCTGCATAGCTTACAGCCGCAGAATATTTACCTGAATCAAGATATTCGGAGATCTGATAATAACCGTAAATAAAGGGAAGATCGGGCATCTGCTGAGCCATAAGGTCAAGATATCTCTGTTCCTGATTATTGCTGTCATCCGTCATAGCCGCAAAATAAAGACAATAGTAAACAAAGCCCTTGTCATAGTTGTTTGACTCATCGGTAATAATAGCATCAAGCTGCGTCTTAAGAGCGTCGAAGTCAATTGCCGTACCGTAGGAATAGTATTCGGAATAATAGGGAGAGAATATCTCACTTGCAGCTGCAAGAGCGGCAAATGCCTTGTTCATTCTGTCAACGGCTGCCTTCTGCTCATCTGTAGCGGAAGCCATTTTTTCTTCGGTAAGATATGCCTCAACAAGCGCGCTTGCATCATTTATATTACCTGAATCAAAAATTACCTGAGCCGTCTTTACATAAAGAGAAATATCCTCAATGCCGAATGCCTCAAGCACGGACGTCAAAGTAGCATAGCACTCGGAAGCCTTTGTGAGATTGGACTCAGCCTCAGCCTCAATGCCGAAAATTGCATAGGATACGAAATCTGCAATAATAAGCGTATTTGCATCGCTTGTTTCAACTGCCGCCTTTACGATACCAAGCACGTCCTCTGAGGAGGTCTTTTCCTCGGCAATTGCCTTATTGGCAAGCTGTATCACATTAAAATCAAGTGCCTTGATCTCAGCAACAGCCTCAGTAACCTTTTTATATGCCTCGTCCGTTATCTCCTTGGAGGGATCAACGGCAACGGAAGCGAAAATGGCTGCTTCTGTAGTGAAGCCCTTTTCATAAAGAGTTACAACAACGCTTCTTGCAAGGTCATCTGCATTTGCACCGAGAGAAACGAGAGATGAATATGCATTTGCATAATAGCTCATTGAGAGAACTGCGCCCTCAATTCCTTCCGTACTCTTATTGTAAATGTATGCATCTGCAACAGCATTTATAATTGTCTCGAATTCGGACTGAAGTCCGGAAGGAATGCTGAGTCCCTTTGAAAGCACGTCAAAGGCGGGAACAGTCTCGGCATCTCCGAGATTGTCATATACCTTTGAATATATCTCAAGTGAAAGCTTTTCAACGTTCTTTACGATTTTAACTATCTTCTTAAAGGAAGAGCTTGCGGGATTTGCGATCTGCTCATCACTGAGATTTGACTTCATATATGAATAAGCGGAAGCATAACCCTCTTCCTCGTAAATTGCAACAACGATCTCCTCCATAACGGTTGCCGCCATTGCATTCTGGAATACGGAATCCTTATCTGAGCAATAAGTCAGAGCAGATTCAAAGTATTTTATCTTGTCCTCATATTTCTCAGCTGAGATTGCCTGAGAATATGCACTGACAAAGGAATTGAAATTGGGGTTTGTAACAGATGCCACCATATATGCGGCAAGAGAGCCGATAACGGTAACGAGCACCAGACAAGCAAGTGTTATTGCGATGATCTTGCCCGTCTTTTTCTTCTTTCCGGGCTTTTCATCCTCGTCGTCATCATCGTCCTCGTCGTCCTCGTCATCATCGTCCTCGTCGTCCTCATCATCCTCATCCTCGTCATCCTCGCCCTCTTCAAGCTCCTGAATAACGGGACCGGCTTCTGCCTCCTCGACGGTCTCATCGTACTTTTCCTGGAAGGTATTTTTCAAAGCCTCAAGCTCATCTGCAAGCTCGTCTTTGTCCGCAGAATCAAATTCGCCCGTAAGGTCGAGTATATCGTCCTCTGACTCTTCTGCGGCATTCTGCTTCTTGTTTTCTTCGTTCATAATAAGCCTCCGATAAAAAATTCACATAACAGTATACCATTTTTGGTTGCCGAATTCAATACAATTTTATCAGCTTATTAATTATAAGTACGTTTTCTTAAGTCAAACTTAAAGTCCGAGCAGCTTTCTGAGCTGAGGAAGCTTTATCAGCATAGCGGCGGCTATGCAGGTGAATATACCCTCAGGAAGCATATACTGACCGTTGTATACAAGTGAATAAAGATAAGGAGACATACCCTCTGCCCACTGTCCCCATATTGTTACCCCCGTAATATAGTGACACACAAAGCGGATGAAGATGACCATTGCAATACCGGCAACGGTACCGACGAATGGAGATCTTTTTCTGAACACACCCGCAAAGCCGAGCACGCTGAAGGGTAAAATGTAATCAAACAAAAAGCATACAGCCCAGGTAAGGGGTGTTACGCAATAAACGAATACGTTTCCGCTTGCAAAGCCTATTGCAAACTGAATAACCGAATACAAAAATGCGGTGGACAAGCCTCCCTTTATGCCGTACTTTACGGCAATGAGACACACGGGCAGCATACTCAGAAGTGTAATTCCGCCACCCATAGGCATTTTCCACACCTCGATGAAGCTCAGCACCACGGAAAGTGCAAGAAGCACAGAGCATTCCGCCATTCTGATAAGATTGTTTTTTCTTTCTTTTTTTTCTGCCATTGTAACGTTTCCTTTCTTTTTTCGGCAAAAGCCTTTAATAAAAACAAAAATCCGCACGCTACACTGGCGCACGGATACAATAACAGAATATGTTTTAACTCCCTACGCCGGTATTACCCATATCAGGTTAAAGGGTTTGACTTTCGTCATCTCAGCCTTTTACAGCACCCCTGTTAAGATTTTCAAGGCGATTATACACCTGTCGTTTACGATTGTCAATACTAAATTTGCTGCATTATGAGAAGAATTCCGTTTTTTACGGAGATTTCCGCAGTATCCTCCTCAAAGGAATTGCTGACTCCGAGAGCAAAGCTGCTTGTAAGCATAGCGTCTTCCAGAGGATAATGCAGACCTCTGAGCGTTACTCCCTCGGCTTTATCGGTATAGGAAAATACGGAAACCGTTTTTCCTTTTTCTCCCGAAAGCTTTATTTTACCGTTACAAACGGCAGTTACCCTGTAGCCCTCACCCACAAGAGAGGCTCTGACAGCCCTTTGCGTAAGAGATACGATAAGAGCATAATTGGCAAGACTGTGGTCAGGTCTGCCGCCCATACCGCCGTATATCACGATTTCTCCGATTCCCTTTTCAAGCGCAAGCTCTGCCGCCGCGTAAGAATCCGTTACGTCCTTTTCAACGGGCAGAACGATGGCGTTATCCTCAGGTATTTCTGAAGAGGAATCAAAATCTCCGATGGTAACGTGAGGAGCAATTCCCCGTGCCCTCAGAAGCTCATTCCCCTTATCCGCAGCAATAATATAATCATCCTCAAGAATTTCGGGGAAGACATCGTCATATACACCGCCGCCGAATATCAATGCTCTGTTCATTCTTCTTCTCCTGAGATGATGCCGTATATTCCCTCAACGTCAGCGGAAACGTAATGGGCATCCTTCATTTCTCCGTCCTCAGAAAAGCCGTAAAGCACACCGATGCATTCTATTCCCGCATCCCGTGCGGCACTTACGTCAAACTTCGTGTCTCCTATAAGCACAGCCTCTTCCTTTTTTATCCCGAAATATTCAAGAGCCTCAAGGGCAAGTCCCGATTTATCGGAAACGTGAGATGCAAAACCGGGGCAGAAAAATCCGTCAAAAAGCTCCTCAAGCCCCTGCTCTCTTGCAATTTTTCTTACAAAATCATAGGGCTTGCTTGAGCATACGGCTGTTTTCATACCGTCAAGGCGCAGTCTTTCAAGAAGCTGCTTCATTCCGTCATACACTCTGACCTCAGTCGTACCCACGGGGCCATAGCGCTCACGGTAAAGAGCCACAAGCTCCGAGGCAACCTCGTCGTCCTCGGTGCAGAACCATCTGAAGCTGTGAAACAAGGACGGACCGATAAATTTTCTGAGAACATCGTCAGACAAGGGCGCCATTCCCTTTTTATCAAGAGCATATCTTATGCAATTGAATATACCCTCGCTGTTATCTATAACCGTACCGTCAAAATCAAAAAGAATAAGCTTTTTCTTCATTTTCATTCTCCGCAATATTCATCGTAGGCACGAAAAAGTCTTTCGGAAACCTCTTCAATCGTACCGTCGGCATCGATATATACTATTTTCTCCTTATCACCAAGCTTTTCAAAAACGGTGTCAAACTGACGGCTGATCCTTGTAAGGCTCTCCGTATTTTCATATATTTCAATAGCCTGATCAGGTCTGTTCGCCTTGATTCTTTCAATGCATTTTTCGGCGGGCATGGTAAGGAACAGAACAAGGTCGGGACGTCTTATCTCGGGGCAGGAGAAGTGCATATCCATTACATAAGAAAGATCCGTCTCGTGTCCCTGATAAGCAAAGGTGGAATAATAATAGCGATCTGAAATAACCGTTTTTCCGTCGGCAAGCATTTTCTCAATACCCGTATCCTTGTCCGTGTTATGGATTATTCTGTCAGCAAGAAAAAGTGCAGACAGCGCCCAGGGGGTGGAGGGCACCTCTCCCGAGAGCATGGTTCTTATAAGCTTACCCGAGGGTTAGGACGTCGGCTCAGCGGTAATTTCAGTTCTACCGCCCTTTTCCTCTATATACTTTGCAAGTATCTTTATCTGTGTGGTCTTGCCTGTACCGTCAAGTCCCTCAACAACAATAAACGTACTCATTTTATTACCTGACTTTCAATAAATTATCGGAAAGCGCCGCAAGCTCCTCCATCGTCAGAGCCTCGGCACGCACCGTTGCGGAAAGCCCCGATGCTTCAAGAGCAGCAAAAACCTTATCCTTTGCAATTCCCATTCCCGAGGAAATACCGTTTGCCGCAGTTTTTCTTCTCTGAGAAAATGCCGCCTTGACAAGCTTAAAGAAAAACTCCTCATCCCTAACCTTTACGGGAGGATCTTTTCTGACCTTAAGCCCTATTACACAGGAATCAACGTTAGGTGATGGCGTGAAGCATTCTCGTCCAACGTCAAAAAGCATCTGTGCCTCGGCGTAATAATTCACGGCAACGGTAATGGCACCCGAATCTCTTGAGCCTACGGGAGCGCAAAGCCTTTGGGCCGCCTCCTTCTGAACCATTACGGTAATGCTGTCCACGGGAAGACGGCTTTCAAGCAGATACATCAGAATGGGGGACGTGATATAGTAGGGCAGATTTGCGCACACGTTCACGCTTTTACCGCAAAAATTTTCTTCAATAAGCCTATGAAGATCTGTCTTGAGCACGTCGGCATTTATAACCTGAACGTTTCTGTAATCGGAAAGAGTTTCGGCAAGCACGGGAATAAGACGGGTGTCAAGCTCAACCGTTATGACCTTGTCGGCTCTTTTTGCAAGCTCAACGGTAAGCACACCAAGTCCGGGGCCTATCTCAATTGCACAGGTCCCCTCCCTTGCTCCCGCAAGCTCTGCCATTCTCGGACATACGGTGTCATCTATAAGAAAGTTCTGCCCCAGAGCCTTTGAAAAGGAAAAGCCGTGACGTCCGAGTATTCTTTTTATAACATTAATATCGGTAAGTTCCATATCAACCAACTATATATTTTTCATATTCCGAGGAAACGGCTGCCCATTTCTCAGTCTCCTCAGGCATAAAGCTTCTGAGCTTTTCACCCTCGGCAATAATTCTTCTTGCCTCTGAGATATCCTTGATATCCCCCGTGGACATAAGCTGAATTGCAATATTTCCGAAAACCGTAGCCTCAATGGGACCGCCGTAAACGGGAATACCGCAGGAGGATGCAGTCATCTGAAGAAGAAGTCCGTCCTTTGTACCGCCGCCCACAACGTTTATATGAGGATATTTCTTGCCTGTACACTTTTCGATACCGCCGAGAACGTAGCGATATTTAAGAGCAAGGCTTTCATATATACAGCGGACGATCTCTCCTACTGTTTCGGGCACGTACTGTCCCGTTCTTCTGCAGAATTCTCTGATTCTTGAGGGAAGATCTCCCATTGCAACAAAATCGGGAGCATCGGGATCGATAAAGCACTTGAAGGGCTCACATTCGAGAGCCAGCTTTTCAAGCTCGGCATAGGAATATTCCTTGCCCTCTCTTATCCACTGACGGCGGCTTTCCTGAATAAGCCAGAGACCGCAGATGTTCTTGAGGAAGGCTGTAGTATAGTTATACCCACCCTCGTTGGTGATATTGAAGTTAAGAGATTCCTCGTTGACGATGGGAGTGTCTGTTTCCGTACCGAAAAGAGA
>JAZOOE010000193.1:0-21422 GCA_045654865.1 Acutalibacteraceae bacterium | reverse complement strand
TGTTGCTGTTATTAAGAAAAAGATAGCGGGTATTTGTGAAATAAATAAAGGTCAGTATATGGTTCAACGTATGCCTGTATTCGACGAAAATGCCGAATATGCTGATTTTGTAGCACAGTTCAATTCTCGTAGAATTCCTATAGGTTTCGCAAAGAACTCAGGTAAAGCTGTTGCATTGCCGTTGAAACAATATAATACTTTAGCTGTTTATTTCGGCAACAAGCAAGGAGTTAAACCTATCTTAGATAATTTGCTTTATTCATTCCAACGAGAAAATATGGAAATGTGGATAGTCAAAAGAAAACAAGATAGTTTGTTTGACATTAACAATCCAAACGGTATAGATGTTTCTTTTTTGAAAAATGCTGATTTTCTTGATTGCAAGCAGGAAAACTTAAGAACACTTCAGCAAGCAATAGTAAATGTTATGCATTTGAGGGACGAAAAAGCAAAATCTACTGAAGCTGCTGCTCAAAATGATGAACTTCCTGAAATAATGCTTCTGATTGAAAATGCAGAAGATTTTAGTGCTGAATTAAATTCGGTTTCATATTTGAGCTTTAAAAAACTTTTTGAAAATGCTCATAAACACGGCATTTATGTGTTATGTTGTTTTGAGCCTCAAAACATTATAGATATTCATAGAACCAATTTGCAATCTATATTTTCAGATAGTGATATTCTGCTTTTCGGCGGACAATATGACAAACAGAAGTTATATAATTTCGGAAATGTTGCCGGTATCGATGCGGAACTCAGGTATAATTTAGGATTTATGGTTTACAGAGAACAAATTCATCCGATAGTTATGCCTTGCGGCATCATAAAAGAAGAAAAAACAGATGAAGATCTGGAAAGCATTTTTTGAATTATCACGCTCGTGCAAATATTTGAAAGGAGGGAGAAGTTGTGGAAGATATTATCTTGCAATATCGAAGGTGGATTGAAATAATATCCGAAGAAGAGCAACAAGCCGTTTGTTGCTTTCAGGGTGATTTACTGGAGATGTACAAAAGAATATTAACTACAGAGCGTGAAAAAATAGAACAGCAAATTAATAAAATTTTGTATTACTGAAAGGAATGAAAATTATGGCAGACAGAAATATTGATTGCGGCAAAGCTGTGGCTTGGCTTAAAGAAGTAAACGAAGAAATAGACTCCGTAAAAAGAGTATTGGAAGAGGTGCCGAACGTAACTTGTGATGTTCCCGGTGGAGATGATACTTTTATCAAAATGTTGGAAGCAACAAACTCTTTTACAACTGATGCTTGGAACAAGGTTACTAAAGAGTTTACTTCAGCTTGGGAAAAAGTTGATGGTGTTTTAGAAGAATTAGTTAGAGTTGGACAGGTAGCTGCAGATATATTTGATGGCTACGATCGTACTGCAAAGAGATAAAGAGGGGGAAAGTATTATGTCAGTTTTAGGAGTGCTTGCAATTGGTAGCGCCGGTGCCGCAATAAGTAACTTTATTTTTAATTATTCTAAGGGGGAATACGAAAAAGCAATTTCTCGACTTGAAGAATTGGTTAAAAGTTTGGATAACCATTTAACTAAGTTAAGAGAGCTTAGAGCTAATGTTCCAAGTTTCTGGGATGACGATGAGGCAAAAACCACCTGTCAGGCTTTGGATATGACAATAGACAGAATAGTTTTTGATATGGATACATGTAAGTCATTGATAAGCACTTACAAAACAGCTATGGCTGAGTTTGACACTTCAAAAAATGTTACAAAAGAACTTTTGAAGGATGCAATTGGAATTTTAAGTGGGCTTGTTGGTTGATGCACATTTGTTTTAATCTCAATGAATTAAACGAGCTTAAGGATTATCCAAGACGTGAACTTTCGGTTGCATTAATAATTGAAAGTGAGCTAAAAGAACTGTTGAGAAATGCTCAATTGAAGCAAAGTCCTGAGGTTTTTTTGCTTCAGCAGCAAATTAATTTTATCTCAGGAGAAATCAATTTGCTGAAAGAGAAAGAGCAACTTCTCAGTAATATTTATGAGCAGCTTTATGATTCAGTGCGCAAAAGCGATAATGAATTTAAGGATGTTATACAACTGTTAAAAGAAACAGAATATAATTAACGTTTGTTAGGAGCTATAGTATGAAGATTCTTGTAACTGTATATGTACCGTCGATAATGGAAAGCTTTGATATACTGGTTCCGAATTTTCTGAGAATCAGAAGTGTCGTTGCGTTGATTGCGGCTACTGTTGAGTCACTTTCGAATCATCGGTATATATCATCCGGATCAGAGTGCTTGTGCTTAGCAGAAAAGAATATTATGCTTCGACATAACACAACGCTTTTGCAATATGGTGTTCGTAACGGAGATCGTTTAATTATTATGTAGTTGTTCTGAACTTTTTATCTTTAAAAGTTGGCTGTGGCAGGGGAACTCTGCAAGGAATATATCTCAGGGCAAGCGAGGAAAAAATGAAACATTTTATTCAGGCAGCCTGTGGCTGCCATATCGGAAAAATACGCAAGAAAAACGAAGATAATTTTTGTTTTGAAGGCAAATATCTCGAAAAGGGTGAAAAGAGTCTTGAGTGTCCTGTTTTTGTGCAAATGCCTTTGAATCGAGGGCTTTCGTTTGCCGTTTTTGACGGAATGGGCGGTGAAAGCTTCGGTGAATATGCTTCCCTTGCCGCGGCAAGTCAGATGGCTCAGAGCGGAGCAATTTCTCCCAAAATAAAAAAGATAAAAGAGTTAGTATTTGAATTAAATTCAGCGGTGGAGCTTCAAAAGAAGAATCTGCTGGTAAGCAGAATGGGGACAACGATGGCAGGTCTTTATTTTGCAAGCCGTTACTTAATTTGTTGTAATGTAGGAGACAGCCGTATATATCGTTTAAGAAATGGAAGCTTTGAGCAGATGAGCATAGATCATTCCTCTCAGATTTCTGTGAACGCGGAGGCAAAGGCACCGCTTGTGCAATATCTTGGTATAAATTCGCAGGAGCTTCTGCTTGAACCGTTTATTGAAAAGCACCCGATAAAATCTGAAGATATTTATTTATTGTGCTCGGACGGCTTAACCGATATGGTTTCGGAAAAAGAAATTCAGAGTGTATTGGAAAATAATTTGTCTGTTGTTGCTTGTGTTGAGAAATTAACGGAATTGGCATTAGAGCATGGCGGACGTGATAATATAACGATAATCATTTGTAAAATCGGATAAGGAGAATAGGTATGACAGACATAATCGAAAACGTTGGCTGGCCGGGTTGGAAAACGGTTAGATTGATCGGCAGAGGCAGCTTCGGTTCCGTTTATGAGATTCAGCGTTATGAAAACGGAGTAACGGAAAGTGCGGCGGTAAAGGTTATTTCTATTCCTCGCTCCGAGGAAGAGCTGGAGGAAATGTACAGTGATGGTTATAACCACGAGTCTCTTACAGTTTTTTACAAGCAGCATCTTCAGGGAATTCTTGATGAATATACCATAATGAAAAAAATGAACGGCAAGACTAATATTGTCTGTTGTGATGACATAAGATATGTGCAGCACGATGATAAAATAGGCTGGGATATTTTTATAAAAATGGAAATACTGACTCCGTTTAACAGAATTAAGGCTCAAGAGTTTTCGGAGGATGAGGTTATTAAGCTGGGTATAGATTTGTGTACAGCATTGGAGCACTGTAAAGAATATAATATTGTTCACAGAGATATAAAGCCTCAGAATATTTTCAGAGCAGATTCCGGAGATTATAAACTGGGTGATTTCGGTGTTGCCAAGATTGCCGAAAAAACAATGGGTGGAACAAAAATCGGTTCATATGAGTTTATGGCACCGGAGGTTTATAATAACAAGCCCTACGGATGCAAGGCTGATATGTATTCTCTTGGTCTTGTGCTTTTTTGGTTCCTTAATGAGCGTCGTACACCTTTTTTGCCTTTGCCCCCTGAGTTCCCGACTCCGTTAGGGATGGATGAAGCAAAAAAGCGTCGTTTTAATGGTGAGGCAATTCCCGAGCCGGTAAACGGCAGTGATGAAATAAAGGAAATTGTTCTTAAGGCTTGCGATTTTAACGAAAAGGACAGATACGAAAATGTGTCTCAGATGAAAGAAGCGCTGATAAAGTTAAAAGAAAAACGAGAAGCAAAAAAGCGTGCTGAGATAGATAAGCCAGGTGAGTCGGTAAGCACGGCAGTTGAAGCTCCTTCCAAAGGAAAATTGCAAAAGAAGCTCCTTGCAATCATTTTGTCGATCGTTGCAGTTTTTCTGCTTTTCGGTATATTCTTTTTCGGTAATAGTCAGTTATCAAAGGATGCTGCAGATTTTTCGGGTAAGCTTAAAAAAAATGGTGATGTATTAAGCTTTGACTATGAGGCAGAATATACGGGTACATATTACTTTTTCTTCGGTATAAGCGATCCTTTAGCAGACTATTCTTTTGAGGTCATCTCCGGACAGACAGGCTTATCAAGAGGCATAAACTATTATTCCGATGCCGGGGATTATGTGGCAATCGATCTTACCGGTGGCGGTAAATATACCGTAAATGTTGGTTACAGAGGTAAGCCCTGCTCCTTCTCAATAAATGTCAAAGACGGCGGATGTGATGTTTATCTTGAAGGCAATAAGTTCTCAGGTTCCATAGACAGTCATATTGAGACAGATGTATATCATTACACTCCTGTTGTATCAGGTACATATAAGTTTACTTTTGATGTAATGAAAAATGGTGATGACTATGAAATTGAAATAATATCGGAAACATCAGGCAGTGAAAAAGTTAAGAGAAGATTTTCTGAGGATTCTCCTGAGATTGAGCTGTATTTGACGGAAACGCATTCGTATATGATAAAAATATACTATTGCGGATATTTGTGCAGCTACAAGGTATCAATAGACGGTCCGTTGGAATAATTGTTGTTAACTGAAATACAGGGATGTAAAAGCATAGTCTTTTTCATCCCTGTTAAATTTTTATAGCAGTTGAGAAAATGTAAAATATATGTTATAATTCAAAAGCAATATCTTCTTAGCATTGGAGATTGGATTATGTTTCGCAGAATTTTTTGTTCTATTATGGCGGCGGGGGTGCTGGTGGCGCTTTGCGGCTGCACAATGGGCGGCGGTGAGCCGACAAGCGGCTCGGCGGCTGACGAAGGTCAGCAGGCGGGCGCCGAAGGCGAGGTGCTGACCACCATTGAGGCAGTTGTGACCGAGAGCACCACGGCTTACGCCGAAGTGACCGAGGCTGTCGTGACTACACAGGCTCCCGAGATTCAGACAACACAACAGACGGCTGTGTCACAGCCGACCTTAGGAGAGAGCGAAGACGTAACTGAGCCCACCATAGCGGTGACTGAGGACGTAAGCTTATGGGACAAGGAAAAAATAGTTGAATTTTATAAGGCTGCTGCTGATAAAACGGGTACTGCCGTAAAATCGGAGCAGACGGTAGGGCTTCAGGATATATCCGTGAATAACGGACAGCTGGGCGGAGTTTTCAGCTTTGTTACACCCATTCTCAATTCCTTTTTTTCCTCAAGCAAAACCGTAACCGACGGTATAACGGGAGAGTACGCTAAGCTTACTTCCGAGGACGTAAGTCAGGCTCGTGCATATACCTGCTCATCGGGTACGGCGATTGAGATAACGCTGAACGGTCAGACGGATAAGGGCTCGGGCGGAGCCGGTGACGGCAGCGTTTCCCACGGTATTTACGTGGTGGGAGATCTTCTGTCCGTTATGTCACAGCTTAAGGACAAGGGACTCCCCATTGATATATCCCTTGAGAACACGGTTATAAACTATTCAGATGCTGTAATAAAGGCGGTTATTGACGCCGACGGTAAAATTATAAACGGAAGCTGGACGTGTACCGTTGAAATCAGCCTTTTCGACTATAAATTTGCGGGCTCAACCGTTGACAGCACCGTTGTTGTTCTTGATAACAAAATCACGGTAAACGGCGGCTTTAAGAGCTGAGCTTTAGGAAAGCACCCCCTTGGGCTAAGGCCCGTCAGGGGGTGTTATTATATTTATGCAAACAAAAAAAGTAAAGGAAGAGATTTGTATGAAGAAAATTATTGCGTGTGTTTTATTTATTGCCGCTTTGCTCAGTCTCTCGGGATGCGGTGCGCAAAGAGCCATTTATTGTGACAGCTGCGGCTGTGAGCTTTCCGTCAACGAGAAATCCGACGTGGAGGATGATTGGCTTGTTTACTGCAACGCCTGCCATGACGAGCTTTGGGGGGATGATCCGATTTTGGGCAGTAACTGATCAACCCTTTGCACAGCGTATAATCTGAGGTATTAGAAAAACGGACTTCCAGGGGAAATCCTCGGGAGCCCGTTGCTTTTATTTTTATTGCTTTCTGAAATCGCTCAGCCCCCAAGGCATTAAGGGAAACGCCGACAAGGGAATTTTCTTATTTGTTTGAAAAATAGAAGCTGATGAGATCAAAGAAGGATTTGGGGATAAGGGGATAGTCGCTTTTAAGGTTGGTGTGGATGGTTGATCCGATATTGAGATTTCTTGACAGCCATATATTGATCTTGTTGTAGGGCTGGTATCTCTGTCCAAGGTCTATCCAGGTCATTTTGTCAACTATACTTGTATAGTGTGTAAAGGTGTCAAAGCCGTCCTTACCGTGATACTGTCCCATACCGCTTTCGCCTACGCCGCCGAAGCCCATTGCGGTGGTGATTACGTGAATATCCGTCTCGTTTACACAGCCGCCGCCGAAGGAGCAGGAGGCGTGTATTTTTTCTACGTTCTTTTTGTCCTGAGAGAATACGTAGAGGGCAAGAGGCTTATCGTGGGAATTTATCACGTCTATGACCTCGTTTATGTCCGTATATTCAAGGAACGGAAGAATGGGCCCGAAAATTTCCTCCTTCATAACGGGATCGTCCCACGTTACGTTATCCATAACGGTCATCTGAATTTTTCTCGTTTCGGCATCGCTTTCGCCGCCGTAAACCACCTTTTCGGGGGAGATAAGAGAGCGGACTCTCTCGAAATGCTTGTCGTTTATGATGCAGCCGTAATCCTCGTTATGGATGCAGTCGCCGAACTGACGGGCGATCTCCTCCTTTACGTAGCCTATGAACTTGTCCTTAACAGATGAGTGAACGTAAACGTAGTCGGGGGCAACGCAGGTCTGACCTACGTTGAAGCCCTTGCCGAATACAAGTCTTCTTGCGGCAATCTTAAGGTTTGCCGTTTCATCGACGATGGTGGGGCTTTTTCCGCCAAGCTCAAGGGTAACGGGTGTGAGATTCACCGCCGCCTTTTCAAGCACGAGCTTACCTACGTTTTTGCTTCCCGTAAAGAAAATATAGTCGAACTTCTCATCAAGAAGATACTGATTTTCCTCTCGTCCGCCGGTAATTACCGCAACGTACTGCTTCGGGAATATCCTTTCTATCATTTCCTTTACCACGGCACCTGTTGCGGGGGAATATGCACTTGTTTTTACTATACAAGTATTACCTGCCGCTACGGCATCGATAATGGGGGGAAGCGTCAGCATAAAGGGATAGTTCCACGGACTCATAATGAGGGTTACGCCGTAGGGCTTTGCAAGGACGTAGCTGTGAGAGAGCTGCTGTCCGAAGGGCGTCATAACCGTCTTTTTCTTTGTGAGCTTATGGATGTTTTTGAGCATATAGTTTACCTCTGCCACAACCACAGCTATTTCGCAAAGATAGGATTCATAAGGGCTTTTGCCCAGATCCTTTTTAAGCGCCTCAGCAATTTTTGCCTCGTTCTTTATGATGTATTCCTTGATTCTTTTAAGGTATATAACTCTCTTTTCAACGGGCAGAGTTGCACCCGAATTGAAAAACTCCCGTTGCTTGTCAATTATAAGCTTTATTTGTTCCTTTTCCATTTTTTTCATCTCCCCGAAAATATATCTTGGTAATAAATATACTACACGTGTTGTAAAATTGTCAAGGCAAATTGAACATTTTTGATGAAAAATATGTGGTATTATCGTAAAATTTATAAAAAGTGATATACGTTTTATTGTAAAACGAGTGGGAGCCGACTTGTGTTGTGCCGGAATACGTGCTATAATACCACGTAGATTTGCACTCTTAAAAGGGGGATTAGGGGTTTTGAAAAAATACTATCAGGTTTTTATCAGCTCTGCTTCAAACGGTATGAGTGAAATGCGGAGTATGATTATTACGAAAATGCTCAGACGCAGAAAATATTTCCCTATTTCAATGGAGTTTATGTCATCGGAAAGTGATACCTTTGATATGCTGTATGACTATATGGCGTCATCAGACGTATGTGTTCTCATTCTGGGTGACAGCTTCGGAATGAAGCTGGGAAAGGCAGCGGAATATCTTACAAATCCCGAAATGCTGAAAGCCGTGCAGGCTTACAAGGAAAGAAGCGGTCTTGCGGATATCGCAGAAATGTCATATACGGAGATAGAATATGCCTTTGCCTGCTATCTCGGAGTCAAGGTTCTGCCCTTTATAAAGAAATCCGTTATTGCCGCCTGCGAGGGGGATAGTGCCGATAAGGATATTGCACGTTTTTATGGGGTTGTCAGAGCAAAAGCCGGATATAATGCCTTCAATGAAATAATTGAAGCGGATGAGGTTGTTTCAGCTCTTGATAATTATACCGAAAAGCATACGGAGCTGTCGGGCTGGATAAAGGAAGAGGACAGCACAATTTATAAATCCGCGGCAGATGCCGGAATTGAAAATATTTCCCTTGACGGCTTTTTGTCGAGAGAAAAGCTGAAAAGCTGGCTGAATAATGCGGATGAAATAATGCTTTGCTATACAACGGGACACTCCTTTATTAAGACAAACAATGATTTTCTTGTGGATTTTATATCTAAGGGAGGAATTGTGAGGTTTTTATGCTGTGAGCCCGATTCAAAGCCTATGCATGACGTTCAGAGGATAGAGGAGCAGATATACGGTAACCGTGATCTTATCCATAAAGAGTTTGAGGATGTATATAACGAGTCCGTTAACATATATAACAGAGCAAAAAATGCGATTCCCGAGGAAGAGCGTGACAGACTCGGAAACATACAAATAGGCTTTCTTGATACTCTGATGCGTTCATCCTTTCTTCTGTGCGAAAGCAAGGATGCCGAATGGCAAAAGGGCTGGTTTACAATAACTTTACCTCCTGCAAAGTCAAGAGAAACCGTAACCTTTGAGCTTTCCGTGATGCCGCATTCAGATCTGAGAAACAATCTTCTCAGCAGAGCAAGGGCATATTTTAATGCTGTCTGGCGTTTTTCTCTTGAAAGCGGCAAGGTCACGGATATAGCAAGTGTATGCTCTCAGAAACCCGATAAGCCGAAAGAGGGTGCTGTTTCCTTCGCGGACTATTGGAGAGAAAAGGAAAAAATCGCAACAGCAAACACAAAAATACGGAAAAGAAAGAATGACATTCTTATTGAGGTGGCGGCTCAGCATCCCTTGGTTGACGGCTTAGTCCCCGGAGAGGAGTTCACAGCCCGTCTTGATTGTGCGGCACGGCTTTACCGTGAAAAAACAGCCCTCGGCTTCGGTGTAAGAATTTACGTTCCCGGAAGCGTACATCTTGATTATGACGGCGTCGCCGACGAGGTGTCCCTCAGCAGTGCAGGTGTTACGTATCTTGAAAATATCGGCATACCCTCGGAGCATTTATTCGGTGAATTCTTCAATACGCTTTATGACGGCGAGCGAAATCACAGCGGAGTATATAACACCGCAGACGAATGCTTTGTGGCTTCGAAAATATTTTTTGATGAGAAAAATAATTTCGGACAGCTGATAAGTGTTTGCTCACCGAATCAGCTTATGAGAAAAATGCTGTTTTACACGGAATTCGGATTGATTCCCCAGATCGTTACGGTGCCCGTAAGAAATATGTTCCATAATTTCTTTAACGAGCTGCTTGATTGTGTGCCTTATATACTCGAAGAGGATCACAGCTATCAGGGCTCTGCTTCAAAAGAGGCAATACGAACGAGAAAAGAAAGATTACCGGGATATGACGGCGGCAGAATGTAACACGCAGTATCATTTTGTATTATTGACAAGATATACCCGCAGCATTATAATAAAAGCAAATTACGGTATGCCTCTGAGTAATACCGCAAAAAAATAAAAAAGGACGGTAATTTAAAATGACGGTAAATGATATTGCGGCAAGATACGGCATAAACGGCGCGGAGTTTGAGAGATTTCTTCGTGTGGAGGGAAAGCAGTTTACTGTAAATGCTTTCGGACAAACTTCGGTTGACGATATGAATGTTTTCGGCTATGTTGAGGAGTTCAAGGCAAAGTCTGTTGCATATCCTCCCCAGCAGGGCGGCTTTGCTGCAGGAGCTAACGTGCCTTACGTTAATCAGCCAAAGCCTGCAGGTGCGGGCTTGCTTTCACTGCTTTATTCCAATATCGGAAGAAAGATCTGTCTGGTTGCAAAGCTTGTGTGCGCTCTCGGTGTACTTGCAATTATTATCGGTCTCGGCTGTGCCGCCTGGGGACTTATTGACTATGAGGACGAGGCATTCATTTTGGGCTGTGCTGCGGCAGGCGGAGGACTTATATTCATTATTTCCTCCTTTATCATTTATGCTGTAGGTCAGCTGGTTGACGACGTTCACGCTATCAGAGAAAGCGTTACACGCACAAATTAAAATTTAACAAGACAGGGGATCCGTTGCTGAGAAATTGCGGATCCCTTTTATCATTTGCAAAACAGAGTGAAATACAGTACAATCAAGGAGAAGGAGAAAATAATCCTTACTGAAATGATGTAACGTGAAGAAAAGACTTGTCGGTGTTATGAAATATACGGGAGCGTTATCGTGTAAGGTCATGCGGCTTTTATGTTTTATGTAAAAAAGAAAAGCTCGGAAAGGCAGATGTGAGTGATTATGAGAAAACGGATTAAGATATTTTTAGGCTCATCTATTGTGGAGCTTGAGCTTGAGCGGCTTAAAATTGAAAATTTCATTTACAGAATCAGCAGAGAATTTGAGAAAAATTATGATGTGTCCATAGATCCCGTTATGTGTGAAATTATGGATGATGCATATTCTTATTACGGAAAGCAGGCGATTATAAATGAGGCTGTAAGAGAATGTGATCTGTGCTTCTTTATTTTCTTTAACAGGGTGGGAAAATATACCCTTGAGGAATTTTATGAGGCAACGCAGTGTTTCAACAGAACGGGACGTCCCAAGGTTTACGTTTACTTCAAGGAGACCGAGGAGGCTGATGAGGGGCTGATTTGCTTCAGACAAAGCCTCTCAGAAGAATTCAGGCATTATTACGGCACCTTTGAGCACATTGATACTGTTATTATGCGTATTCTTATGAAGCTGCAGCTGCACGAGCTTGATATATGTGAAATAAGCTTCGAGGGCAACGATTGCCTTGTGGACGGCAAAAAAGCCATGTCCCTTGATAACGTTGCGGAATTTGCAAATAACAAAAGGCTTTGTCAGCTAAATGATGAGCTGCGTCAGGTGGAAGAGCTGTATTTATCCATGAAAAAGGGCTATTTAACGGATGACAGAACACCCGAGAAGCGAAAGGAATATGAGGCGCTCACCGCAAGGCGCAAGGAGCTTCTGAGGGCTGTGGCAGAGCTCAGAGGCAGTATTCTGGAAATGAGCCTGCGTATGTGCAGTGATGAGGAAAGCGGCTGTCTGACACCCTTACAAAAGGAGGCTTACCGACTTTTTGAGTCCGGTGACATTGAGAGAGCAAAAAAATTATTTAACTATGAAGAAATGAAGGATCGCCTGAATTCAGATGTTGCTCTTATGGATGCCGGAATCGAGGTTCTCAGAGAGGACAAAGTAAACCGCATAAGACAGCATATCCTTGAAAGCAGAACATATATAGGGTTACTTGCTATGGACAAGGAGGATAAATCGGGCTTTGACAATATCGAGGGCATATATTCCGAAATTACGGAGCGTGCCTTCAGCATAAAGGCAGAGCATGACGTAATCATTGACTTTGCATGGTTTCTTCTGGCTCGCGGTAAGGGTGAAGAGGCATATACCACGGCGAGAAAGTGCTGGGAATATTTTGCATTTCGTGTAGACGATAAATCAAGAGCAAGAATGAGTCACGTGCTGGGAGTTATCTGCTCGGGGCTTGAAAAAAAGCAGGAGGCCGCAGAGAGCTATTTTCTTGAAGCCGTAAGAATAAGAGATGAGCTTGCAAGAGAAAATCCCGAGGCCTTTAATATGCTTCTTTCAAGAAGCTGTTATGAGCTGGCAGAGCTTTATGCCCGACAGCCTGACAGACAAGACGAAGCCGAGACTTATTATCTTCGTGTGGTTGAAATAAGAGAGCGGCTTTCAGAGGCTGTGTTTGAAAAGAATGCCCCCGCGCTTGCGGACAGCTGTCTTTCCTTCGGCAGATTTTATTATAATTGGGGCAGGCCCGAAAGTGCGGAAAAATATATTTCAAGGGCAGTACAGCTTTATGAGGACTTATACCGCGCCGATAGCGGAAGGTATATAGTTCCTCTTGCGTATGCCTATAACGAATTTATAGTGCTGTATGAGACCTATTCACTTCGTGAGCTCCGCCACAATGCCAGTAAGGAAAGGGAATATATCAGAAGAGCAATCGAAATCAATCATATTCTTGCCGCTGAGTATCCTGCGGATTATGAGGCTCAGCTTGCAACCTACTATATAAGTGAGGCTGTTTATTATCATCAGAGCATGAGCTTTGAATACGGATTAAGGCTTGCCGCCCGACATCCCGACAATGAAGCGTGCAGAAAAATGGTATTCAGGAAGATAAAAAGAGGTCTGCATTTGTCCGTTTATAAAGAGGCCTCCGGAGCAATGCTTGATTATGCCAAAGCCCATCCCGAGATTCCCGACTGCCGCGAGATTATTGAAGCAACACAGGGAAAATGCTGACGGCAGAGCCTTCGGGAAGTGCCGACGACGGGCTTTTTGCCGAGTGTCCTGCGGCTTCGGAAAATAAAAAAGCACGGCTATAACAAAAAGCGTATCTGCTTCGGATTACTACCGTCACCCTACCGACAGTTCGGAGGCAGATGCGCTCTTTTCTGTATACATAAAACACCGATCCCCCCGGAGCTTGGCGCAGAGGGGGAATCGGAAAAGCTTTCTTATATTTTGTATGCCTTACGGGTAGGAACGGCGAAGATTATGCCGTTTGCGGGGGAGGAGAGTCCGAAATCTCGGTTCACGTCGGACATTATCTGCTGACTTACCGCCGAGGGTGCGAGAATTAAAATTATTTCTCTGTTACCGTCAATGTTTGTGTCGACAAATTCCGAGAACTGCTCAATATCGGCAAGCCTGCCCTTTATAACGGTACCGCCTGTGGCACCCGCCTTTTTTGCAACGTGCATTACGTCATCCGTAAAGCCCTCGTTGACCGATATGACAATGAGATTGTTGTGATGCTCGTTTTTCATAGTACCGCTTCCTTTTTCCGTATTTCGTGGAGAGTCACTGAAATTGAGTATTTCCGTAAGAACTCTGCTTGCCGCCCAAAGCTCCAGAATTATCATAAGACCGCCGTATTTTGAGTGGCTTTCAAAGACGGTGCTGAAGTTTGCCATCATATCCTTGACGTCATCCTCGGCGGCAAGGCTTATTATTATATCCTTGTCGTTGGTGCCGAGTCCGAATATATCCATCATTTCAGTGGGTGCCGTGCCGTAGCCTACCGTATGAAAATTAACTCTGACATTTAAGTCCTTCAGGCTTTTCATAAGCTTTTTCCCCTTATCAAGTCCGACTATGGACAGCACTGCCATAATTTTCTTGCTCATGCCTCATCCTCCTCGCCGAAGAAAACAATATCGTCCTCTATCATGCTTATCTCTACGTGAAGTTTCTTTATCTTTCTTGCGCGTCTGCTTCTTTCATACAGCCCTAAAAGCTGAATCGTAATAAGTGGCGCCATAGCAATAAGCGCAACGATACCGAAGGCATCCGTCATAAGATTGCCGCCTGTTGCCTCGCAAGCACCCATAGCAAAGGGGAGCATAAAGGTGGAGGTCATAGGTCCGCTGGCAACGCCGCCCGAGTCAAAGGCAATGCCCGTGTAAATACTGGGGACAAAGAAGCTTATTGTGAGCGACAGGGCATATCCCGCAACAAGAAAGGGCATAAGAGGGATTCCCGTCAGGACTCTGAGCATTGCAATTCCCACGGACACCGAAACGCCTGCTGACAAAGCAAGGGCAACGGATTTCTGTGCAATAGCACCGTTGGTGATCTCGCTTACCTGCTTTTTCAGTGAATGGACGGCAGGCTCTGCAGAAACCACGAAATAGCCCATAAGCATACCTATGGGAATGAGCAGATATTTATACGAGCCTGATGCTATGACCGAGCCTATAAGTCTGCCTGCGGGAAGAAAGCCTACGTTTGCTCCCGTTAAAAACAGCACGAGTCCTACGTAGGTGTATATGAAGCCTACGGACATTTTCAGTACGTTGTGTATGTGGTATCTTTTTGTAATAAGCTGAAAGGCGGCAAAGAGAAGGACAATGGGAGCGACCGCCACGGCAACCTCGAAAGCATATTCGGGGAGAGCTCTGAGAAAGAGAGAAAATGCATCCGTTGTTGTGTGAACATCGGCTATATTAAAATCAGACGTGCCGGGCTGCGGCTTATAGAAGATGCTCAGAAGCATAACGGAGAGGATGGGGCCTATGCTGCAAAGGGCAACAAGACCGAAGCTGTGCTCACCCGAAAGCTTACCCTTTTTGCTTGCGGCAAGACCTGCTCCCAGTGCCATAATAAAGGGTACCGTAATAGGGCCCGTGGTAACGCCGCCCGAGTCAAAGGCAGTGGGGATGAAGTCGTCGGGGGCGAAAAGGGAGAGAGCGATGATGACGGCGTAGAATATAACAAGGAGAGTTCTCAGAGGATAATTTTTTCTGTTTCGTATAAAGGTTATGCACAGAAATATGCCCACGCCCACACCCACACAGCAGATGAGAACCGCATTGGGAATTGTGGGAACCTGAGTTGCAAGCACCTGTAAATCGGGCTCGGAAACGGTTATAATAAATCCCAGCGCAAAGCATACCAGAGCGGGAATGATAAATCGCTTTTTGTTTTTTCCGAGGCTTTTTCCGATACCGTCTCCCAGAGGCTCCATGGATATGCCCGAGCCCGTTGTGAAAAAGCTCATTCCGAGAATCAGCATTATGGTACCGAATAAAAACAGCACCAGAACCCCTGCCTCAAGAGGAACGAGGGTTACGGATAAGATAATAACTATCACTGCGATGGGAAGAACGGAGGTAAGCGATTCCTTGAGTGATGCCGGAATATGTGTCATTCATTCACCTCTGAAATTAAGTGTTTTGTCGGAAAAGCAACGTGCAAGCACCGCAGGGACAGCGGCGGCAGAGTGCATCCGAATTGTGGTTATACTGTTTAATATATATATCATTATAGCATAAAATGCCCATTGTAATCAATGGGCATACAGCGAAAACATCTGAAGATATTACACAAGAGAAAGTGTTTATTTTTGTGAGCATTGCACATATTCTGAAGTAAAAAAGAGCTTCTTGCAGGCATAAAACGAGTTTTAATTCTCAAGAAATTTTATGGCGTTGAGATACTTTTCCCGTCTTTCGAGATCCTTCTGACTGACGGAATCAAGCCTTGAAAGAAGGCTGTTGTGACGAAGGTCTGCAAGCTTTACCTTTCTTGCCGTTTCATTCTCCTTTATTGCCGCAACATAGTCCTCATATGACACCCCCTCATTATGAGTCAGAAGAGAAAGCACGGTGATGACCTCCTCGGGGAATTCCATTTCTCTGAGGTCGTCAAAGGTAATATCCGTATCCTCGACAACATCGTGCAGAAGTGCAGCTGTAACGGAAAATTCATCATCCATTCCCGATGCAAGAAAAAAAGGATGAAAAACATAGGGCATACCGCTTTTGTCCTTCTGCTCCTTATGAGCCTCAAAGCAAAGGCATAATGCCTTTTTTGTCATAGGTGTATAAATCATAAATCCGTCTCCCTTTTATGTTGATTTGAGCCGTTAAGTGCTTAGGGTTACTACCGTCACCCTTTGATTTTAATATACAATACGGCTATAATATATTCAAGATAAATTATTCCGATGATATTCGGCGGCTTTTGTTTTTTGTTGCAAAGAGACAAAAAGCGTGATTTTTTCCGACGTGGAACAGAATGGAAAATGAAAGAGACGAGGTTCCCCGTCGTGTATAAAAATACATAAAAATGAATGGAAAATGAAAAATGAGCGCTATGAATCCGAGTGAGTCTCTGAGTCGTGAGGTTGCTCTTGTGAGGCAATCAGCCCAAGGCGGCGACATTGCGAGCATGTATAAGCCGGGTAAGTATATTTTAGAGGGAAACGGTATCGAAAGGAATCCCTCGGAGGCCGTTTCCGGTTCAGAAAAGCAGCCGAGGGCGGTGATGCCAAGGGAATGGTTAAGCTTGGTACATACTACAGTAAGGGCTTTGGCACGGAGAAAAGTCCCGCGGAGGCTTTCTTGTGGTACAAAAAAAGTGCCGAAGGCGGCTATTTCAAGGGTATGTAAAATCTTGCATTGTGCTATGAGAACGGCTTTGGCACGGAGAAAAATCCCGCGGAGGCTTTCCTGTGGTACAAAAAAAGCGCCGAGAGCGGTTATGCCGCGGGAATGTATAATCTTGCATTGTGCTATGAAAACGGCTTTGGCACACCGCAGGATGAGTCTCTTGCGGCATATTGGGGCAAGAGGGCAGAGGGCCTACCGAGTCCACGTAACGGATGACTCTTAATTTGAGCTTACTGTATCAGACAAAATAACGGGAGGATGCTCGTGACAGACGGGCACCCCCGTTTTTTTGCTTTTTTATACCCGGCGTTAGAGGCGGAGCTTACGGAGGCTTCGCTTTTTTTGAGGACGTTTTTCGTTCTTTGCTTGCTGTGCGGAGCGTCGGCATTCGTCCGACGGGCACCGTGTATCGGGGATACTGTCATATATAAAATATTAATACTTGATAATTTATTTATTTAGAGTTATAATAATTTGAATAATTATTTTTAAATACGGGTGTATATATGAAGAATGTATATCTTGCACAGATAAACGTTACCTACAGCGACCGTATCGCATATTTTCCCTACAGCGCGGGATGTATTGCGGCTTACGTATTCGCTGATGAAGAAATACAAAAAAGTTTCAGTCTCGGAGAGCTGCTCTTTTTAAGAGAGACTCCCGACGAGGCAGTTAAAAGAATCAGGGATCCCTTCGTCGTGGGCTTTTCCTGCTTCGTCTGGAATATGGAATACAACAAGGCTCTCGCAAGAAAGGTAAAGGAGCTTTATCCCGATTGTCATATCGTATTCGGCGGTCACAATATCCCCTTTGATACCACGGTGCTCGAGGATAATGATTTCATTGACGTGCTGGTTCACGGTGAGGGCGAAAGAATCTTCAAGCAGCTGCTGTGGGGCTTTGAAAAGGGAGATATTTCGGATATTCCCAATATCTCATACCGCAAAGACGGTGAGTGTATTATGAACGGCAGAGGCGACGGCTGTTATTCTCTTGAGGAATATCCCTCACCCTATCTTGCGGGATATTTCGATAAGATGGTCACCGATTATCCCACCATCGAGTTTCAGGCAACCCTTGAAACCAACAGAGGCTGTCCCTATCAGTGTGCATTCTGCGACTGGTGCTTTACCGAGAAGATCCGCTATTTCCCCATGGACAAGATAAAGGCGGAGATAAAGTGGATGAGTGAGCATAAAATTGCCTATTGCTATTGCGCCGACTCAAACTTCGGCATCTCTCCCCGTGATATGGAGGTTGCGCAGTACGTTGTTGACTGTCATAACTCCACGGGGTATCCGGGAATCTTCAAGCCCTGCTATGCAAAGAACAGCGACGAGCTTGTGTTTGCAATCGGCAAGCTTCTCAATTCCAACGGTGTGGACAAGGGTGTTACACTTGCTTATCAGTCAATAAGTCCCGAGGTGCTTGAAAACATCGGCAGAAGAAATCTTGATATTGAATATTACACAAAGCTCAATGCCCGTTATACGGCAGAGGGAATTCCCACCTACACCGAGCTTATCTTAGGACTTCCCGGTGAGACCTACAAGTCCTTCTGTGAGGGGCTTTGCTATCTGCTTGAGGCAGGACAGCACAACTCCATGACGGTCTACACCTGTCAGGTCTACTGCAACGCTCCTCTTGCCCGGCCCGAATACAAGGAAAAATTCGGAATCCGCTGGGAGAGAGTTCCTCTTCACGGTATTCACTATCCCGCAAACTTCAACGGCGTTCAGGAATACTACGACGTGGTTGTTGAAACCAAGGATATGTCAAAGGAGGAGTGGGTGAGAGCAAATATGTTCTCGGTATGCCTGCAATCCTTCCACCATCTGGGACTTCTCAGATGCTTCGCTGTATACTGCCGATATGAAAAGGGTATTTCCTACTATGACTTTTACAACAGGCTTCTTGATTACATATACTCAGACGAGGGCAGCTATCTTTATTCTCTGTTCAATATGATAAGAGAGAAAACCCGTGACACCGAGTATTCGGACTGGTGCTATCAGAACGATATTTTCAGTCCCGTGGGCTGGTATTTTGAGGAGGGCGCATTCCTTGATATGGCTTACAACAAGGAAAAGTATCAGAGTGAGATCAGAGGCTTTATTGAGACTCTGGGAATTCCCTCGGATATTGCCGAAAGCCTCTTTAAGTATCAGAATGATATTATCAGATACCCCTCTCAGGAGACGGTTACGGTAGAAAGCGACTATGATTTCTATAACTATTTTGAAAACATCTACGAGGACAACTATACAGCTCTTGAAAAGAAAAGCATAAGGCTTGAAATAGAGCTGGAAAAGAAAATTTACGATTGGGCAACCTACGCCCGAGAAATAATCTGGTACGGTAAAAGAAGAAGCGCAACCCTTTGTACCAATTCCAGAGAAAAAATCAGGCTGATCACTGAGCAGTGATGGCTGAGCTTTACTGCAAAAAAAACACAGGAGGTGCGGAAATGAAGAAGAAATTATATTTTTTTCAGGTGAACTATTCTTACGGAAGGTCCGCACATATTCCGTATACAGCGGGACAGCTGTCGGCTTATGCGCTGGCGGACAAGGACGTGGGAGATGCCTTTTGTCTTGAGGAGATATTCTTCCTCAGAGAGACTCCCTCCGATGTTCTGAAAAGAATTTCAGCTCCCTCGGTTGCCGCCTTTTCCACCTATATATGGAATTTCAGCTACAATAAGACTCTTGCGCGGATGATAAAGGAGAAATACCCCGAATGTGTGATAATATTCGGCGGTCATCACGTGTCACCGGGAGGAGCTCTTCTTGAGGAATGCCCTTATATCGACTATCTTCTTCACGGTGAGGGCGAGATTATTTTCAGAAGGCTTTTAAGGGCCGTTCTCGGACTTGAGGAGGCTTGTGAAATTCCCGGAATTTCAATGAGAACAGAAAAGGGAATTCTCACAAATCCCGAAATGATCTCCTCTGAGTGTGATTTTCCGTCGCCCTATCTTACGGGATATTTTGACAAAATAATAAAGGAGCATCCCGAAAAGGATTTTATGGCTCTTATAGAGACCTCAAGAGGCTGTCCCAATTCCTGCGCCTATTGCGACTGGAGCAATATGAAGTCAAAGATCAGAAAATTCCCTCTTGAGAGAATTTACGGTGAGATAGAATGGATGACCGAGCATAAGATATTCGGACTCGGCTCCGCGGATTCAAACTTCGGTATGTTCCCCCGTGACGAGGAGATTGCCGACAGGATAATCGAGTCAAAGAAAAAATGCGGCTATCCCGTAGGCTTTCAGACCTCTTATGCAAAAAACAGCAACGAGACCGTGTTCAACATCGGTATGAAGTTTGAAAAGGCGGAAATGAACAAGGGAATCACCCTTTCATTTCAGTCAATGAACGACGAGGTGCTTGAAAACATAGGCAGAAAGAATATCAGCATCGAAAGCTATTCTCAGCTTATGAATATGTATAACAGGGCGGGAATTGCCACCTATACGGAGCTGATCCTCGGACTTCCGGGTGAGACCTATGAGAGTATAGTCTCGGGTATTGATAAGCTTTTAAGGCTGGGACAGCACAACTCTATTTACATACACAACTGTGAGTGGCTGCCCTGCTCGATTATGGGAAGACCTGACTACGTTGAACGCTTTAAAATAAAAACTTCTCACATCCCTCTCAATCAGCCTCACCGCGAGCCTGATGAGAATGATACCATTGAGGAATTCTCAAGCGTCGTGACCTCCACGTATTCTATGGATGAAAACGAGTGGAAGAAAATGAATCTGTTTTCCTATACGGTTCAGGCGTTCCACCATATGGGACTTTTACAGTTCTTTGCCCTCTATTTCTATAACGAGGGATTTTGCTCCTACAGAGATTTTTACTGCCGTCTGCTTTTATGGTGCTCTGAAAATGAGGACACCGTAGCGGGCAGAGCCTATAAAAAGGTCAGAGGCTATCTTGACGACGTGCTTGCTTCAAGGGGCACGCTCAGCTGCTCTGACGAGCGCTTCGGCACGGTTCAATGGCCCTTTGAGGAATTCATATACCTCAGCTGTGTGTGTGAAGCCGAGGATTTTTACAGCGAGATAAGACAATTCCTTGAGAGCTTCGGCGCTCCCCGTGATGAATTTGACGCCTTGTTCTCATTCCAGAAAAAAATGATGAAGACTCCCTTCGGGGAAAGCTTCAGCTTCAGAGAGGAGTATAACTTCTCCGAATATTTCAATGCGCTTCTTGACGGTAAGAGCGCTGCTCTTAAAAAATCGGACAGAGCTCTTGAAATAAAGGCGCGTCCCTTTGAAAGCCGCGAAATGTTTGCAAAGGTGATTGCCTGGTACGGCAGAAAGGACAGCAGCTGTACCTATATACGTCAGACGGGCACTACCGTATCCGATAAGATCAACCGCTGAGGGACGTCGGCGGTACGGCTGAGCACAGCTTTTTTGTGAGCTGTCATTTCCCTCGTCGGGTACGTCACCGAAAGCCCTGAAAAAGCGGCTGTCAGCTTTTTTGACCATAAATGAAAGGTATTTATAGAATCAATGAAAATTCTGTTGCTTTATCCCCCTCAGTGGACTCCCAATTCTCCCTATCTTTCCCTGCCGCTTTTGTCGGCTCAGCTGAAAAAAAAGGGCTTTGATACAGGGATACGGGATCTCAATATCGAATTTTTCAATAAAATACTTACCCGTGAAAGCCTTACGGATTGCATCCGCAGAGCCCGCGAATTTTATGACGGCATTACTCCCGTGATAAAGGAGAAATACCCCCGTGCCGCCGAGGATTTCGGCAGCTTTTCCACTGCCGAGCAGACGCTTCTGCTGAAGTATAAGCTTACGGGCGAAAGGCTGGCGTTGGGAGATGCTCTTATAAAAAATG
>JAZOOE010000192.1:0-25626 GCA_045654865.1 Acutalibacteraceae bacterium | reverse complement strand
CGACCTGAAATCAAAGATTTTTCAGATGATTTTTGGTTGTTGAGGGTGCCGAAAGGCTGACGCCTTTCAAAGCCGAAACGCCGAAAAGCGCTGAAAGGGCTTGATTTCAGGCATGGTTCGGATTACTACCGTCACCCTAAGAGTCTCCGACGAGGAAGAGCTTTCATATTATCAGTCACAGGGAGAAGAGCTGTCTTTTTCTTAATGGGACCTGCTGTTGCTTCTTAAGCAGACTGCAGTAAAACTGCACAAACAGGAAAAGGATAGAGAATTTTTACGTTCTCTATCCTTTTCTCTTTATTTTATGAGGTCTTCGGCAGGAGATTTGTGCATATCCATTCAAGGGACATAATCTTTTCACCAACCTTGTCGAAGCTTATCCGTGCAGTATCGTCAGCGGTGTCGCCCGATATGCTGATAACGGTTCCCGTACCGAACTTGGGGTGTGTCAGCGTTATGCCCTCAGAAAGCTTTTGTGCGCCATTCTTTATCATCTGCTGCTTTTCACTCATCTGCTTTTCCTGATTCTTATGAAATTCCACGCTTGCCTTTTGCAGACAGCGGGAGGAGCTTACGTTGATTCTTGCACAGCATTTCTTCCAGGATGCGCCGTGAGATGAATAGCCGTTTTCCATAAAGTCCATATAATGAGCGTATTCGTGTCTGACGGTTGCAATCTTTTCCGCATCGGGGAAATCTTCGTTTTCAAAATATGTGGTGCTGAAGCCGAAATAAGGAGAGCTTTTTCGAGGCCAGGCAAAATATCCGAGACGGGATTTGCCCGTGCACATTCGGATCTCAAGGCCGGCTCCGTTATAGCCCGTGATTTTGTCCAGTCGTTGTAATTCCTTGCGTATTGTTTCTGTGGTAAATATTGTACCCATAATTAAGCTCCTTTCGGGGTATGCCCGACGTTTTTATTATGAGAAAATTTTACCATAAGTGAAAATATACAATAAAAAGGGGGGATTTTTTGTGAAAATCTCCCCCTTGTTCAAGAATATTTATATATGTTATATTTATATTGCAAATACTCTGTAAAAAGAGTAAATTCTGAAAAATACGAGGTGTCTTTATGAGCAATCCTATTTCTGTTTTTGAGTATACCAAGCTTCTGACATCGGTTAATGAATCTCTGCCGTCGGAAATCAATTTCGTGCCTTGTGAATATTGTTGCACATTGTTGGATAATCTTAATAGGAATTATCAACGCGTGGCGTCTAAGGGAACCTACAATAGCATTATATCACAACATAATGAGCTTTTCAATATATTAAAGGAACAAAGCAAGGAAATAAAAGAGCTGTATGCTTCAGATCCCGACTTTTTTACTGTAGGTCCCGAATATCGGCAGGTTATAATGAAATTTTTGGATGCAGTAAAAGGTATGCCCAGGGATTATGAGACAAATAAAATATTTTTTAAAGCCGTGAACGGCTTACTGGATGGCTATAAATCCCCCGTTGATTATATCTCCCGTCTTGTAATCAGAAGAATGTCCTTCCTTAATGAGGAGCTTCTCGGGGACTTTGCCGATAACTGGAATGAGAACGCCACGTCAGAAGAGAAGAGCAGAATAATCTCTCTTCTTATTATGAGACAGTTTATTCACTGCTTCCGTGACGGTAGCCTTTTTATCCCCGTAAGGTCGGGCGGCGGCTTTGCCATAGGATGCGAGCTGAAGTTTATAAGACTTTCCGACAAGGGAAAGTATTCTCCCTGGGACTTTAAAAAGCTGGTTGAGAAAAACGATTTCTGGAGCGACGAGATAAAAGCAATCTGCGACAAGGAATACGGCGGAGATTTCTCAAGAATGGAAAGCGAGATCTCGAAGAAAGAAAAGATAACAGAGAAAAAGGACGAATTCAGAAAAAAGGTTACGCGAATTGCCACTGCCGACGATTTCTGGAGCCCCGAGATCACAAAGCTTTGTAATGAGAGCTACGGCGGAAGCTTTGAGAATATGGCACGGACTCTCAGCTTCGAGGATTTTGATAAGCTTTATAATGCAAAGGGCTGCCGTCTTGCAAAGCTTGCCCATCAGTTTGCCCGTGTGGATTTCGGCAGTCAGAAGAAGGGCAGAGCAAATATGTATATTTTCGCTATTGCCTTTGAATTGACCTACAATAATTCTCTTGCAAGAGACACCGATATTTCAAAGTGCCTTTTCTATGACCTTTATAACAACTCCTTCCTTACGGGTGAAGAGGAGACGGAGAACAGCGTTGCAGGCTACGGTATCAACTACCGCAACTTTGTGGACATCATATATCTTTACTATATGGGCAAGGAAAGAGATGTTACCGGTGCTAATCTGACACCTGCCCTGAGACTTTATCGTGCTCTTAACACCATAGCCTACGTTAAAAAGGAGCAGGAAAAGATTAAAAAAGATGATCCTGCCGTAATTGAAGAGCTTGAAAAATATGCGGTAAAGGGTGCGAGCGAAATGCTGACCGAGGAATTCGCAGACTCGGTGGTGATTCCCATGATGGCATTTGAGGAGGATGAATTCAGAGCCAGACTTATAAGCAACATTGTCTGCTCCTTTGAGGATCCCTTCCTTTCTTGTGAGAATTTCCCCCTTTCAAAGGGCTTTACTTCCGATGAAGCCGAAAAGTATGTGTCGGGTGTCGCCGTCAGAAGCTTCAAAACAAAGGACGGCAAAGAGAAGACTGTCGCCGTGCTGACGCTTGAGCAGAAAAGAGCGATCTGCAACAGAGAGTGCAGGGGAAAATGCTATGGCGAACATGAAGGTAAGCCTTGTGAGAATTGGTGCAGCATCTACTGCGGCAGAGGCTGGCAGGGTAAGCATCAGCTTTCCTTGGAGCAGAAAACCGCAAAGAAGTTTTACGAGCTTTTCAATGAATCGGACATCTCACGGGAGCTTATCGAATTTAAGTTTGTTCCCTTGAATACAACAGGAAAATATCCTCCCGGAAGCATAGTATATAATCCTCAGAAGGCAGATTCTCCCAAGGTAAAGCGTCTGATGGAGGCGGTTAATAAGATCAGATTAGCCATTACAGATGACTATTTCAGACCTGACAGCGATGATCCGGAAAAAGAGTATGTAATATCCCGAAACGCGCTTCTCGGAGCATACTGCAGATATGTTGCAGGCGAAGCTGAAGAGGCAAGCGGTGATGAAATTCAGAGAGCGGCCTTACGGCGCAAGCTTAAAAGCTTCGACGATTTCTATAAGTATTTCTGCGCAGAGCTGCCCATAAGAGCAGACAAAATGAAGCTCAGTGGCATAAACGAGGTGCTTATAAAAGCAAACTTCCAGCCTATATCCCATTCAAGCCTTGTGGATCTTGTGGCTGTATATATGACCTACCGCACCTGCCTTGCAGCGCTGTATGATAATTAAAGGAGTGAAAACAATTTACACACAAGCGATAAACGAGCATATCAATTCCTATTCAAAGCCCTCCGTGATAAAGGGTAAGAATCAGGATTTCACATATTCCGACGTAAGGGACGAAATTTCCTTTGTTGCCGTGGCAGACGGTGTGAGTCAATGCGAAAACAGCGCATACGGCGCAGAATACGTCTGCCGCATAATCGGAGATGCCGTTATTGAGGAGGCTGACTATCTTTTCGGTCTGCCTCCGAAAAAGGCGGCAGCCGTCATAGTAAGATATATCCGATCTCAGCTGAAAAAGCTGGCACTTGAGCAAAACACGGAGCCCACCTCCTACTCAAGCACCCTCAGCTTTATATGCCACCATAAGGGGCTGAAAAAGCTTATGACCTTTAATCTGGGGGACAGCTGTATTTATACCGTTGACAACGGAAAGAATATCAGACAGCTGGATTCCGCCTGCTATACCTCACGCTTCATTCCCGTCAGCACAATGACAGAGGGGGCAGAGCGGGAAACAGCGGTTGAAATATATGATGATACCGATTTTGATTCGGTTTTCCTTTGCACGGACGGCTTCTGGCGGATTATGGAGGGAAGCCGCGCTAACAACGCAGATCTTAAAAATGCCATCCGTAACAGTGATATGGAATTTGTTACGGAGTTTGTAAAGGCAACAGAAAATCAGGATGACTGTACGTTTTTACACTTTAATATAAACCAATGAAAAGGGGGATTTTCAATGGATAAGAGAGATGTTCTTAATGAGGGCGAATCTCTGGTGCTCAAAAGCAAGGACGGGGCTGTTGAACGGGAATTTGTTATAGGCAGATTTCTCGGTCGCGGCGGCTCGGCTGTCTGCTACAGAGCAGTATGCACTGCCTTATCGGGAGACGGGACTGCAGTTCCGGGAACTCTCAAGGAGTTTTATCCCTATGACAACGATAATGATCACGACTGCGCCTTTAACATCACAAGAACAAGGGATGCCGCCGATAAAAAGAAAAATAATCAGCTGAAGCTGGGCGGTAAGCTCACAAACGAAGCATTTGTTCAGGCAAGAGACAGATATTATGCTTCTATGCTTGAGGTGGGAAAAATCAGAAACAGCAACTTAAACTCCTTTGAAAGACTGCCCGAGTATCAGATATTTGAAGGACTTGGCGACACTAAGGAACAGTTTTATTATTTCTGGACTCCCTTTAATATGGAGATTGTTCCGTTCATAGATGAGCTTAAAAGAATTACCGATGAAACGGGAAAAAATAAAAACAAGTCCGCGAATCTTCTTTTTATCCTCAAGGCTCTGAGGGAGCTTGCCGCTGCTGTTCAGATGCTTCACAGCGGAGCTGAGCCCGTATGCCATCTTGACATAACTCCGGGGAACTTCGGACTTAAAAAGGAGGACGGAAGAGTAACCGAAAGAGTCTCTCTTTTCGATACGAATACCTTTACGCGGATGTCTGCCGATAAGATTGACTTCGCAGGCACCTCAGGCTTCCGCCATCCCCTTTTGCGCTCAGATCCCGTCGCAAAGACCGAATATGATATATTCAGCATAGGCGCCTGCCTTTTCTATTCCGTTGTTATCAATCGGGACGAGAATGGAGGTGCCCGTAATATCCTTTTCCTTGAAGAGGGAGAGGACACGGATTACGGTAAATATTTTTCCAAAAGATATAATGAAATAAGCGCACAGATTGACGGCTCACTGATGTTTCAGGATTGTGAGGAGAACGAGGATTCAAGCGTAAGAAAGTCACTTGCGGATATTATCAAAAGAAGCCTTACAATGCAGGACGATGTAAGATTTCTTGATCTGAGTGAGTTTATAACGGCAATTGATTATGTTATAAAAAGACTTGAGATCTCGCAGGCTGCAAAAAAGCTCAGTGCTGATACGGTTGCCGTGAGAGAGGCTATGCAAAGAAGCTATGAATGCACGGCAGGTATACACAACGGTGTAAGAGGTCTTTTGTGTGACTATCCTCTTTATAATTATGCCGAGGATTCTCTTTACGGGGAAGACTTGGAGCCATCTGCCGATGCGGTGACGGAAAGCCGTTTTGACTGCCCCGTGCCGAGGGCGGCAAAAAATGTGAACATTCTTCTTTGCGGCGGCGGTCTTTATGCGGGCACGTTTATTGATATTGCCTCTCAGCTTTTGCAGATCGAGGGATTTTATCCCCGCTTTACCGTCGTTTCAGAGACACCCGATGACGATAAAAAGCGCTTTCTTGAAAAAAGAAAGGGTATAGAGAAATTTTTTGAAATTGACAATGACAGCTCAGGCTTCGCGCAGTATGAGCCATACGCATCGGTTGAATTCCGTAAAATTGATTTCCTTACCGACGGGGCAGTTGATTCCTTTACCAATGAATCGGTTTTAAGAGGCTTTATAAGGGAGTCGGACAGAGATTTCAGATACGTTTTCTGCGCTATGGGCAAGGATAAGCTGAATTACAGTATTGCCCGCACAGCAAGGCTGGTGCTGGGAGAGGACAAGGACAGAGTTTTCAGCTACGTGGTATTCGGAGAAAAGGACGAAAACGGAAAGCCCTTCTGCGACCTTGAAAATGATGAGAGCTGCCGTGAGGGCTCTCTTGTGCCCGTCAGAGTGCGCGGAGATTTTGAAGCCTCGGAGAGGTTCAGATTTTTACAGCGCATGGCATTCAACATCCATCTTCTGTGGAACGGTACTCTTTCGGGAATCAAAGAGAAAAAGAAGGCATTTGAAGCTGACCGCTATTCTGCCGATTCCTCTATGGCAAGTGCGCTTGCCTTGTTATACAGACTTCACAGCCTCGGCATTACCCTTGAGCTTGACAAGCCGGAGTCGGCGGCGGCAATGGCCCAGGGGCTTCTTTCCTCTTCGGATATTGTGAAAAAAACGGCGTATTATGAGCATCGGCGCTGGAATATCGAAAAAATAGCCGACGGCTGGTCTGTTCTCGAGGAGAAGGATTACAGTATTCTTAAAAGCTCCAATAAGGACTCCGCCGCGCGCCGTCATCCCTGCATAGTACATTCCTCGATACCTATGGGGCTTACGGCGGCTTACTGGACACAAAACGGCTGTGCTGCCTGGAATGCTCCCGATGAAGCACAGCTTTCGGCTCTTGACGAGCTTGACCGAATGTCCGTCAAGCTTCACGAGCATTTTTATAAGACCTACAAGGGCTCAGATTTTCAGCAGCTTATGCGATATACCGATGAGCTGAGAGCTATGTGCTCCTTTGACAAGGAGACGCAAAACGTCTGCGAGGCGTTTGCAATTTCCGTGGCTCCGTTTTTATCCGAGGATATAAAAAAGAGCGCCATAAGCTTTTTTAAGTATTATAAAAACAGCTTCATCCGTATTCTCACAAAAAAGCTCCCCCCTGAGGAGCTCAGGAAGAGAACGGATATAATTGACAAAATATCAAGCCTGCTTTGTCCCGTTATTGAGGCATTCTCCTTTACGGATTATAAGGCAAAGGATGAGGATATAGTAAAGAATATCCCCTTTATTCTTACATATTCCGATGACCTTTCAATTGCCGCTCCTCTTGACACGCAGGATAATTCTCCCTCAAGGCTTTTTGCCAATGCAGCCCCGCTTATTATGATAAACCCTGCCCGTGTGCTGTATTTTATTGACTACAGTAAAAAGCTCAAGCCGACAAAGGTGACAGCGGCACTGAATTATGTCAAGGCGCTTGCGGAAAGCCACGAGCTGCAAACGGGGATAAGCTTAAGAGTGCTTCACGATAAGAAAAGCACAGATGAGGCGGTGAGCTTTACCGATGAACTGAAAAGGGAGCTCGGTGACCGAGCAGAGGTTCTGCCGCATTTATATGAAAGCACCTCTTCCGAATTCCTCGGAACATATCTTTCCACCCGACTTGAGGGAACAGACTCTGTAGATGCCGCTATCAAAAGCGGAGAGCTGTTCGTCGCTGCGCTTACCGCTTTTCCCGAAATTCCGTCCTTCCGCTTTGATGGCGAGGAGCAGAGCTTTACCGCCTTTTGCGAAAAGAGCCGCTTCGTAAGCTATATACCCTTTAAGCCCTCTCTTTTTGCGGACGATCTGTTCCTTGCAAGGGGACTTCGCTCCGCCTATGAGGAGCCGCAGCTGGGCGAAACCTGCTGTTATGTATGGGAAAGCTTTTTCAAGGCAGCCGACTGCGAGGTTGAAAAAAGTCGAGAATTAAAGGAAAGATGGGATGCACTTTGCAGCTTTATCAAGGAGATCTCCCCCGACCTGCTTTTCAGTATAGACCTCAGCCGGTGTGACGTTAAAAACAAAAGGGAATTTGAATATAAGCTTCCGAGAGACTTTAAGGACAGCATAGAAAAGCTCATTACAGGCTTCATTTCGGCAGAGCTTTGCTGTGAGGACTATCAGTTTTCCTATGACAGCTCATATACGGTTTCGCTTAAAATAAACGCTTGTGACATAGTGGATGAGAAGATCAGAAGCCTTACGGGAAATTTCAGCCTTTTTCTTATTGATGCCCGAAAGATCAAGGTCAGCGTAACGAGAACGGAGCTTTGCGCATTTTATAACAATCTGTGCATTACCGCTCCCGAGGACAAAAGGGAAGTGTATAACAGCTTCTTTGACATCCTCGAAAGGCTTGACGAAAAAATGATTATATGCGGAAAAACCGACAACGGCTTTGTCTGCACCTCGCCAATGGTTAAAAAGCTTCTGACGGATAATGAATTTATTTTCAGACTTTACGTATATTATAAGCTTATCGAAACGGGGTATTTTGACGAGGTAAGAGCCGAGGTATCCTTTGACGTGGGAAGTGCCCTTGAGAAGACCATTGATATTATTGCGGTAAAGGGCTTCCGCTCCTTTGTTATCTCCTGCAGATGCTCCGCCGACACGGGCGAGCTGTCGGCTGACGTCGCTTCACTTGCCGCCGACAGTAAAACAACGGTGATAAACGGCACCGCGGTTCTTATTGCCGACACCTGCTGTGATGACTGCCGTATTTTTGAATCCATTGACGACATAGCGGATGAGCTCGACACCGTGGGTGTTTTCAGAAACGATGAGCTCTTCTCCTGCTACAGCGCGGATGCTGTGGACGTGGGATTCTCAGTGGTAAATAAGCTGAAAAGTCTGTAGGCTTTTACGGAAGCTGTGCTTTACCCTGCTTTTACAGTGTGCTATAATTTATCGCATAATTTTTAAGGAGAAATTGATATGGAAAGCTTATTTTCTTTTATTGCCGCAAGGCAGATAGCATCCCTTGAGGGAATCCCCGTTGTGCTGGGCAAGCTTATGAGCGCATTTGCTGCCTTTGATTTCAAAAGTATGGCGGCTCTCTTTACCGTGCTTTTTCAGCTTATGGGCTCCGTGGTGCTTGACACACCCATAACCCCCTATAAGGACAGCATCGATATGGACAAATTCGAGCTCGTATGGTCGGATGAATTCGACGGTGGCTTTGATACCGAGATCTGGCAGGGACACTATGTTTACGGCGCAGAGGATACCCAGCTTCGTGACGTTGCCTACTGGAATCGCGATCAGGTAAGCTTCACCGAGGACGGCTGTATGCAGATCACCGTGGAATATAAGGAGGACGGCGCAAAGGGCGCAGGCTTCTATTCCTACGGTATGGAAACCAATCCTGCAAAGAATTATTCGGGCGATCACAAGGGCTATGAGCAGCTTTACGGCTATTTCGAGATAAGATGTATTCTTCCCGAGGGAGCAGGACTCAACCCTGCCTTCTGGCTTCTGACAGACGGAATGTGGGATGATGATACCGACGGCGGTATAACGGGCGCAGAGGTGGACGTGTTCGAAACCAAGACAGCGTTTGATCAGGACTCTCCCGACTTCGGCAGTGTATATCACACAATCCACGTGGATTCCTATGAGGAGGCTCACAGAAGCGAAAACCAGGGTGCCTTCTATGTGGACGATCCCTATAATAAGTTCAATACCTACGGTGTGGAATGGAACGAGGACGGATACATTTTCTATATAAACGGCGTTGAAACCGCAAGAACCGATTTCGGCGGTGTTTGTCAGGTGCCTCTCTATCTCATTATCTCCGTGGGCGTGAATGAGGATGTTTACAAGAATCCCGACCTTTGCTCGGCTCTCACGGTAGACTACGTAAGATGCTATCAGTACAAATAAAAGGGAAGACAAAAAAGCAAAGATCGAATTGGCGTTGTACCCGTAAGGATACAACGCCGGTTTTATTCGCCTTTGGCGAGTTTTATTGCTTCGCAGTTTTATTGTGCTTAGCACAGTGTTATTCGCTTCGGCAGTTTATTGGCGAATAAAATATCACTGAAGCCGAATGCTTCAATATCACTATTGCCGTAAGGCAATAAGATCACTCTGGCGTAAGGCAGAATATCACTGAACCGTCCGAAGAATAAATGCGCACTTACTCACCGCCAAAGGCGCAAGTGCTGAAAATGAGAGGTAATACGGATGTTCAGTCCGCATTACCTCTTTTTGTGTCCTTAGTAAACCAACTCATTACAGCACCTTTTTAATAAAGGGAACAGGAAAAAAGATGCGGAACGGATAAACCGGGGGGGGTAATCGCAAGGCGTAAGCCTTGGTTTTCTTTGCCCGATGGTGTATGGTGGCGAAACAGGACAGGCAAAAGCCCTATGGCATAAAAATATGTTAATGATTTGTTAAAAACCTATTGAGAAAAGAGAGGGCTTGTGCTAAAATCTTCATAAACTAAGCTGTAAAGGAGTTTTGTTTATGAAAAAGATTATCAGCATTGTTCTCAGTGCCGCAATCATTATCAGCCTTTTTTCCGTCAGCGTTTCGGCGGCAAAGAATTCCTACGTGCCCGATTATGACACCGAGACACCCGTTGTTATCATTCACGGTATGAGCCAGAATGATACCTACGTTCTTGACGAAAACGGTAACAGAGTTATTGATTCCGACGGAACCTACCGCACGGGCTGGCCGCTTGAGCTTGACGTTATGGCTCTTGTTAAAAAGGCACTCGGACCGATGCTTCTTTCTATGATGTTCAGAACCGATATGGGACTTTCCGAGGCAATGAAGGCAGGTGCCTATGACGGACTTCCCTATATTCATAAGGATGCCGAGGGTAATTATGACGTTCCCGTTGAGGTGCCCTGCTATGAATATCCTATGGGACAGATGAGCCCCGAGCTGCTTGAATATTATTACAAGCTGCTTCCTCTTGAGGGACTTCTTGATATAGTAGGCGGCGACAACGTTTACTATTTCGGATACGATTCCTTCGGTGACGTTATGACCGAAACAGAGAATCTTCATAACTATATCCATAACGTTGTTATTCCTCAGACGGGTGCCGATCAGATAAGCGCCTGCTTTATCAGTCTCGGCGGTGCCATCGGCACAAACTATCTTGAAAAATATCCCGAGGATTACGAGCTTTTCAAAAAGGTTGAATTCGTTGTTCCCGCTCTTGACGGCTCCGATATTATCGGTGACATCTTCACAGGCAACCTCAGCGTGCTTTATGATGATGACGTTCTTTATGAGCAGCTGCTTGTAACTCTCTTAGGTGATACCTATCTTTCATATTTCATCAATATCATTCTGAGACTTCTTCCCGATCACGTGCTCAAGAGTGCTCTTGCGGCTCTTGCCGAGGGTGTTGTTGAGGCAGGCGTGCGCTCCACCACTCTTCTGTGGGCTCTTTGTCCTACGGATTACTATGCAGAAGCCCGCGCAAAGTGGCTCGAGACAGATGAATATACGCTCATCCGCGAAAAGGCTGATGCATATATGATGGCAAGAGCAAACTTTGCTGATAATATATTTGCTCTCAAGGCTACAGGCTGTGAGGTGTTCGATATCTGCTGCTACGGCACGGGTATGTTCCCCCTTTGCAGAGACTGGAACAAGACAAACGGTGACGGTATAGTTCACGCTACCTCCGCTTCAATGGGGGCATATTTTGCAGACATCGGTACAGTATTCCCCGAGGACTATGTGGCTCAGGGTACGTATTGCGACGATCCCACTCATAACCACATTTCACCCGACGGCACCGTGGATGCCACAGCAGGTCTTCTTCCCTGCACAACCTGGTATATCAGCAATCAGGCTCACGAGCTTCTTCCCTATAACGACGTGGCTTTGCAGATGGCTTTCGAGATTATGACTGACAGAAATATGAAGAACGTATATTCAAATCCCGAAAAATATCTTCAGTTCAATCAGGGCAGACTCACAAATACCCTCAACCTCTATCTTGAGGCTTGGGAAGCTGCCGACAAGACGGCTATTCCTGCAGAAAAGAGAGCTGCTGTAGAGTCCGCAAAGGCTGTGGTTGATACGCTTCTCGGTGAAACCATCGTTAATACCGCCGAATGGAATGCCGCTGTTGAAGCATTCCGCGCCGCCCTTGCAGCTGCAGGCGTTATCGAGGACACCACCCCCACCGCAGTTGAAACCGTGGTAACCAACATCGCCCGTAAGCTTAACAGAACCGTAAATTCAATCTACAATAAGCTCGGCAAATAATTTTCATAATCAAAAGAGGCAAAACGGTGCAACGCCGCCTTGCCTCTTTTTTTTGTCTTTTCCATAAACCGCCACCTGAAAAATAGTCACATCTGCACATATACAAAATCAAAAGAATTTGTTAAAATATAATTAGAGGATACTGCTATTCAACCAATGAAAATAACGGAGTGTTCTTGTTATTAAATCGGGTGCCTTTGTCTGACGGAATGCTCCTTATATATAATCGGAAGAGGAGGAATTTGTATGAGGGAGTGTTGATTAAGCAACAATTTAAGTTCTTGAAAGAAAAATACAGTAAGTAATAATTACACGTTATTCGGATTGGAGGCTTTTTATATGTTAAAAAGAAAAAAATTAGTTATAAAAATTATTTCAATTATTTTAACTGTTGTTCTTGCATTTCAGACCTTCCAAATCGGTGTTTTCGGTGCACTTGAAATTTATCTTGACGTTCCTAAAAGCGAAAGCGGACTTGAAGATGAATATATGAGCGAGCTTACCGTTTTTTCGGGGACACATCAGATGACTGTCGGCAGGGCAGGTACTTTTATCTTTAATGATTTTACACTTATCCCGGGACTGAGCTTTGATGCACTTTCCGTGGCTTCAAATATCTATCCCGTTGATATAAAATTTAACTTTAACTCATCTGTTCAGAGATTCATACAAAACGTAGAGGGAATGAACGGTACGGTTTACGGCAAGGGCTGGCTTCCAAATTACGGCAAGCTTATCTGCGAGGTGGAATATACCGATACCCGTGAAATGTTCCTTTTTGACGGCGACGGCGGCTGTGAAATATTCGTAAGAGCTGAGGAAGTCAGCGAAGAGGAGCTGACAGCCTTTCCGCAAAGACAGAAATGGATATCAAAATACGGATATTCCGACACGGTAATATGGAAGATACCCGAACGATATATGGATTATTCCGACGTATTACAGACTGTGCCCGAGCAATACGCGGTAGTTGACGGCACGGGAGAGGTCAGCCGATACGATGCATTCGGAAGACTCAGAGAAAAAAAGAATTCCGCAGGAAGCGCGGCTCTTACCGTCGAATATATGTCGGTCGAATCAGGTATTCCTGACGGCATATCCTTAATTAAAGACGGAATGGGAAACGAATTCCGATTCACCTACGAAAATAATAAGCTGACAAAAATCAAGGCATACACGGCTGAGGGTACTGCTATTATTGCAGGTGACGGTGAAGCCGCAAGAGCTCTTGAAGTTAATTTTTCTTATACCGGAGATAATTTGACGGGCTTTACCTTCCCCGACGGACAAAGTATTTCCTTTGCTTATGATAACAGCGGTAATATGATATATGCCGAAAATATTGATAATTCCCGTGTCGAAATTGAATACACGGGCGGTTACGTAAGTAAGGTTACCGAAAAAGTCTACGATTCTCAGAATGAAGAATACGTAACCGGAAACGTGCTTACGGTAATAAGAAATTCAGATACCGTCAGAACATTTACGGATAATTATGGTAATACACAAATAAAAACCTATGATGCTGACGGAAATATTCTCACAATAGCAGACGGAGAGGGAAATATTCTTTATGACAGCACCGCCCCCGAAGAAGAAATCCCCGAAGAGGAAACAACAGAGGAAGAAACAACCGAGGAAGAATATGTTTCTTTGTGCCCTTGTGAGGATTGTCCCGAATATGAATGCAGCTGTGTCTGCGAAAGCGAAGAGGTATGTAGTTGCATTCAATGTAAGAGAATAGTCTATGAGGAAACCGATGACGCAGGCAACGTAACGGCACAGAAGGTCTTTGACGGAACAAAAACTCTTGTTGCAGAGAGAGCCGTTTATTCAACAGACGGAACACAGCTTTTGTCTTCAACGGATTCCTCGGGAAATACTGCATATTATACCTACGACGATGCAGGCAATCTTAAAACGGTTACCGCAGGCTCATCCTCGGGCACAGCCGATTATGATGCCGTGGGAAATCTTATTGCTTTCTCACAGTCTGTTTCGGGACTTTCCGACGGCAGCGTTATGACCAACAGCTACACTTATGAAAACGACAGAGTAAAAACCATAAGCCATAACGGATTTACCTACGAATTCCAATATGACGTATGGGGCAATCAGACTACGGCAAAAATCGGAGCAACGGTTCTCTCCGCGAATACCTACGGAACCGATGAGCATAAAAACAGACTTTCAAGCACAACCTTTGCCAACGGTCAGACTATTGCCTATATCTATGATGAAAGCGATAATATTACGGCAGTAGAATATAACGGTGTGCAAAGATATATTTACACCTATGACGAGGACGGTATAATGACGTCCGTTACCGATAATCAATCGGGACTTAAAACCCTTTATACCGAAAACGGAACCGAGATCAGAAAAACAGCTGATAATTCGCTCTTGTTCGCTTCTTCAAGCGATGAAAACGGAAACGTCACCCACAATATTGCAGGTGACACGATAACCTACGTATATGACAGCGAATACAACAGCGTAACGGGCGTATATACCGATACCGTTTCCTTTGAAAAAACGGGCGCAATCACAAACGGAGACGAAACGATGGCATTTACGACAAATGCAGATATTGTCACCGAGACGGACTGGTTCGGAAGAGTTACGGAAAAATCACTTTCATTGGATATTGTAAGTGATGACGGCAGCTTTAATCTTGACAGCGCTATTATACTTGGCTATGCCGACACCGAAACACAGGCGACCACCAAGGTTAATTCTTTTACTTCCTCGGTTACAAACGGAGTAAATACCGTTATACAGCAGGAATATTATGAGTATGACACCGTGGGCAATATCACGGGAATATACAGATTTGAAGAAAACGAAAAGGTATATTACAACAGATATTACTACGACGAAGCAAATCAGATAGTAAGAGAGGATAACCGTCTCGGCGGCTTTACGTCCGTGTATACTTATGACGTGGGCGGTAATATCGTTTCAAGAATCCGTTACCCCTATACGGAAGGTGAGATACAGGGGCTTACCGCCACCGAAACTCATACATATTCTTATGAGAATCCTCTTTGGGGTGACGTGCTTACAGCCTACAACGGTCAGCCTGTTACCTATGACGCTATGGGTAATATTACCTCGCTTGAGGGAGATACGTATATATGGACGGCGGGCAGACAGCTCTCCCGTATCATAAAGGCGGATAATTCGTATATTGATTATTTCTATGACGATAATGGTCAGCTGTCAATGTATAAGACGTATAATGCAGATGATACACTTGAGGGCGGCGCAGAGTATCTTTGGGACGGCACCACGCTTATCGCAGTAAGGCTTATTGAAACCGATAACGAGGGAATGACAGCCTTTATGCGAATCCTGTATGATTCCGACGGCGAACCCTTAGGCTTCCTGCTCAATGACGCTATGCCGTTTTTATACACCAAGAATTTACTCGGTGACATAACGGGTGTTGTAAATTACGAAAATGCACAGCTGATGTTCAGTTATGCTTATGATGCCTACGGAAATTACGAGCTTATTCCCCCCGACGACAGCGCGGCATCAATGGTGGTTGCAACAATGCTTCACGCACTTAACCCCCTGACATACCGTGGCTACGTCTTTGCCCCTGCTATCGGCATCAGCCACTACCTCGGCTCCCGCTTCTACTCACCGAAGCTCTGCAGATTTTTGAATGCAGACGTGTACGCAGACACAGCTCAGGGTGTAGTAGGTACCAATATGTTCGCATATTGCAATAACAATCCTATATCATTTGTTGATCCAAACGGAACGTTTGCACTAACTGTATTCGGTGTTACTTTATCATCAACAACAATAGTTTCTGCTGTTGTTGTATTAGTTTGTGCTATTGGTATTGCTTTTCTTATAACACAGATAGTAAATACTATAGCGGAACAAATGATTATTTTTACCGCAGATCAAATAAGAAACGTTATAAACTCCTACGAAGACATAAAAAGACAAATAGATAAAAATTTCAGAGATATGGTCGTTTATTTGTCTGATTCAATTTATGGATTGTTGACTAATATAATTGTAGATACGATTAACTCAATAAGGAATTATTATACCGGCAAAGATGACCATCACATTGTGGCCAAAAAAGCTCCAATGGCACAAGCAAGCAGAGACATTCTTCACAATGCGAGGCTTTCTGAATACGGCAACTATAATATTGTAAGCATAAGCAGAACTTTTCATAAGTGTTTACATACAAACATGTATCATACTACGGTTTATTACGTTTTGATAAGCAGAGGAAATTCTCCCTCGCAAGCTGATATTCTTAGGGCATTGTTATTGATGAGATTAGTCCTTTTGGTTGCAAGTGATATTGTTGGTTAGGAGAATGAGAATGGATCTGATACCGATTATTTACAGTCATAAAATGCTTAATTTTAATATATCATCTGATTTAAGATATATGATGTTTAAAGCCTCAAAATTGTGTATCGGCGATATAGATGATGAAAAAATATATGAAATAAAAAAAGATGGATACTTTTATGGCAGTGCTTTTTTTGAAGACGATTCCGGTGCTTTAATTCAAAACGATTTCAGTGCCTTTCTCTTGTCTGAGAATTTTCAAAAAAGGACAGTCATAAGGAAGAGTTGGTTTGATGATCATTTCGGCTTTTGCAAACCTCTTGTATATAAAAACAGTTTTTTTATTTTTTGCACTCATTATAATACTGACAAAGAAGGATTGCACATTTATCAATATGAGGGCACTAAAAGAAATTTGCTTTTTTCAATAAAAAATTGTTTTTTGTGTGATTGTAAAATATATAATGATACTTTATATGTGGTTATGGCTACCTGTAACATCGGCGGCATAGAACTAAAGGTTTACGTATATAAGCACAATTTGCTTACACGGCAACAAGAGCTTTTTGAATATCCGAGAGAAAATTTAAGATGCGAATGGGCTGTTATTCCCCAAAAAAATCTGCTTGCGGTTATATATCTCAAAGGCGACGGGCATTACGACAGCACTTTTATTCATTTTTATCAGATGGATAATTATAACTTGTTGCACGAGGAAGAACTGGACAAGGTGCCGTATATACCTCTCGGCCCCGTTGAAACAGATATTGAGGTAATCTGCGGAGGCAGATACGTCGTTGTCTCAAATTCAAGGCATGGATTAACAATTTTTGATACAGAAGATTTTTCTATAGTGAAAAAGGTTTCATTGCCGGGAACAAGAGGATTGTATGTTTGCGATAATGATGATTTTTGTTGTGCACTATCACACGGTGATCTCGTAGTCTTTACGCCCGTTGATACGGAAGAAAATATTAAATTGATTAAGCGTATTGATAATTGTCTTAATAAAAACGGACTTGGCAAGCTGAGTATTAAAGATTAAAAATCCAATTCTCAAAAAAAGAAAACGGTAAAAACCGGGGACGGTTTGTTACGACTCTCTGTCCATAGCAAACCGTCCCATTAACCTACCGCGGCTACGTCTCACCCCCGCTATCGGCATCAGCCACTACCTCGGCTCCCGCTTCTACTCACCGATGCTCTGCAGATTTATGAATGCAGATATTTTGTTTGATACAGAACAAGGCGTAATCGGAACCAATATGTTTGCATATTGTAACAATAATCCAATTATGTATTCTGATCCTGACGGTATGACTCCGATTTTGACGTTGTATATGAAGTTTTATTCGTTTATTTCGGATTTTATGTTTTTCTCGAGAGCATATAAATATTGTGAAAATTATCTGGATACAACTTTGTATCTTCCGAATACAAGTCTTCAAATTATTAGGTTTAATAAAGTTGTATCAAAGAACGATAACAGGATTGCAATGGAATATGTAAGTTCTCCGGGAAACAGGCGAACATATTTAGAATTTGATTTGATTGAAAAAAGAGTCAGCGAATGGTATAAACAAATTTATACAACTTTCAGAGAAAAATATATTCTTTTGAATTACATTGACGCTTATTTAACGGAATATGAAGAATATATAGATTTGATTAATCAAATCGAAGAAATATCTAATCCTGATGCATTAGGTGTTTCTGCGGATGATGTTTTGGCATTAATTATAGAGGTTCTTGATTTTTATGATTGGATACGTGCCGAAACAACAGAAGATGATTTTCTTTACCCTATAGTTTTTTCAAAGTGGGAAAGATATGTTTTGTTAGAATTAAAAAAATATAAAAATCCGGAATCTAATAATGCCAGATTAATGTTAAATTATTCAATTACCACATCAATATACAACAAAAAATTGTTTAGTAAAAACTATGTTCTTATTTCTTCTGTTGAAGAGCAACCTTGGGAGGTGTACGTATGAAAAAAGCTGTTGTAGTTGCAGTTTTTCTGACTGTTTTGATTTCTCTTTTGAATTTCCCGATTTATCTGTATTACGATTTTAATTATAATTCGGAAAATTCGATAAAACAGGATATAGCTGAAGGTATTGAGTATTATCAACAAATAGATACTGCCGAGCCGTTAAGGAAGTATTACGGTGACGACCTTCCTGATTTGATGAATTCGTTGCTCTCTCACGAATACAGAGTATTGGAAAAAAGTGAAGCACTGAAGCTGATGTGCTTTTCTGATGTTGCCGCAAATTCAAGAGAAACGTCTATGCCGCAAAAAAACTTAAAGGATTACAGTATCTCAAGATTGACGAGATTAAAGCTTTTTGAAGTAGAAGAAGTCTTATATGTGTGCTGTACTTACATCAGTCCTTCTTCCTACGTCTATACGGTTTACGAGTGCTCATATAACGAAGAAACAGAGCAAATTTTTGAAAGAGATTGCTTTTCGGACGATACCTTTAATAGCGATAAGCAAAGACTTTTCAATAATGCAAAAACGGTTACGGTTAAACATTTTTTACCTGTAATAATAGCAGCTTTGATACTTTTTTTGCCGACTCTCACCGAGGGTAAAAGAAGCACGGACGAGGCAAGAAAGCTCTCAAGAATTATGGCAAAAATTGGTTTTGCGGCAATTCCTGTTTTTATCGTTATAATGTATGCGGTAATATATTTACGGTAGCTGATTTCCTTTTAACGTGAATTGAGGACGGCTTGCAGGCTGAAATTCAACGTGCAGCCGTCCTTGAATCAAAAGGCTTTTTACAAAAAAAACGCAAATAAAAAAATGATAATTAACGGAGTATACGCCTATGAGAAAACTAAAAGCGTTAATGTGTTGTCTTTTTGCTGTGATTTTAGTTTTTGTATCTGTTTTAATATTATTCCCTACCAACGAAAAAACCAAATACCCCCCGTCCCTGAAAGCAGAATATACAGATTATCTGAACGGATATGATATTATTCTTGACGGAAAGAATTATTATGAAAAAACCTTCGATATCGGTTGGAATGCCGATTATCCAAAGGGAGATTCCGTTCACATTTACGGAGATTGGATTCTGTTATATGATACTGCATATTTTCTTGCTGAAAACAATAAGGGAAAATACGGAATAAAAATAGAGGAAGCTTCGGGGAAAGAGATATATGTTTTTCCGTCAGATATTCCGTATCCTGATTTTCGTTATGATATGCCTGATATGGTTGAAATACTCACGGCTGACAAGATTATTATTTTGGGTTCGGGAAAAAGCAGATTAGAGATTAAATTGTTAGGGGATTATATACAAGCAATTAAGGACTCAATACTTATCAGAAAGATTACAAAGGTAATATATGAGAATTCTGTTTATGAATTACTGCCCGAGGAAATTAAAAATGATGAACAACTGAATGATATCAAAATAAGACTTAACTGGGACAATTATCCCTATAATTTCACTCAGACTCTGATAAAAACCAACAGCGGCAAGTTTGTCCCCGAAATAACCGCTCCTTAATTGCGACAGGGGACAAAACACAGAACCGTCCGTTTTATATCCTGACAAAAATACAACACGAAAAATAAAGAAGTGACATAAAACATAGGACAGGGGACGGTTCTGTGTCCTAAATAAAACACAGCTCCGTTTCCCTTGCTCTCACGAACCGGGATGAGTGTGGGTGAGCTGCAAGGGCTTACCGCCACCGAAACTCATACCTATTCTTATGAAAATCCTCTTTGGGGTGACGTGCTTACAGCCTACAACGGTCAGCCCGTCACCTATGATGCTATGGGCAATATCACGTCCCTTGAGGGAGTACGTATATATGGACAGCCGGCATGACATAAGACACAGCTCCGTCCCCTGTCCCATTATAACGAAAGGATAAAATTTAAAAATTATGAGTAAGTATTTACCGGAAGGTGTGGCTAAATCTTTATATGATAAATTTTTAAAAAATTATCGTGATTCCGAGCTGTTGGATCTGATGTTTATTTTGCAGGATAACAATATTGAAGTTAATTTTATGCTTCAGCTTTTTGCGACAACAAAAGCGACTAAGGAGCAAAAAGCTCTTGCGGCTGATTTGTTGATGAGGTATCTTAAGGAAAGGAACGTTAACGAGGGAGCTTTTCAAACAATTGTGCATGAATTAGTGAAGCTGAAATGTAACAAGGAAGAGCTTGTAGTTTTTATAATCGAAAGTATGTATAGCAAAAAAGATAACAAAGACGTTAATTTGTGGTCATATTGTGATTGGCTTTATCGGCTTGGTGTAAAAAGATTTAAGGAGGATTATATAAGAATAGCATCCGACAAGGAACTCAGTTCAGCCAGACAAATGCTTTTTTTGAAATTCGGAAGCTTCAAGGATGAAGATTATCTTCCCGTTATGCTTGATAATATTGACGACGGCGATGTCAACGGGCACATTTTAAGCGCATTGTCAAAATATCCCGATAAAGAATTAGACAAATATTTCAAACCATTTTTAACAGACAAAAGAAACTGGGTAAGAAAAATTGCCGTAAAGCGTCTGATGAAGAGTGACATTTAAGAGGTTAGAATAGGGGACGGTTCTGTGTCCTAAATAAATCACAGCTCCGTTTCCCTTGCTCTCACGAACCGGGAGGAGTGTGGGTGAGCTGCAAGGGCTTATCGCTACCGAGACTCATTCCTATTCTTATGAAAATCCTCTTTGGGGTGACGTGCTTACAGCCTACAACGGTCAGCCCGTCACCTATGATGCTATGGGTAATATCACGTCCCTTGAGGGAGATACGTATATATGGACAGCCGGCATGACATAAGACACAGCTCCGTCCCTTGTCCCATTATCAAAACGAAGAATGGAGAATGTAATTATGAAAAAATATATAATTGCATTAATTTGCTTTTTTGTGATAATTTTAAGTGTTGTATTTTCGTTTAACTGGCTCCCTGTGAAGTTTTTTGTAGGCGGTTCTTATGAAAAAGCAACGTACGTTGATTATTCAAAAAGCTATGATTTTATATTGAACTCAACCCGTTATTATGAAAAGACCTTCAACGAGGGCTGGTATGCTTCTCTTTCAACAGGCGGCACAATTCTGGTTTACGGAGAGGGTGTCCCTTTGAATCATACGGCATATTATCTTACAGAAAATAATGACGGAAAATACGGAATAAAAATTCTGGATATATTGGATAAGGAAATATATGCTTTTCCGTCGGATATACCTTATCCCGATTTCGGTACTGAACCGCCCGATACCGTAAGTATATATACTTCTTCCGATGAAGATGAGGTAGTTTTAGAATCTGAAAAAGACCTGACTCAGATTAAAAAAATTACCGAATCTGTTTACGATAAGAGTGTATATGAGCAGCTGCCTGAAGAACTAAAAAACAATGAAGAAATATCTCAAATCGCAATAACCCTTCATTGGGACAATTATCCTTATTATTTTGAACAGATTTTAACAAAATCCGCTGACGGTGAGTTTGTTCCCGAAATAACCCGTCCCGATTAAGTAAGTCTGATTAGGACAGGGGACGGTTCTGTGTCCTAAATAAATCACAGAACCGTCCCCTTGCTCTCACGAACCGGGAGGAGTGTGGGTGAGCTGCAAGGGCTTATCGCTACCGAGCCTCACACCTATTTCTATGAGAATCCCCTTTGGGGTGACGTGCTTACAGCCTACAAACGTCACCCTGTTACCTATGATGCTATGGGTAATATTACGTCCCTTGAGGGAGTACGTATATATGGACAGCCGGCATGACATAAGACACAGCTCCGTCCCCTGTCCCATTATTGTACGGAGGAAAACCATTATGAAAAAAATATTTGCAATATGCATGTCTCTTATTCTGTATGCTACATTAACTTATTCTGTTTCCGTGTTTGTTGAAGACTATCTCTTTTTTCCGGAAGATCTGATTCTTCCCGTTGTTGCCGTAGCCCTTTGTACGGCGGTGTTTTTTATAAAATTTATACCGGATATAATCAAAAGTGTTCTGTTTATTGTTATTTCGGCAATTCCGGTCGTTTGGATGTTTCTTCTGTTTTTAATGGGAGGCGATGTGGATCTTGATGTTCTCCGAAATGAGGAAGCCGCAGAAGCTTTTATCGAGGAGCAGAACTTTGACGTTCCTTATGAGGATTGCTCGGTTTATTTATATGAGACTCGCGCATTATTTCAGCAAAGTGCAAAGACCGTGATATTAAGCTTCGGTGATAATTTTGATGAGGCAAAGCAAGAGATAAATAATAATTATGAATTTTATACAGAAGCCTTGAAAAAGGATGATCCCGTCCCCGTATTTGAATTTTCGGGATTTTCTTTCCGATTGAAGGTTTCCGAAAAGGTATATCCTAAGGTTATGTATTTTGTGGGAATAAATGAGGAGACACGAGAGATTGCATTCGTGTATTTCAATGATGTTGATCTCGACGGTGTTGGGGAGTTTGATTCAATAATGCATTATTACTGCGGCTGGCAGTATATAAAGCTTTATAATGACGGAAAAATACTCTTCAATATTGTTTTTGCATGATAGCCCGAGGGACGGTTTGTTAATGCTTCACACTAACCGTCCCCTGTCCCAAGTTTTACCGGTATTTCCAATATTGAAGAAAATTTTTTAGGCGAAAAATACAGAGAGTATTCAACACATTATTCAAGTTGGGAGGGTGATGAAATTTATGGTGAAAGATATTATCGCGGAAAATTTGATGTTAATGATAAAATTCCTGTCTGATAATTCCGAAGAATTGAAGAAAATATCGTTTATTGCCGCGGCGGTTGTGCTTGCAATAGTGATTATATCGACAGCCGTCAAGAAAATTCCCGAAATAATAAAAAATATGATTCTTTGTATTTCTGCGTCGGGTTTTATGATAGTTTATACTCTCAGCTTTCTTTCTTCATTTGAAGCACATGTTTTTTCTTATCTGAAGCTCGGTTTTTGTATGATATTTATCTTTTGGGGACTGGCTACAGGTATTTGTTCTCTTATTTCGTTCATAAAAAATAAGTTTCGGAGCGTTACGGAAGGAAACGGGAATAGGGCTGAAAATCAGGAGTGTGGCAAAAAAGCACGTTTCAGAGACAGCCGGATAAAAAAGGTCGGCAACGCACTTGTTATAGCTGCTTTTGTCGTAATTTTTCCCATAGGTGAGCTGTATACACCGACAAGGGCAACGTACGTTGATTTTTCGACAGGCTACGATTTCATAATGGACTCGACTCATTATTACGAAAAAACCTTCAATGACGGTTGGTATACCGGAATACCGCAGGGAGATAAATTTCTCGTAAAAGGTGAAGGAAAAAAGGGCAGGGACACAGCACTTTTCATTGATGAAAATAATGACGGCAGATTCGGAATAATGATTTTAGGCGAGCTGTATGATGAAAAATACGTTTTTCCGTCGGATATACCCTATCCCGATTTTAGTGCTGAACCGCCCGATACAATAAGGATATATTCTTCCAATGAATATGTGGTAGTGTTAGAATCGGAAAAAGACCTGAAGCAGATTAAAAAAATTGCTCAGTCTGTTTACGAAAAGAATGTATATGAGCTTCTGCCCGAAGAAATGAAAAATGATGAGGGAATATCTCAAATTAACATAACTCTCAGCTGGGACGATTATCCTTACTATTTCACTCAGACTCTGATAAAAACCGACAGCGGTGAGTATGTTCCCGAAATAAGCGTTCCTTAATTGATTCCGACGGCGAAGATTACGAATACAGCTGATGACTCATTGAACCGTCTTACAAAAAAGTCTTATTATCCGGGCGGTATTCCCCTAAGAACAAGCTATTCAAACCTTACAGGCACGGGCTCAGATACAGCGGAGCTTGTCAGCAGTATTCATATACCGATAACGGAGAGGCAAGGCTGTCTGTGGGTTGATGATTGACATTAAAAAAGAGTTGTAGTAAAATATAAGAACGGTTGCGACGGTGCTTTGGCTTTCTGATATGTATACCCTCACTCTGAGGGGGAGCGTGAGAGAGCCGATAAGTGCTCCGACGAATCGGCAAGGGGCTCCTTTCGGGGCTATGGTTATTACAAAGTGAACTACGGAGGAAGATTTATGACTTTTCTTACGATTATAAGGTATCTCACCGCGTTTATTATGTCGCCCGTATACCTTTTCAATCTTGCTTTCAACGGCTATGCATATCCCCCCATCAGCCGCGAGGGCGCATATCTGTTCTGCTATTTTGTGGGCAACGAAACGGATGAGCAGACCATTCATTTTGCAGTAAGCTCAGACGGATATAAATTCGAGGCACTCAATAACAATGAGGCTGTGATCACTCAGACCAAGGGCACCGGCTGTGTAAGAGATCCTTATATTCTCAAGGGGCCCGATGAAAACGGCAAGGAGTGCTATTTCATAATCGCAACGGATATGAATGCTCTTGAGGGCTGGACATCCAATCACGCCCTTATTACGTGGCGAAGCTATGACCTTGTCAACTGGACGGACGAGACGGTTATTGACATAAGAGACTTCGAGGGCTTTGAAAACACCAATCGTGCATGGGCTCCTCAGGCAATCTGGGACAGCGAAAAGGAAATGTATATGGTGTATTGGGCAAACTCCACCACCGAAAATGACTGTGCAGGACACTATTACGCATACACAAGGGACTTCAAGACCTTTGAGACAGAGCCTCAGGTGCTTTTCGGCAGATGGAATGAGGTTGATCCCGAAACCGGAGAGACAAGAAACGTTCAGTGCATTGACGGTGATATTGTCTACAGCGAAAAGGACGGCTATTATTACCTCTACTTCAAGGAGGATCTTACTCAGAAAATAGCCTATGTGCGCTCGGAAAATCTCACGGGCCCCTATAACACGGATTACACTATCTGCTCACTCAATTACTACGGTGTAGAGGGCAGCAGTATGTATCGCATCAACGGTACCGACAAGTGGATTATGATAATGGACGAATATTCTCAGGGAACCTTCTTCCCCCAGATTACGGAGGATTTTCAGAACTTCACCAGAATCAGAAGAGGGGATATGGAGATCGATCACCTGCGTCCCCGTCACGGCTCCGTGGTGTCAATAACGGAGGAGGAATATTTCCGTCTGTTGGAGCAAAAATAAATACTTGCGAATTCCGAAGACCTGTAAGGGAAATAATACAAGACCTCTCGTGCTGCGGCACGGGAGGGATTTGTTTTTTTAATGAATGATGAATGATGAATAATGAATAATGTCGGTAGACACTTCGTGTCTTGATAGTATTAATACCTTGCACACGGGGAAATGTTACAGACTCCGAATTCGGAAAACCTGCAAGGGAAACAAGAGGCGGGTGGTTTTTTTAATGAATAATGAATATAGAATAAAGAATAATGAATAATGTCGGAAGACACTTCGTGTCTTGATTGTA
>JAZOOE010000191.1:0-2224 GCA_045654865.1 Acutalibacteraceae bacterium | reverse complement strand
TGATATTAAGTACGGGGAGCGAATCAATACAGATCTCTCCTTGCTGAGGATCGTAAAATCGCATCAGCAGATTGATAATTGTTGTTTTTCCGGCTCCCGTAGGTCCGACAATTGCCACTGTCTGCCCCTTCTTCGCGCAGATCGAAACGTTTTTCAGAATAGTTTTTTCCTCGGTATAGCCGAAACTTATGTTATCAAGCGCTACGTTTCCCTTAATGTTTTTCAGTTCCTTTGCATCGGTTGAATCAACGGGCTCAGGCTTCTCATCCAATATTCTGAAAACTCTTTCGGCAGCCGAAAAGGCGGATTGGAATTCGTGAAGAATATTTGAGAATTCATTTATCGGTCCTGCAAATTTTCTTGAGTATTGCACAAACTGTGCAACTCCGCCCAGAGAAATGAAGAACATTGTTCCCACCGCTGCTTCTCCGCTTTGGGAATACATATAAAGAATTCCGCCGAAGATGGCAACCAGAGCAATGGAAATATTGTTGATGAGGTTTATTGTCGGGAACAACAGCGCCGCATTATATTCTGCGTTATAATATGCATTCATTGCATCCTCGTTACGGGTGTTGAAGCGATCTGAGATGACTTTTTGTCTACCGTATGCTTCAATGGTTCTTGCCCCGGAAAGCATTTCCTCTGCATAACCGTTCAGCTCACCGTATTTCTTTGATCTTTCCCTGAACAGCGGTCTTACCTTTTTTGAACGGTAACGGGTGAATAAAATCGAAACAGGTACCGTGAAAACGAAAATCAGAAGCATAATTTCCGAAATTTGCCACATAAAGATAAGCGAGCCGACAACGGTATATGCACTTGTCATTACCTGCACAAGATCGTGGGAAAGCGTACTGTTGATAGTATCAATGTCGTATGATAAATGGCTGATTATATCTCCCGTTGAATGTGTGTCGAAATATCCTACGGGTAAGGTGTTCAGCTTTTTGAAAAGCTCCTTGCGCATTTTATAGGTGATCTTTTGGCTCAGATGAATCATTATTACTGCCAGAATGTAGGAAAGCACAGCAGATGCGGCGTAGCATACGATCATTCCTATGACGTTATCCCACACAACGGGAAAATCAACTCCTGATGAGGCTTCGATCGCATCAATTGCAGCTCCCGAATAACGCGGTCCCAGCAAGGAAAGCTGATTTGACAAAAGTGTGAGGAGCACCGCAGGCACAAACAGGGGCCATTGGCTGATAACATATTTGCCCAGTCTCAGAATAATAGCCTTGTTGTCTCTTTTTCTGATCTCGTTTTTTATTATTTCTTTACTCAACAAAGGCACCTCCCATCTGTGATTCGCTGATTTCTCGGTATTGGGCACAGTTTTCAAGCAGATCCTCGTGCTTTCCCTGTCCGATGACCTGTCCGTCCTCAAGAACAATAATACGATCACAGCTTTTTACCGAGCTTACACGCTGTGCAACGGTTATAACCGTCGTGGCAGATAAATTATCACTGAGGGCTTTTCTGAGATTAGCATCGGTTTTGTAGTCAAGTGCCGATGACGAGTCGTCGAGGATCAGTATTTCGGGCATAGAAGCAAGAGCACGGGCAATAAGAATCCTTTGTCTTTGTCCGCCTGAAAGATTTGTTCCCTTGGATGAGAGCGCGTGAGAATAGCCGTCCGTTGTGGCGCTAATAAAGGAATGTGCTTGTGCGATTTTTGCCGCAGTTATTATGTTTTCCTTGGTGATGTCTCTGCCGAAGCGTATGTTTTCCTCTATTGTATCGGCATAAATAAAGTCGTTTTGCAAAGCCACACCGAACATTGCGCTCAGCTGTTCACGGGAGTATGCTTTAATGCTTTTTCCGTTAATTTTAATTTCACCCGAATCAGGCTCGTAAAAACGAAGCAGAAGCTTTATGATTGTTGATTTGCCGCTGCCGGTTGCTCCGATGATTCCGAGACTTTCGCCTTTTTGCAAGGAAAACGACAGCTTTTGTATATTGTTTCTTTTTCCCAAATACGAGAATGATACGTTATCAAAAGTAATATGCATTCCGTTGCTTTCAGCTGTATCGTCTGTAACATCAAATTTGTCGGGAGTGTTCAATACTTCAGCAATGCGGTTTGCGGATGCCGTACATTTTGTATACATAACAAACATTCTTGAAAGGGACATCATTGCCATGGAAATAAGAGTGAAATACTGCATGAAAGCAATAACGGTTGCAGGAGAGGATAAGCCCTTGTCAACTCTTATTG
>JAZOOE010000190.1:0-3315 GCA_045654865.1 Acutalibacteraceae bacterium | reverse complement strand
AAATTCGTACGTGTGAGTTGCCGTGGTCTGCGGTGAGCTGAAAACAATCTGCATATCGTATTTTGAAATAGCATTCTCGCCGTACTGCTTTGTAACAATTGCGCTGATTGAGTTATACATTCCGAGACTTGCTATCAGAAGCGCCGTGCAGCCCGCAATTCCGAACAGTGTCATTGCAAAGCGCTGTTTGTTTCTGAAAAGATTTCTTGCCGTGACCTTAGCCGTGAAATTAAGCTTGCTCCAGATGAAATCTATCTTTTCAAGAAGAATACGCTTTCCTGCCTTTGGTGCTTTGGGGCGCATAAGAACGGATGGGCTTGTCTGCATTTCCTTATACAGTGCCGCTGTGGTAACAAGGGTTGTGCACAGAATTGAGATCAGAAGACTGAGAAGCGAATAACCCCAGGGGAAGATATATTCAAGCTCGGGGAGTGAATACATTACCGAATATGCGGAATTGATCGCATATGGGAACAGGAAAACTGCGGCTCCGACGCCCAATATGGTGCCTATTACGCAGGCACTTAATGAGTATACTGCGTATTTAGCCATAATTGAAAGGGTTGTATATCCCAACGCCTTATACGTTCCGATAAGAACTCTGTCCTCATCCACAAGACGAGTAAGCGTTGTAAGACATATCATTGATGACAGAATGAAGAAGAAAATAGGGAAAATATTGGAGAGTACGTCGATATTTTTTACCGATTGTCCGTATCCCGTATATCCCGGTGTGTCGTTTCTGTCGTAAACGCTCCAGGTGATTGTATCAAGCTTTGATAACAGCGTTTTTGCCTCTGTAACCTCTGTCTGAGCGGCAACAAGGCCTGAGTCTAACTGTGCAAGAATATCAGCCTTTGCCTGCTTGGCCTTTGCAAGATTTTCAGGAGCACTGAGAACCTGCTGTTTAAGAGCATTGAGATCGTTTTCCGCCTGCATCTTCTCTATCTGCAGCTGAATCTGTCCGCTGGATATATTGTAGCCGAATGCGGTAAGCTGAGCATTTGCTGTCTGAAGCTCGGATGCGGCGTTGTCAAGTGCCTCCTTGACCTTTGCAAGCTCAAGGGTTGCCTGTGTCAGTTGCTGTTCTTTTTCAGCAAGAAGCTTTCCGGTTTCCTCCAACAGCTTTTTCTTTTCGTCCAGATCCTTTTGCTGCTTTGCAAGATTCTGCTTCTGAGAATCGAGATATGGCTGAAGAGAAGCCGCAATCTCAGTTGCAAGTCCCTGTGTTGTAAGTGCCTTTACGGCATTATAAAGCTCGGGGTAGGTCAGCTGCATCATATTTATGATGCCCTGAATCTCCTCGTTTGAGTATGCCCCCATCTGTGCATCCGAAATTTTAAGCAGAATGCCCTCTGCGGCAGAAATAAGTCCCTGTGTTGTTTCTATTGTCTGCTGTGCGTACTGAACGGAGCTTTGAGCGGAGGTATATTCAGAATAAGCCTTATCATAAAGCGCTTTGGCGGAATTATGCTTTGCCAGCTGATCGTTGTAGGTCTTAAGATTTGTCTGATAAAGCTGCTGCTTTCTTGAATATTCTTCAAGAGCCGCCTGATATTCAGCTGTATTATTTGTTAATTCGCCTTCTGCCTGAGTGAATTTTTCATCGAATTCCTTTTGTGCCTGAGCTATGAGCTCATCGCCGTTTTCAACGAGCTCCTCAAGCTGTATGATCTGCTCGTCAAGCTGTTGAAGCTGGTTTGAATATTCTGCTGAGCTGCTTTGTATCAGCTGTTCTCCCTCGGCGATTTTCTGTTGAAGCTGAGGGCGAAGCTGAGCTGTGCGGATCTTTACCTGATTTGATGAGATTGCCTGTATGTTAGCAATAACAGGGGAGAGATATTCGAAATATTCATCGGAATAGGGATCAAAATAGTCGGCTCCCTGAACGCCTACGTAGATCTCCGAGTAGTAGTCAGACGTGAATGCCTCCTCGGGGATTATAATGAAGGTACCGATTTTGCCGCTTCCGATATTTGTGTTTCCTCTTTCAAAGGAAACGTAATACGGAGAACGTATTATTCCGACAATCGTAAACGTGTTGACGGAAAGTGAGGAGGGCACCGAGCCGGATTCCGTTTCGAGGGTTATTGTGTTGCCGATCTTATACGAATCGGGGGTAGACAGGCGGCTTGCGTCTACGAGACATTCATTTACCGACGTAGGATATTTTCCTTCTATGAGCTGAGGACGGTTCATAAATGAGCCGTCGTTTATGCCGTTGAGGAAATCGGATATGTGGCCGGGAGAAATGCTGTAGGCTCTCGCGCTGATCTGAGTTCCGTCGATGTCTGATTCCGTTTCACCGTTGACCTTTACAAGAGCATCGGTAAATTTTTGTCCCTGAACGTACTGAATACCGTCAAGCTTCTTTATTGCCGATATGTCCGCATCGGTCAGACCTGCCACGGATTGTATTCTTATATCGAAAAGGTTGTAATCTGTGTAATATTTTTCGGCTGTTGCAAACATATCCGGTGCCGTAGCTTTGATTCCGACAAAAAAAGCCGTGCCCAGAGCAATTATCAGCATAATGGAAATAAATCTGCTGAAATTTCTTTTTATTGTCCGCAACGTGTCCTTTAATAATGCCTTAGACAAAAATATATCCTCCTTACCACTCTATTCTGTCAACGGAGAGGGGATTGTCATTTACTGCAATTCTGTGCACCTTTCCGTTTCTCATGGTGATAACTCTGTCTGCCATGGGAGTAAGTGCGGTATTGTGTGTTATCATAACAACGGTCATGCCCGTTTCGCGGCTTGTTTCCTGAAGAAGTCCGAGAATCTGCTTGCCGGTATTATAGTCAAGCGCTCCCGTGGGCTCGTCGCAAAGAAGGAGTTTGGGATTTTTTGCAAGTGCTCTTGCGATTGAAACTCTTTGCTGCTCACCGCCCGACAGCTGAGAAGGAAAGTTGTTCATTCTGTCTGCGAGTCCGACACGCTCGAGGACTCTTGCGGGGTTGAGAGCCTTTGTGCTTATCTGAGAAGCAAGCTCAACGTTTTCGAGTGCCGTGAGATTTGTAACCAGATTATAAAACTGAAAGACAAAGCCCACGTCATAGCGGCGGTACATTGCCAGTCTTTTTGCATTGAATTGGTTTACAAGCTCGCCTCCGACACGTATCTTTCCGTCGTCGCAGTCATCAATGCCTCCGAGAATGTTGAGTACTGTGGTCTTACCTGCTCCGCTGGGGCCGACAACCATACAGAACTCACCCTCCTCTACGGAAAAGGAAACTCCGTCAAGGGCATTTATTGTTATTTCACCCATTTTGTATTGCTTGTAAACAGAATCAAGTTCAATAAAACTCA
>JAZOOE010000189.1:0-1303 GCA_045654865.1 Acutalibacteraceae bacterium | reverse complement strand
GACAGATAAAATCGCGTTAAGTAGTGCAAAAAAATGTCGGTAATAATCCGTGATAACCTGCTGAAAAAAGCAGAGGAGCTGAAAAGACCGTTGATAAAAACTACGGCTTTTCCCGTATCCGTTGTCGGTATTACAGAAAATAAGCGGTGCTTTCAGGGCCTTGAGGTCAAGTCTTACGGAGAAGTATGTTTTCCTCTGGAAATGAAGTCGGGGGATGAAATAATCCTTGATTTCGGGGATCATCTTGTGGGAAGACTCTGCTTTGACCTTGAAAATGACGGGATGTTCAAAATAACCGATTCCCCCGTAACGCTTTATTTCTCGTTCGGAGAATTTCCTCTTGAAATAATCTCTCAGCCCTCTGACTATAAGGGAAGTCTCGGAAGCGGATGGCTGCAGAACGAGGAGCGCTCGTACGTATTTACACCGTGTAAGGGAGCTCTTGAAAGACGATATTCCTTCAGATATCTTAAAATAAAGCGTACCGACAGTGCACGTTTTCCCGTGAAGATCAGCTCTCTTTCGGCAGAAGCCGTCAGTGCGGTTGATATAAGCACTGCATTGACTGTGGACACAGGTGACGTGCTGCTTAAAAGAATTTATGATATGTCGGTAAAAACTCTAAAGGAATGTCAGCAGGACGTTTATGAGGACGGTCCCAAAAGAGACAGAAGATTGTGGATAGGGGATCTGAAGCTTCAGGCTATGACGGATTACGGAGTATTCAGAAATCTTGATCTGATAAAAAGATGTATATATCTTTTTGCCGCAGTTACGGGCGAGCACAAAATGGTTGCTCCCTGCATTTTCCCGGACTCGCCGCCATACGTTGATGAATGGACCTTCTGCGATTATTCATTGTTTTTTATTTCCTGTATTTACGATTGGTATAAAAATACGGGTGATCAGGCTCTTCTTTCGGAGCTTTATCCCATAGCAAAGCAGCAGATGACGGCAGTTGCGCAAAGATTTGATAAGGTAACTGGGAAAATTGATCTGAATCCGTTTATCGATTGGTGTCCGGGACTTGATAAATCAGCGGCAATTCTCGGGGTATATATCTATACACTCAGACAGCTTTCGGAAATTGAGTCGGTGCTGGGTAAGGATAATTCAGATACAAAAGAGGAGATACAAGTCGCAAAAGAGTGTCTTTTGATGCTTTATGATGAACAGAATGCCGTGTTTGTATGTCCGTCGGGACAGATTTCCTGTCATTCTCAGGTGTGGGCTGTTCTTTCGGGAATTCTTCCTGTTGAGGAATCATTAAGAGTAATAAAGCGCGTAAGAAGTCTCAATACTG
>JAZOOE010000188.1:0-1897 GCA_045654865.1 Acutalibacteraceae bacterium | reverse complement strand
GTGAAGGAGAAGCAATTTCGTCAAGAATTATTGCTTCAATCCTCTCCTCTTCTTCATCGGGAAGCTTATATCCGTCAGATCGGAAGATTTTTATACCGTTATATTCGCAAGAATTATGCGAGGCAGAAATCATCACACCGGCATCATAAGAATATTCCTTGACAAGAAATGCTACGGCAGGCGTGGGAACAACTCCCGCAAGCACTGCGTCACATCCCACCGAGCATATACCCGAAGCCAGTGCCGCCGTCAGCATATCTGCCGATTTTCTTGTATCTGTACCGATAAGAAGCTTAAGCCTCTTATTTTCCTTGTTTTCAGTCAGAACCGTAGCTGCTGCCCTGCCGATTTTCAAAGCAAGCTCACAGCCTATTTCAGTATTGGCAATACCTCTTATACCGTCCGTACCGAATAATCTGCCCATTAAAAAACTCCTTCATCAGTTATCTGACGGGACAGGCAAGCCGAGATGTATATATGCGGCATTGGTAACAACCCTTCCTCTGGGTGTTCTTGCTATGAAGCCTGCCTGCATAAGATACGGCTCGTAAACGTCTTCAATGGTAACAGCCTCTTCACCGATTGCGGCTGAAAGAGTTTCAAGTCCTACGGGACCGCCGTTGTAATTCTGTATCATAGTCGTAAGAATAAGTCTGTCGATATTATCAAGACCAAGCTCGTCAATTTCCATTTTATGAAGAGCGGTCTGTGCATCAGCAAGGGTTATTGCACCTGAACCGAGGACCTCCGCAAAGTCTCTTACACGCTTAAGATATCTGTTTGCGATTCGGGGCGTTCCTCTTGAACGGGAAGCAATTTCGATTGCCGCATCGGGGTCAATATCGATTCCCAGTATTCTTGCGGATCTCGTTACGATTTCCGAAAGCTGCCCGGGAGTATAAAGCTCAAGTCTCAGCACGACACCGAAGCGGTCTCTTAAGGGTGCTGACAGACTGCCTGCTCTTGTGGTTGCCGCAACGAGCGTGAACTGCTGTAAATCAATACGGATGCTTCTTGCTGAAGGACCCTTGCCTATTATAATATCAATGGCTTTATCCTCCATTGCAGGATAAAGAACCTCTTCAACGCTTCTTGAAAGCCTGTGAATCTCGTCTATAAATAATATGTCGCCGTCATTAAGATTAGTAAGCAAAGCGGCAAGATCACCCGGCTTTTCTATTGCAGGACCCGAGGTAATTCTTATCTGAGAGCCCATTGTGTTGGCAATGATTCCCGCAAGAGTGGTTTTTCCGAGTCCGGGAGGGCCGTAAAGAAGCACGTGATCGAGTGCCTCGCTTCTCTTGAGTGCCGCCTGCATATAAACGTCAAGATTATCTTTGACCTTATCCTGTCCGATATACTCCGAAAGAGTCTTGGGTCTTAAATTTATTTCATAATCTCCTTCTTCTACTCCGAATTCGGGAGAAGCGAGTCTCAAGTTATCATCATCAAATGAGCTGATAGCCATACTTTTTTATCTCCTTGAAAGATTTCTTAATCCCTGCTTTATAAGCTCCTCAACGGAAAGAGTACCGTCAAGAGAAGAAAGAGCACGGACTGCTTCGCTGTTGGTATAGCCGAGAGCCATAAGAGCACTTACTGCTTCATCGGTGTTTCCGCCTGCCGAAATAACCTCTGCAGGAGAAAGCTTTTCAACACCTATTTTCTGAGGAACAAGCTTTGAAACCTTATCCTTTAATTCAATTACAATTCTCTGTGCGATTTTGGGGCCCACACCCTGCGCCTTCGTGATGCTCTTTACATCACCTGCAGTGATGCTCAGAGCCAGCATTTCCGGAGTGAGCGCGGAAAGAATGGAAACCGCCGCCTTGGGGCCGACACCCGACACGGATATGAGCATTCTGAAATAGGAAAGCTCCTCGTTATCGTAAAAGCC
>JAZOOE010000187.1:0-3477 GCA_045654865.1 Acutalibacteraceae bacterium | reverse complement strand
TTGAGGCGCCAAAAAATGCAGATACTCATTCGAGTGTCTGCATTTTTTTATGTCTTAATTTGTGCTTCGAACCTATGCCACCTTGAGTTACCGTCCGTATGCGGATGTTAACTGACTCAGCCGTTCCCGCTGCCGGTGGCAGAGGAAGGGAAGGGTTGAGCAGGAAGAAATACAAAGCATTGTCGCCGCTCCAAGGCGTACAGTGTGACAATATATGAAATTTACAGCCCAATAAAACTGAACGCAAAGCATATCGAATATCTGAAAACAGTTCTCGAAGATTTCGGTGACGTGCCGATTTTTTCGGTTGTTACAATGATTTGTAATGATTTTAAGGTTAGCGGAGAGCGTGATAAAAATACGGTGTTATGCAATTCATTGCCGGCATTGCAGGCGGAATTTTGTTGATTAAAAGGATTGTCTGTAAATTTTTAATAAAGCACACAAAATCCGATTTATCGATCTCTTTCTGTATAAACGGGGATGATTTTATCTTGATTTTTACAGTATTCAATGCTATAATTTGGCGAATATTAAACACGAGGTTGATTTATGAACATATTAAAGTGTTTCCCCGGTATAATTTTATCTTTTGCTATTGCTGCTCTTGCAATGTGGCTTGAAAGTCTGCTTCCGATTCATCTCATCGGCTCTGCAGTTATCGCAATGTTCGTAGGTATGATTATCAACCGTTTCATTACAAAAACTGATATTTTTGCAAGCGGTATAAAATTTACATCAAAAAAACTCCTCAAATTTGCAATTATCTTGCTTGGTCTTTCTCTTAACATCACAACCGTTCTTCAGGTTGGCAGAATGTCTCTGACAGTTATGGTTTTCACATTGTTTACTTGCTTCGGCGGCGGATATTTCATCGGAAAAGCATTGGGACTCAATTGGAAGCTTTCCAATCTCATTTCTGCCGGAACAGGTATCTGCGGAGGCTCCGCAATTGCTGCAATTGCACCCACTATTGACGCAGATGACGATGACGTTGCCTATGCAATGTCGGCAACCTTTCTTTTTGATATGGCGATGATTGTTCTCTTCCCGATTATGGGCAGAGCAATCGGTATGACTGACGAAGCTTTTGGAATCTGGGCAGGCACAGCAGTTAACGACACGTCATCCGTTGTTGCAACGGGATATGCATTCTCGGAAGGTGCAGGAGATTTTGCAACAATGGTAAAACTCACAAGAACGCTCTCAATCATCCCCACGGTTATAACTTTTGCGTTCATTTCTCTTCGTCTTAAGAAGAAAGAAGCACAGAAAAACAGCAAGAATCCCGATGAACTGAAAGCGAATTTCAGCATCAAAAAGATATTCCCATGGTTCATTCTCGGCTTTGTTGCAATGTCCGTTGTTGCAAGCATTTTCACTATTCCTGCCGAAATCGTTTCGGGAACAAAAACAGTCAGCAAATTCCTTATGGTCAGTGCACTTGCGGCAATAGGTCTTAACACATCTTTTTCAAGCTTCAAAAAATCGGGAATCCGCCCGATGATTCACGGCTTCATCATCTCCGCACTTGTTGTAATTGTTGCCTTGCTTGTTGAGGTTTGTATGGGTATTGTTTAATAAAATCAAATTTAACGAAGCATTTATGAAAAACTTACCGCATATAATGCCTGAATATTCAATAGTCAAATCCGACAGAAACCCGTTAAGCGGCAAGTAAAGAGTTACCCGGTTGGCTTATCATACCAAGGATCGGAGAGCACATCGTATTCGGAAATTATGAATCGCTTTCCGGGAAGATTCCGGAGCTTCACAAACTGAAAGTCGAAAACGAGAAGCCGAGATACACGGTATTCGCATAGTAAAATATCTTGCCTGATAAAAGGTGTTAAGCCGTCTGATCTTTGCGGATTCAAAGATTGTGACCGAGCAGTATATCGACAAAGACGGCAGGACGGTGCTTTGGCGCAGATTCAATCGTAATGATTGGAGCTTCGGCAGATACGGTAAGCTCCGGACGGAACTCCGTCCGGAAAACGAAAGCTTAACAGTCAATGGTGATATTTACGTCCACCGGTATGATACGTTAGCAACATTTACACTTCGTTAAAAGGTGTCTTTTTTTGGCACGTTATTATTATAAAAAGCTCCCTGTGGTATTTTGTTACCATCGGGAGCTTTTTATGTTAGTTTTAAGATGCTTATTAACAGCAGAGGGGGCGGGGAGTTTTGTAAAAAATTCATTTTTGGTATTGACTCTAACCCTAACATAAGGCTTATACTATGGCTAAAAGGTACCTTAGATTAAGTAAGGAGGACGGCTTTTATGAAAATAGGTGAGTTTGCAAAGCTTTGCGGAACAAAAATTTCCGTGCTTCGGCACTATGACAGAGAAAAGCTTCTTGTGCCTGAGTATACTGACGTGTTTTCCGGCTACAGACACTATTCCTCTGAGCAGCTTCTTGTTTTTCACAGAATCGATGCACTGAAAAAAGCCGGCTTCTCCCTGCAGGATATCAGAGAGATTATTTCCGGAGAAAAATCGGGCAAGGAAATTGAGGAAATTTTCTCTCAGAAGGAAAAAGAATTTCTTGATGCACTCAAAAATCTCAAGGAGGCAAGACTTATGATGACAAAATTAGATATTTCATTCAGTGACGATAAGGCTATTATCAAGCGTTGTGCTGATGACAATGCCGTTGACTTATGTAATGTTGCTGAAGCTGAGATCAAAGCAGCGGATTATCAGAGAATTTCGCAGTATGAAATAAAGGATGATGAAATAACCTGTCGTGTCATAAAGCTGGGTGATACTGTCCGTCAACCAAAAAAGGAGCTCCCCTTTGTAGACGATGAGACGGTTATCGGTAAGTGGGAAATAAGAGGTGTATATGCCGTTAAGGAGGATTATATGCAGGATATATTCTGCGATCGCACAGGCTTTTACGGTGATGATACACAATATCTTTACTTTCTTCCCGAAGGCGAAGAATACTGGGGCTTCAGCTGGACAAAGGGCTATTTTATCAATAATGCCTATATGACGGGGAGCACCTGTAGTGAATATGAAATTGAAGAAAAAGCTGACGGTACATATATGCTCATTACTCTCAGAGAGGATGAGGTCTGCCGAGGGGGAAGACCTGTGTATCTGTCGCTTAAAAAGGCGGATTGTTGTCGATATTCCGCTAAGGGCATTGCAAGAAAGGATGATATCGACAAGCCCTTTATAAATGATGAGCAGGTAATAGGCAGGTGGGTGTCTTATTCCTTTATGGGCTCTGATTGGGAGGAATCCGATTTCCCCGGAGAGAAAGAGGATGAGCTTTATTTCAGAGAGCTTGAATTTTTCCCCGACGGCAAGGCAAGGGTTGTTTATGAGGATGCTGTTTTTGAGGGTGAAGACAAAGTTGTGTGGACGAAAAATTATCTTCTTCGAAAATGGAATTGGTCTGCCTGTGAGTATGAAATCAGGACAGCTCAGGGCAAGGAGTATATGATAATCGAATGGAAAAG
>JAZOOE010000186.1:0-5530 GCA_045654865.1 Acutalibacteraceae bacterium | reverse complement strand
CATCGTTGATGTCGTTTGCAATTGAATCGATAAGTGAGCAGGCAGCAAGTGAATACTTGTGACCTCCGCGCTTGTCAAGAAGAGCAGGCTTTATGCAAAGCTCCTCATCCTGATACATCTTAAGAAGCTGCTCCTCAATATCCATACAAACCTGAGCACGGCTCTTCTTGTCTTCTCTGAGGTGCTTTATTTTATCCTCGCGGTTGTAGTAATACTGAAGATATGATGAGGGCCAACCGCCGCAGGCACGAAGACAATCGGGATCAAAGCCGTCGTCAACGATGTTTGCCATAACCTTGGGAGCAAAGCCTTCGTCAAAGAGATTGTAAAGAACGTCCTTGCCGTCCTTCATAACGGAAGTAATCCAGCTTAAGTGATTAAGTCCGAGATATGTAACCTCTGCATCCTCGCCTACTGCTTCCTTTACGTCGTCTATCATATCAATGGGCACGTTGCAAAGACCGATGCACTTAACGTTTGTATTATTAAGAACGAAGTCAGTGATGATGCCCGAGGGATTTGTGAAGTTGATAAGCCATGCATCCGGACAGAGTTCTTCTATCTTCTTACAGATATTGCCGATTACGGGAATAGTACGAAGAGCCTTGAAAAATCCGCCTATACCCGTTGTTTCCTGACCGATAAGACCGTACTTTACGGGAATTGATTCGTCAAGATAACGGCAAGGAAGCTTACCTACACGTATCTGTGTTACAACAAAGTCTGCTCCGGGAAGAGCCTCGTCAAGGCTGTCTGTCATAACAACCTCTGTATCCATACCTGCTGCTCTTATCATTCTTTCGCAAAGAGAGCCTACTATATTTCTCTTTCTCTCATCGATATCCATAAGCACAAGTCTTTTGAGTTTGAGAGAATCCTGTCTGAGCAAAAATCCGTCTACAAGCTCGGGACAGTAAGTACTGCCGGAACCGATTACGGTTACGTTGATTTCTTTCATTTTATAATTCTCCTTTATCAGTCTTCAAGCATCCAGTTGATGCATCCCATTACGGGTGCAACCTGAAGCTTTATAAATTCAAGCTTCCTGCCGCTGATTTCTTCAGTTCTCTTGATAAGCTTATTGACGTATACGTCGGAAGGAAGCTTACAGTGCATTGAGCCTGAAAGCACAATCTGAATCACGTCGCCGTCAAATACCTGATTTCTTATGTGAGCACAGATAAACTGTGCACCTCTTTCAGCCATTTCGTCAGCTATTTCCGTTGCTGCGACGTCACCGTTATTAAGAGCATCAAAGAAAATATCAAGCATATCTCTTACGATATCGTCGCCCTCCTCTTCCATAGGAGCAATAAGAGAAAGAACACCGTCACGGTCCTTTGTGATACCGAACTTTTCAACGATTTTATCAGTCATTTCGGTTTCTTTTATCTTGAGGCATACGTCATCATAAAGCTTGGCAAAGGTCTGACGTGCAATCCAATGACCGCCGCCGACATCACCCGAAAGCACCCCGAAGCCGCCTACCTGTAAAAGCTTGCCGTCTGAGCCTACGGAATTACAGCAAGTGCCCGTACCGCAGTTATAGCCGATACCTGCCTTGCCCGTAAGACCTGCTTTAACAACTATAAAGCCATCATTATAAATTGAAAACGGAACGTTAAGACCGAGCTTTTTCAGTTCGTCTGTCATTTCATCGCACTGATACTGATGGTCAATTCCTGCAAGCGCCATAAGAATATGGCTGATATCGGAAAGAGCAAGCTTATTTTCGTTAAGAAGGTCATTTATACCGCCCATAATAATGCCTGCTGCCTCGGGAATTGCACCTTCAAGATTTTCGTGATTGCTTCCCGTTGTTTTAACTGTGGAAAGCATTTCCTTTTTTTCATTGAAAAGAGCGTACTGTGTTTTTGTACCGCCGCCGTCTACACCTATATAAAAGCTCATATTATTCCTCCTCATCCCCGAAGAAATCCTCGCAGACCTCTTCAAGACAATATACACCTCGTCTGTAGGGCTCGCGGTCTATCCACATACCGTTTGTGAAATCCGGTACGGGAACGGGGGCACCGCCGAGAGCTACGCTCTGCTCTGAAAGACAGGTTATTGCCATCCATGCGGCTGTATCATAAACGTCAATGGGCGGCTGCTTGCCGAGCATCGCTGCTTCAACGAATGCGGAAAGAACAAGATAGTCCATACCGCCGTGACCTGCCTTAACGCCTGCCTTTTCATATTGTGCCCAGAGAGGATGATCATATTTTTCTCTGATGTCTTCAAACTTTGTCCAATCGTGTGTGGATTCGGTAACGCCTGCTATAGCACAGCTTGCATCATCCTCAACATCAGTAAAAACGCCTTTTGTTCCCTGAACCATATAGTTTCTTGTATAAGGTCTCGGGAGACAGCAGTCATGGGTAAGTGTGATTGTTTCGCCGTGAGCACACTTGATAATTGTTGTTACAACATCACCGCAGGCAAAATCATAACCGTAAAGATCATAATCTTCCCCCTTATTATCCTTAATCCACTGATTAAGTCCTCTTGATTTACTTGCCATTGATACAAGGGACAGGAAACGATTTCCGCGGTTGATTCCGAGAACCTTGGAAATGGGACCCAACTGATGGGTGGGATAAAGCTCACCGTTTCTGTTCTGGAAATTGAAGAGTCTGCCGTGACGGTTTTCTCGTCCGAGAGAAATTTCATCGCGAAGGTCATGTCTGTAACCGCCTTCACAGTGAACTATCTCACCGAAGAGACCTTTTTTAACCATATTAAATACTGCCATTTCATTTCTGTCATAACAGCAGTTTTCAAGAAGCATACAGAACTTACCTGTTCTTTCACTTGTTCTTACCAGCTCCCAACATTCTTCTATTGAAGCAGCTCCGCCGACTTCCATAGCAACGTTAAGACCGGCATTCATACCTGCGATTGCAATTTTTGAATGGGTAATCCATGTTGTAAAAACAACAAGAGCATCAAGCTTTTCTGTTTTAAGCATTTCCTCGTAATCAAGATAAGAATTTACTTCATATCCGTCATAGCTTTCAGAATTTTTAACGATTTCAATTCCGCGAGCAGCTCTGTCTTCATATTTATCGCAAACTGCAGGACAAACGACACCGGGGACTGCAAGTAAAAGTTCAAGCATACCCGAGCCTCTGCCGCTGATGCCGACAGCACCGATTCTGATTTTTTTCTCCTGGCACATAAAAACTACCTTCCTTTTTGTGCATATTATAAATGCATTTTATCACAAAAAATTTAAGATTTCCATAGTTAATTCATATTTTTATTGAAGTTTAATAATTATTTTGATAAAATTAAAGCGTGAAAGTGAGGTAACAGCAAATGAGATACTATATTAATGCAAAAATTATTACTCCCAATGAAATAATCGAAGAAAAAGCCGTAGCAACGAAAAACGGAAAAATTGTCGATATTACGTCGGTGGTTCCCAAAACCACAGACTGCGAAATCATTGACTGCGGGGGCAGATATCTTTCTCCCGGCTTTGCCGATATTCACGTACACGGCGGCGGCGGTTATTCCGCTATGGGAACACCTGAGGATATAGTAAAAATGTGTACAGCACACGCCCTCAGAGGGACAACCTCGATTCTTCCCACTACTCTTGCCGCCCCTATCGAACAGCTCAAAAGAGTAATAAAAAATATTGAAAAGGCAAAGGCAGAATGCACCGATTCAAATATTCTCGGCGTGCACCTTGAGGGCCCCTTTATTTCAATGAAGATGAAGGGCGCGCAAAGCCCCGAAAATATACTTATTCCGACAAGAGAAAGCGTAGCCGAGCTTCTTGATTCATCCGATATTATCAAGATCATCGGAGCGGCTCCCGAAATCGAAAACGGCTTCATCGTCGGCGAAGAGGCAAAAAAGAGAGGCATCGTGGCTTCCGTCGCCCATTCCGACGGTGATTATTCCAACACCGAGGAAGCACTTCTTCACGGCTATTCCGACGTAACTCACATCTATTCCGCATGCTCGGGAATGCGAAAAATAGGCATCTTCCGACACGCAGGCGTTGTTGAAGCAGGCCTTTCTCTTGACGGCTATACAACCCAATTCATTGCCGATTTAAGACATCTTCCCTACGGTGTTCTCAAGCTTATCTACAAGGCAAAGGGTGCTGACAAGGCTTATGCCATCACCGACGGTCTCGAATACTCTGCTCTTGATATGAAGGAGGGCACCGTTATTATGCAGGAAAACGGACTTGAGGTGCTCTTTGAGGACTCCGTTATGAAGCTGTCAGACCGCTCTTGTCTTGCGGGCAGTGTTGCAACAAGCAACGTTCTTGTCAGAAATATGGTAAAATCAGCAGGCATCCCTCTTACCGATGCAGTAAAAATGGCAAGCCTCACTCCCCTTTCCGTTATCGGATGCGCAGATACAAAGGGCAAGATCCAAAAGGGCTATGATGAGGATATAATCCTTTTTGATGAGGATATCAACGTTTCTTTTGTCTGTGTCAACGGCAAAATCATTAAAAGCTGACTTCTTAATAAAATCTTAAGGTTTAGTACAGTTGTTTGTTAATAATCTTTGTGCGATAATTTATTCACCACGAAAAACATAGGAGAAAAAATAAATGTATACTGTACTCGTATGTGACGATGAAAAGGACATCGTCTCTGCACTTAAAATATACCTTACCTCAGACGGCTACAACGTTCTTGAGGCATACAACGGCAGCGAAGCTATTGATATAATAGAAAACAACGAGGTTCATCTGATTCTGATGGACATTATGATGCCCGAAACTGACGGGCTTACGGCACTTCTGAAAATCAGAGAGAAATATAACACTCCCGTTATTTTCACAACGGCAAAAAGCGAGGATAACGATATAATTCTGGGCTTGAATCTCGGTGCTGACGATTACGTTACCAAGCCCTTTAACCCCGTGGAGCTTCTTGCCCGTGTAAGATCTCAGCTGAGAAGATACACAACCCTCGGAGGAAGCTTCTCGAAGTCTACGATAAACATTGCAGGCATATCCATTGATGATAACGCAAAAACCGTTTTCGTTGACGGCAAAGAGGTCAACCTCACCCCGAAGGAATATGAGATACTGAAGCTTCTTGCCTCAAATCCCGGCAAGGTTTTTTCTCCCACGGAAATCTACCGGCATATATGGAAGGATGAGCCTTACGGTGCAGACGCCACAGTAGCGGTTCATATCAGACACCTGAGAGAAAAAACAGAAATCAATCCTAACCAGCCGCGTTACATAAAGGTAGTATGGGGACAAGGCTATAAAATTGACGAAAATCTGAGGTGATATTATGTATAAGCTCAGACGCTCACGCTTTGTAAAATTCATAGCAGGACTTCTTGTTCTTATCCTTTGTGCCGCAATTGTCTTAAACGTTGCGGGAACATTTATCCTTATGGACGAAAACCTTTATTATGCAACCCGCCAGCAACTTCAGCAAAAGGTTTATTCCTATATCTACGACTTTACCGCATCGGATCTTATGCGATATCTCAACTTGACAGAAAGCCTCAATACCAATGACACCGAATATCAGAATTA
>JAZOOE010000185.1:0-15863 GCA_045654865.1 Acutalibacteraceae bacterium | reverse complement strand
TACATTTTAGGTGTTCCTAAAGATATGAAGATTGATCCTCACACTTCCTTAGAATTCATGATAAGTAAATATGATGAAAACGACAGGATATGTAAGCTAACGTTTTTCAGGGCAATGAAAAGGATCAAAACGTTTTCATTGTTTGCCTTTATGGACTCAGATAGGCTATTTATCAAAGATAAAAAACAAAATGAATATTCTTTTTACATAATCGAAAAAGAATATTTTTATTCAGAGAATTTTATTACAAAAGTTCAAATAGGAACTTATACTTCCTATAAAACAAAGCGTCATATTCAAAAATATGAGTTTAAATATCGCGGCGACAGCTATTATTCATATTTAGCCTTTACAACTGAGTATAAGGTTTTGCATAAAAGAAAATTTAATGAATTTATTAAAAAACCCAATTATTCGGATTATCAAAAGTGAACCAATCAGCGAACCTATCAAAGGGCGGTTCTGTGATTGACGGTAGAACAGAGGACGGTTTTGGGGGCAAAAAACAGAAAAACAAAACACAGAACCGTCCGTTTTATATCCTGACAAAAATACAACACGAAAAATAAAGGAGTGACATAAAATGAAGCACAAATATAATAAGCTGATAATATTTTTATATTATGTGTTTTGCTTTATCGGACTTTTTACATTTCTTTTCGTTTTGGCACTTGCGATGGGTGACTTAAATCTTTTTAAGAAGCACGCTCTGACGATGACGATTCTTTTTTGTATAGGGTATGGGTTCTATGACAAAAAGCGTATGAACAGATATGTAGAATTTTTTGATGAGTACGTACATTTTCATTCCTTGAATATAGTACGAAGGAAAAAAGAATATTACCTTAACGTCAGATATGAAGACATATATGAGATTTCGGTTAAAAAAAGTTCATTTATCTCAATTTATCTGATTTACGTCAAAGCCAGAAATTTCGGATATGCAATACCCATAAATTGCTTTTACGCAAAACACAAAAAAATGTATGCAACACTTTATCAGAAGGTTATAAAAGCAAATCCCAATGCAAGAATCGACCAAGATTTTATTGATTTTCTCGAAAGGAAAAATCTGTTATGAGCAAAAAAGTGTTTACAAACGGGACAGGGGACGGTTCTATGTCCCACTTTCGAAAGAAATTGACATAAGACACAGAACCGTCCCCTGTCCCACTATAATATAAGACCGGATGGTGAAATATTATAGAGAAAGGAATTTCCCAATGAAAAACAGAAAAAAAATAACAGAAATAGAATCAATGTATGAGAATATATCGAAGTCTGCATATTTTTTAAATGTTTCTGTAAAAGATTTTTTTATGGAAGCCGGCTTCAGGGAGACTTGTACTGTCAAGGATAAGCTTGCATTTTACGATGGCTTAGAAAAAATGGTCGCTTGCATAAGAAAGATATCCGAGGCAATCGGTGAAGATTCGGTTTATATCGGCTCTTTTATCAAAGGGGAAAAGAACTATTGCAGGTGGAAGGATATCAAAGAGTTTGATGTATATAATGCAATGAAAAGAAGGCTCGGAAACGGAGAAATTCTAAAAGCAGATATCTCTGACAATATTATAGATTTGTCGGTAGAGTGCAACGTAAGATATCTTTCACAAATAATGCTTTATTTCCCCGAAAACAAAATTTTTATAAGACCTGACGTACATTGTTATTTATGCGTTTGTGCTCCGATTCCTATGTTGGAAAAGCTGCAGCAGCTTTTAAATGAGCATAGCGATGGAACGTATATTGCTGAAATTGAAAACGGTATAGGGTCATAACGGGACTTATACCTGTCCCATGTCCCAAATCCCTTAAATAATATTTTTTGACAGCTTGTATTAAAAATGTTAAAAAATTGACAAATTAACAAAACTTAAACAAAATATTAAAGTTGGGTTAATTTAACTGCAATATTATGTGCGTAATAAAATGAAAGGAGAAGCTGATATGGAGGCTATTCTTGAATTATTTTCATCAGTTCTCGGTGAAGATGTACTCGGTGAGGATATGGATTTAAGCGTTATTGTTGAAATTGTTACTACAGTTATCGATTATCTTAAGACTATTTTTTCATCAGTTACCATCTGAGTCCGCGAGGATCATTGATAATACAGCAAACAGAACGACCCGTCTTCATCTGAGGAACGGGTCGTTTTTGTCGTTTATACGGAGATTATTATCCACTCTCCGCCTTTAAGTGTCACGGAAAAGCCTTTGCTGTCGGAGGACAGTATGCCGTTGCCGTAAAGCTTATGTACGGTTTTACTGTCTGTCAGGTGTGCTGTTACGGTTGCTTCGGGGAGAATTTCGTCGGGGGTGAAATTCTCGTGCAGAATGCCGTCGTTGTTCATTATTAGAAGCTGAAAACCGTTCTCCGTTTTTCTGAACGTGTAATGAAGCCTCGGTGAAATCTCAACGGGCAGCAGCTCTGCGGCTTTTTTTGCCGCATTTTCGGGTGCCAGAACGTTTGTGTAGAGTGAGCTTAAATCATCCTTGCCCGTGAGGTCGATGAGGTATTTGTAATTTTTTATGTCCTCAGGCATATCTTCATAAATCACGTCACAAATATCGGGTAAGCCGCCGTTTTTCAGCGTGTGTCCCATATTGCCGAAGCAGCCGTTTTTGCCGAAAACAGCCTCCGCCTTTTCAATATAGCTTTTCATATACTCCTCCGAAAATTCCTCGTCGGGGGAGAATTCGAGATAATCTGAAATAAGTCTGTTGTCGGGCATTGTCATTTCCTTTGGCAGTATAACCGCAAAGGGAGTAAAGATTTCACCTGCGGGGGAATATTCCTCTGAAAAATCAATGAACCTCTTTTTTACCTCGCCGTAGGGGGAAAGCTCGGTGGATTTACAGCTTCTGAATGTGTTGCAGATACCGTATTCCTCTCCGATGATACTTGCTCCCGAAAAATATGCATATACCCAGGCTCTTTCCATAAGAGATAAGGAGCTGCCGCCGTGCTCTCTTTTTTCAAAGGGCAGCTCATTTCCGAAGCCCTTGTGAAGGAGATCTTCTGCCCATTCGTCTTCTGCATCCTTAAGAGAAAAGGGAATTGTAAAATTTCCCTCGGGGGAGCAGTGCCAGCATTCGTAATATATACCCCATGGAATATCCGCACTTTTTGCCATTCCTCTTGCAAATGCTATTTGAAATCTCATATTCGGAATCTGCCATCCTACCTCGGGTAACAGCATTTTTGCTCCGCTTTCAATTTCCTGACGAAAAGCCATATAATAGCTGTCCGTAGGGAAAATAAGGGAATCGGTTTCTGTGAGTCTTCTTTCATAAAGCCTTTGTGCGGCTTCAATAAATTCCTTCCTTGTAAGGGGGAGGGGAATGGTAGACCATTCCTCGGGAGAGTATGCTTCAATAAATAAATCAAGCTCGCCGTCTCTGATTCTTTCCCAGAAAGCAGGGCTTTGGTGTGCCTCATCGGGACGCACTCCCTCCTTTTGGCAAAGCTCAGAGATTCTCTTTATGTCGCTTCTGAAATTTGAAGCCCATTCGTGAAGCTGAAAGCCGAGAAAGCATATTTTATCACTTTGGGTATATTTTTGCAGGAGCTGCTTGTCATAGGGATAGGTTTTTTTATAACCGAGTCCGCCCTGAAAGCGGTCTATATAAAACGGACAGCCGAGTCTTTCAAGAACAGAGTGGAGCACTCCGCCCTCCTTGGCTATGGTGTTGAAATCATAAGGCGGCGTATAATCGGGCTTGTGCATAATCTTAAGGCCGTGGCCTTTTTTGAAAAGTCCGCTTGAAAGCAATATATCAATGGTATCCTCTGTAAAGGTGTGAATGAAGCATATCATCTGCATTGATTCCTTTCCTTGGAATTTTTATCAATTTTTATTATAATTTATCTTTATTTACCGGTCAATATTGGCGGTGTTGATTGTTGACTTTTTTTCTTATTCACTGTATAATAATTATAGATTTTTACATGACTGACGGATTGTGCGGAATACCGCGGCGGAGTGTAAAAATTGTGTGTTTGCCGACCGTCTGGGCACAATCAGTTTTGTGAAAATCTGGTTGTGTCCGTTTATGTTTTTTTATGGGCGGGACAGACGCAAATCAGCATAATTCCAACGAAAAGGAGTAGATTAAATGAAGCACGATAACTGGCTCGGATTCAGAGAAGGTATCTGGCAGGATGAAATAAACGTAAGAGATTTCATTCAGCTTAATTATAAAGAATACAAGGGCGACAGCAGCTTTCTTGCAGGTGCTACCAATCGCACCTCTGCTTTGATGGGAAAGGTTCAGGAGCTCTTTAAGAAAGAACGCAAAAACGGCGGTGTGCTGGACGTTGATACGGAAAAGGTATCATCTCCTCTCAGCTATCTGCCCGGATATATTGATGAGAAAAACGAGCTCATCGTAGGTATGCAGACAGATAAGCCCCTTAAAAGAGGCGTAAATCCCTTCGGCGGCATCAGAATGGCACGTCAGGCCTGTGCAGCCTACGGATACAGACTTTCTGATAAGGTCGAGGATGAGTTCCGATTCAGAACCACCCATAACGACGGTGTTTTCAGAGCCTATACAGATGAAATGAGACTTGCAAGAAAATGTCACGTTATCACAGGTCTTCCCGATGCATACGGCAGAGGACGAATCATCGGTGACTACAGACGAGTTGCTCTTTACGGTGTTGACCGTCTTATGGCACAAAAGGTAAAGGATAAAAAGGCTCTTGCCGACAAGGAATATACTATTGAAAACATCCGACTTTCCGAGGAGCTTTTCAGACAGATAACCTTCCTTGGCTATCTTAAGGAAATGGCTGCTCTTTACGGCTATGACATCAGCGAGCCTGCAAAGGATGCAAGGGAAGCAATACAGTGGACGTATTTTGCATATCTTGCCGCCATCAAGGAGCAGAACGGTGCCGCTATGTCTCTTGGCAGAGTCAGCACGTTCTTCGATATTTATATTGAAAGAGATATTGAAAACGGTATTCTTACCGAGGAGGGCGCACAGGAGCTTATGGACGATTTCGTAATTAAGCTTCGAATCGCAAGACATCTGAGAACCCCCGAATATAATGAGCTTTTCGGCGGAGATCCCATGTGGATAACTGAAGCTCTCGGCGGTATGGGCAAGGACGGAAGAACTCTCGTAACAAAAAACACGTTCCGTATGCTTAACACGCTTTATACTCTCGGAAGCTCCTCTGAGCCTAATCTTACCGTATTATGGTCTAACGATCTTCCTGAGAATTTCAAAAAGTTCTGTGCAAAGGTTTCCTGCGATACAGACTCCATTCAGTATGAAAACGATGATATTATGCGTCCTCATCACGGAGATGACTATGCGATTGCCTGCTGTGTTTCCGCTATGGAGATAGGCAAGCAGATGCAGTTCTTCGGAGCAAGATGCAATCTTGCCAAGCTTCTTCTAATTGCAATCAACGGCGGTTATGATGCAGTAAGCGGTATTCATATCGGTCCTCAGATGCCCGTTATGAGTGGTGATACTCTTGATTTTGATGAGGTTATGGAGCGCTACAATATTTATATTGAATGGCTCAGCAAGCTTTACGTCAATACAATGAACGTAATTCACTATATGCACGATAAGTATGCCTATGAAAAGATTCAGATGGCTCTGCACGATACTGAGGTTACCCGCTTTATGGCATTCGGTGTTGCGGGCTTCTCGGTCGTTGCCGATTCGCTCAGTGCAATAAAGTTTGCAAAGGTTCACCCCATTAAGGATGAATTGGGTTATATCACGGACTTTAACACAGAGGGAAGCTTCCCGAGATACGGAAATGACGATGATTCCGTTGATCTTATCGGACGCGATATTGCTCATAAGGTAATAACCGAGCTTCGTAAGACTCCCACTTACAGAAATGCCATTCACACTCTGTCAGTGCTTACAATTACTTCAAACGTTATGTACGGTAAGAATACGGGTGCAACCCCGGACGGAAGAAAGGCAGGCGCTGCCTTTGCTCCCGGTGCAAATCCCATGCATAACCGTGAGGAAAACGGTGCTCTCGCTTCTCTTAACTCCGTTGCAAAGATCAGCTACGAGGATTGCCGTGACGGTATTTCCAATACATTTACAATAACTCCCGAGGCTCTCGGTAAGGACGAGGAGCAGAGAGTCGATAACCTTGTTAGCATTCTTGACGGCTATTTCAAGAAGAAGGCACATCATATAAACGTTAACGTTCTCAACAGAGAAACTCTTATAAAGGCTTATGAAAACCCCGACGATTATCCCAATCTTACCATCCGTGTTTCGGGATATGCCGTAAACTTTAATAAGCTGTCACGTGAGCAGCAAAGAGAGGTTATAAGCCGTACCTTCCATCACAGCTTATGATGAAGGGAAGAGTTCATTCCTTTCAGAGTCTCGGTACGGTTGACGGCCCCGGTGTGCGCTTTGTGGTGTTTTTTCAGGGCTGTCCCCTTCGCTGTAAGTTCTGTCATAATCCCGACACTTGGGATATTTCCTCAGGACATGAATATTCTCCCGAGGAGATAGTTGCAAAGGTCGTGCGCTTTAAGGAATATTTCGGACAGGACGGAGGAATCACCCTTTCGGGTGGTGAGCCTCTTCTTCAGAGTGAATTTGCCCTTGAAATATTCCGTCTGTGCCACGAAAACGGCATTAATACCTGTCTTGATACTTCAGGCTGTGTTCTCAATGACGGTGTCAAGGCACTTTTGAAAGAGACCGACAGAGTTCTGCTTGATATCAAGTTCACCTCAGAGGAGGAATATACGGAGAATACCCTCTGCTCTATGAGGGCGCCTCTGGAATTCCTTTCATATCTCAACAAGGTCGGAATTCCCGTAACGATCAGACAGGTTATAATTCCCGGTGTCAACGACAGCGAGGAGAATATCAGCCTTCTCAAGCAGATTATAAGCAGTAACCCCGTTGTTGATAAGACGGAGCTGCTTGCCTTCAGAAAGCTTTGTCAGGTGAAATATGATAATATGGGCATAGAATTTCCCTTCGGAGACGTTCCCGAATGTGCGGCTGAAACCATTGATGCTCTTAAAAGCTTACTATAAAAATCGGGCGGGCTGAGTCCCGCCCTTAATGTAAAAAAGGGGAGAATAAAATGACCTTTGAAATAGTGAAAAATGAATTTTTAAAAGACGGCAAGCCAATAAAGCTTATTTCGGGTGCGGTGCATTATTTCAGAAATATGCCCGATACGTGGGAGGATATTTTCAAAAAGCTCAAGGCATGCGGCTGTAACTGTGTTGAGACCTATTGTGCTTGGAATATGCACGAAAAGAAGCCCGGAGAATTCGACTTCACGGGGAATCTCAATATAGCCGAATTTATCAGGACGGCGGGAAGTCTGGGGCTGATGGCTATTGTCCGTCCCGGCCCATATATCTGCTCCGAATGGGAATTCGGCGGTCTTCCCTGGTGGATACAGTGCGATGAGGATATGGAGATACGATGTATGAATCCCAGATATATTTCCTGCTTTGACAGATATCTTGACCGTCTTTGCGAGGAAATAAAGCCTTATCTTTGCACAAACGGCGGCAATATCATAATGGTGCAGTGTGAAAATGAATACGGCTATTACGGTGACGATAAGGAGTATCTCAGCTATCTCAAGGAGGGCTTTGAAAAAAGAGGAATAGACGTTCCCTTATTCACCTCCGACGGTACGTCAAAAAGCGATATCCTTGACGGCGCTATTGACGGATGCCTTGCAACGCTTAACTTCGGCTCCCGTGTTGAAGAAAACTTCAGAGCTCACGATGAGCTTTATCCCGACAGTCCGAAAATGTGTATGGAGATGTGGAACGGTTGGTGTGGTGCATGGGGAGATGAGAAGCATCACACAACCAGTGCCGAGGATTATGCAAGGGTAGTTGACGATATGCTCAGACGCGGACATCTTAATATGTATATGTTCATAGGCGGTACGAATTTCGGCTTTACCTCCGGTGCAAATCACTATGAGAAATATCTTCCCGACGTTACAAGCTATGATTATGATGCCTGTCTTTCAGAGTGCGGTGATGTTACACCGAAATATATGGCAATAAGAGAGGTGATCAGCAGGTATGTTGATGAGCCTCTTCCCGAAATTCCCGCAGACCGTGAGAAAAAGGCATACGGAAAGGTTGCTCTTCCCGAGAAGGCAGGCTTCTTTGATTCCCTTGAGGGTCTTGCCTCACCCGTTCATTCAGACGTTCCCAAGTGTATGGAAAAATACGGCAACGGCTACGGATATATCGCATATAAGACAGTGCTTCGCCGTGATTATGACAGCGTAAAACTCAGCTTTGAAACTCTCGGAGACAGAGCACAGATATATATCAATGATACTCTTATTGATATTCTTTATATCAATGATTCTCTCGAAACTACGTTTTCTGCTAAGGCGGGCGATACCCTTACCGTGCTTTGTGAAAATATGGGCAGAACAAATTTCGGTCCCAAGATGATGAGAAAGAAGGGTATTGCTGGAAGATGCCTTATTGACGGCAGAATCCATTTCCATTGGGATGTTTATACTCTTCCTATGGATAATCTCCATAAGCTTTCGTTTGAAGACAAGGAGTTCAATGAGACCTCTGCATTCTACCGCGGCACCTTTACCGTCCGCGAGTGCAAGGATACTTTCCTCAAGCTTGATAATTTCAAAAAGGGCTTTGTAACTCTTAACGGCTTTAATCTCGGCAGATATTGGGAAATCGGCCCGCAGAGAACGCTTTACGTTCCCGCAAGTCTTCTTAAAAACGGAGAAAATGAAATAATTGTCTTTGAGTCCGACGGACTCAAGGGAGTACCCGAGGCAGAATTTGTTGCCGCTCCAATTCTTGAATAAAGCTAAGGCATTACACCATTAATCGGTGTGATGCCTGTTTTTTTATTCATATCGCTCTTGCTTTTTTTTGTATAACTATGTATAATTATGCTATTAATTTTTTAGGAGCAGAAAAATGACAGAAATTGAGACAAAGAAGTCAGACGGGCTTCATATCGATAAAAAGACGATAATCAGTATTACTGCAATACTGCTTGTCGTGTATATTTTGGCCGGTGTGCTGACGCAGATATTGCCCCGCGGTGAATATAATACTTTTATTGATGAAAGCACGGGAAAGGCATCTATCACAACAGAAAGTGAATACAGCTCCCTTGAGGATTATACTATGCCGCTGTGGAAAATAGCCGCCGCCCCCGTTATGGTCTTTGTTGATTCCGCAACGAGAGATACGGGCTTTACGGGACTTCTGATCATCGCATTCATAGTGCTTATGGGAGGAACCTTCCTTCTTCTTGACAGATGCGGGGTTCTTAAGTATCTTGTTGCCGTTGTCATAAAGAAATTTTCTCACAGAAAATATCTTCTTATGGCGGTGCTTATATTCTTTTGTATGGCGCTTGCTTCAACTGCGGGTATTCTGGAGGAAAGTGTAACGCTTGTTCCCATTGCTGTGGCAATTTCTCTGGCGTTGGGCTGGGACTCGATGGTGGGACTCGGAATGAGTCTTATCTCGGTTGCCTTCGGCTTTACTGCCGCAACCTTTAATCCCTTTAACGTTCTGACCGTACAGCGACTTGCCGGTGATATAGAAATTTTTTCCGGTCTGTGGATGCGTCTTATTGTTTTTGCTCTTGTATATGCGGGGCTTTATGCATTTTTATTCCTTTATGCAAAAAGAATAGAAAAGGATCCCGCAAAGAGCCTTTCCTATGAAAGCGACAAGTCTCTCAGAGAAAAATATACCGTTTCCGACGTGGATGCCGTATTTAATGATAAATCCACAGCCAAGGCGGGAAAGGCATTCTGTATTTGTCTCGGATTGGCACTGTGCTGTATTATAACGGATTTTATAACGGGATCTGGCGGCGTAGTCTCAATGGGCGGTATCGGCGTGTTCTTTGTTGCAGGCGGTATCGCGGCGGCTCTGATAAAGGGCTTGCACGGAAAAAAGCTTTTATACGGCTTTTCAGAGGGTATAAAAACAGTTGCTCCCGCAATTCCTCTTATCCTTATAGTTATTTCCGTTGCATACATTCTCAATACGGGAAAGATAATGCACACGATTCTTTACTATATACATAATGCTATTGAAGGTCTGAATCCTTATATAGCAATTCTGCTGATATTTCTCTTTATAGCTCTGCTTGAATTCTTTATAGGCTCGGGAACAGCAAAGGCATTTCTTGTTATGCCCCTTGTGCTTCCTCTTGCAAATCTTATCGGAATCAGCTCCAACAGCGTTGTGCTGTCCTTCTGTCTTGCTGACGGCTTTACCAATCTTTTATATCCCACAAGCGGAATTATGATAATTGCCATCGGTCTTATAGGTGTTTCCTATACCAAGTGGCTGAAATTCTCATGGCCCTTGTTCGTTATAGAGGGGTTGATTTCCGTTGCCGTAATGATGCTTGCAATATTTGTAGGATATCGATAATATAATGAGATCAAGCCGTGTGTTGCCGGCTTTTCGCTGCAGAAGACCTGTGTAGCTTACCCGGAGCCCTGTACGTCTTTCGTCTGATCATCTGAGTCCGACGCCTTAGTGCCTCGGACTCGCTTTTTTCTTTGAATAAAACAGATTTGCTTGACTTGATAACGATGTTTTGTTATTATTTTCATATAAATAAAAGGAGAATGATTTTATGGCAAAAAAGTTTTTGATTATAAATGCCGATGACTTCGGACTTTGCCATTCTGCTAACGAAGCAGTTATGGATCTGTTTATGTCGGGAAGCATTTTTTCCTCCACGATAATGACTCCCTGCCCCGGTGCTGACGAGGCAATTCAGTTTTCTATCGATCATCCGGAGTTTGCTATAGGTGTGCATCTTACACATACTAATGAGTGGCAGGATAATTATCCCTGGGGACCTATGACGGATCTTCCCTCGCTTAAGAATGAAAAGGGCAGAATGTGGCCCGAAAGTGAGGATTTTGAGGCTCATTGCGAATATGATGAGGCTGTCAGGGAAACCGTTGCTCAGATTGAATATTGCGAGAAAAAGGGGATGAAGCCCTCACATATCGACAGCCACATGGGTGCGCTTTACGGTATGAACGGAAAGCTTCTTATGCTTCCCAAGACACTTGCTGTCTGCGGCAAGAAGGGGTATCCCTTCAGAATGTTCTCAAAGCCTCTCAAGGAGCAGTGTCCCGAGGGCACTCCCGTATGGCTTTTCAGTGTTGCAAGCGTTCTTTCGGGAATGTTCGGCAAGAAGAATAACGTTCCTATGCCTGATTATCTTATCTTCCCCGAGAATATCGAGACGGGAGAGACCTATGAGGAATTCAAGCATAACTTCATTGAATATCTTATAAAGATTCCCGAGGGTATTTGTGAGACCTACGTTCATCCCGCAATGCCTACGGATGAAATGAAGTCAATAACGGGCACGTGGCAGAGAAGATATTGGGAGTATCTTGTTATGAAGGATCCCGAAACTCACGCTGCATTCAAGACTCACGGCATCAAGCTTATCAGCTACAGGGATCTTGCTGAGATGAGAAAAAATAAAAACTGCAAATAAAAAAGGAGAGCTTTGTTATGGTTGAATTTATTTCAAATTTGCTCGGCCTCGTTTACAGAGAGCAGTGGGCATTACAGAACTTTTTTGACGGACTCGGTGATCTTCTCCGCGGAGGCGGTGTAAGAGGTATCGTTGCCACCTTTACTATGATGATGCAGATGTTCAATATGCTTGCAACCGGTGCTGCTGTTGACGCATGGGGCCCCGAGCTTGATCTTACGGGATATGAGCTTGTTTTCGAGGATGAATTCGAGGGCACTGAGCTTGATATGGACGTATGGAAGTCACGTTGCGAGGGCGCGGGCAGAGCAGGCTTCGGCTCTATTGAGCAGGTTTCTGTTGAAGACGGTGCTCTTAAAATTACGGGTGAATACCGTGAGGATGGCCCCTATGGCGAGGGCTGGTATTGCGGCTCCGTTTCTCTCAGAGAGTGGTACACAAGAGGATATTTTGAAATCAGAATGATTTGTGCTCCCTCTAAGGGCTTCTGGTCAGCCTTCTGGCTTCAGGGCGACGGCTCTTATCACCCCGAAACCTCAAAGGGCGGTGTGGGTGCTGTTGAAATTGATATTTGTGAGGCATTTTACGGCTCTGTCGGTAAGGAGGATGCTTACACTCCCGCTATGCACCTTTCCGGACTTAACGGTTCAACCGAGGATAAGATATTCTCAAGAAATCTCGGCTCCTTTAACGGAAATAACATTTACAGCGAATACAATACCTACGGTATGATGTGGACAGAGACAGAATACATTTTCTATGTGAACGGTGTTGAAGCAACCCGTACTGATTTCGGTGACGGAATCTGTGTCAATCCCGAAGAGGTTATTGTTTCTCTTGAGCTTCCTCACGCTGTAAACATCGAAGGCGTCAGCCACGATGAGGTCGTTGATATGTACGTTGATTACGTAAGAATTTATCAGCTTGCAGAATAAATAATTTAATCACCGTGTCGGGTGTCCTTTAGGGCACCCGACAGTTTTTTTATTGAGAAAAAAATAAGGGACACGCTTCTTTCGGAGCGTGTCCCTTTGACTAAGATATTTCTTTGATTTCTTATTGTATCAGTTGCTTGCTTTTTGCTTTCTTTTCGATTATCTTCTGAAGAATTATCATTGCAGCAACAAGAGAAATACCTACAATGTCCGTTATGGTTTCGGGGACAATAAGCATAAGTCCGCCTGCGAGAGTTATAAGTCTCTGCCACCAGGAGAGCTTTATTATCATGTGTCCCTCCATGCCTGCCGCAACGGCAAAAATGCCCACAAACGAGGTTATGACGATTGAGATAATGTCAAATACGCCTGCGTCGATAAATAGCATTTTGGGGTTATATGCGAACATATAGGGAATAATGAATGCCGCGATGGCAAGTCGTGTTGCCGTAACGCCCGTTTTCAGCGGATTGGATTTTGCAATAGCCGAGCCCGCATAAGCCGCAAGTGCAACGGGAGGTGTGATGTCTGCCACAATACCGAAATAGAAAACAAACATATGGGCGGCAAGAGCGGGAATTCCCATCTTGATAAGAATGGGAGCCGTAATGGTTGCCATAATTACGTAGTTTGCCGTTGTGGGAACACCCATACCGAGAACAATACAGCAAAGCATTGTAAGGAAGAGGGCGAGGAACATACTATTCTGTGCGATGGGCACAAGAGTGTTCAGAAGAAGCTGACCGAGAGCGGTCATTGTAACAACACCCGAGATAAGTCCTGCCATACCGCAGGCAACAGCAACGCCTACAGTATTCTTTGCGCCGTTGTGAAGTGAATCAATGATGATTGTGCTGTTAAGAATATTTGGGTTGAGCTTTGCCTGCTTCTTTGTGAAGAACGAAAGCACGGCACAGGCAACAATTCCTGCAAAAACAGCCTTTGTCATCATCTTTGCACCGAAGGGAAGCCAGAGTCCCAGAGTGACTGCAACGGGAATCAACGGAAAAATAAGAGCATAAAGCTCCTTGACAGACGCTTTTCTGTGAATTATGTGTTCAATTGTTGAAACGGGTATAAGGCTTACTACAAGTGAAGCAAGAATAGCAAAGCAAGCGGATACACCTGCGCTGAAGTAGTTCATACAAATAACAAGAACTATGATAGGCAACAACAGATAGCCGTTCTTTACTATAAGCTTGAAGAAATTGGGAATAGCATCCTTAGGAAGTCCCTTGAGGCCGAGCTTCTTTGCTTCAAAATGAATCATCAGGAAGATGCCCGTGAAATAAAGAGCCGCGGGAAGAATAGCGGTTATTGCTATTGATGAGTAGGCAACACCGGTGATTTCTGCCATAAGGAACGCCGCCGCACCCATAATGGGAGGCATTATCTGTCCGCCTGTTGATGCCGCTGCCTCAACAGCCGCTGCAAACTCAGGCTTATAGCCCGTCTTCTTCATAAGAGGGATCGTAATAGATCCGCTTCCTACCGTGTTTGCAACAGATGAACCCGAGTACATTCCCTCAAGAGCACTTGAAATAACCGCAACCTTTGCGGGACCGCCAACGGAGCCGCCTGCGATTGAATTCGCCAGGTCAACAAAGAACGTTCCGATTCCGGTCTTTTCAAGCAGAGCGCCGAGAATTATGAAAAGCACGATAAAGGTTGTGCAAACGTAAACGGGAGTTGAGAATAAGCCGTTGGCAACGTCATAGAAAAGGCTGTAGGCAAGGTTTCTCAATGCCTTGTCCGGATTTTCGGTGAATGCCTTGATTGCCGCATAAGCTATGAATGCGCCCGCAACAAAGATAATGGGAAGACCAACGGCTCGCCTTACAAGCTCAACGAGAAGAATTATCGCCACAAAGGCAATAACTATCTGCAGTGTGCCGATTCGTCTTGACATCATTACTATTTCTTCCTGACAGATAGCATAATAGAGGAACGAAGCCGCACCTGCAAGTCCCAGAAAGATGTCGTATACGGGGACGTAATTTATACGTTTTGTCTGCTTTTTATAGGCAGGGAAAATAAGGTAGCCGATAAAAAGAATGAATGCCATAAAGGTTGTAAGCTTTGTGTATTTTGTGGCATTCGGAAAAAGCAGCGCCATAGAGATCATATAAACGCTGAATGAACAAAGCAGTCCCGTTATAACGTGCTTTCTCCAGCCTGTGAAAATTCTTGTGTTGCTTTCACGGTCGAATTCTTGCATTATTTTGTCGGAATCCACTATATCTTCATTGTCGTTTACCAATGCAGGATTTTCGTTCACTGTTTTTTCCCCTTTCTTTGTTTTATTAAATAAAGTGCCGCAATTGAAAACTGCGGCACTGAAATATTACCGATTGTTCCGGTTCTGTCTTAGGCAGCTGTTGTTTCCTCTGCTGCAAGAGTTGTTTCTTCAGCATCAAGAGTTGTCTCATCCGTAGCAGCTGTTGTTTCCTCTGCTGCGAGAGTTGTCTCTTCTGCTGCAGCTGTTGTTTCTTCAGCGTCAGCCTCGATTATGCCCTTTTCGATATAGTACTTAAGTGCGCCGGGATGAAGAGGAACGTCACCGATACCGTTTGTTGTGGTGTTGATGTCCATCTGAGCAGCCTTTGCGTGGCAGGTTGCTACGTCAGCATCTTCCCAGAGGTTCTTTGTGATCTCGTATACCTGAGCCTCGCTCATTTCGTTTGTTACAACGAATGTAGCCATAATAGCAACAGTGTTTACGGGCTCTGTGATGAAGCCATAGTCTGCGCTTGTCATTTCATACTTGGTATAGAAGGGATAGTCGTTCATAAGCTGTGCGATAACGTCTTCGCCAAGGTCAACTGCTACAACGTTTGTTGCTGTTGCAAGCTCTGTGATAGCTGTTGTGGGAGTACCTGCTGTGATGAAAGCAGCATCAATAGCGCCGTCCTTGAGAGCTGTAGCGGAATCGCCGAAGGAAGCAAACGTTGCGTTGATGTCTGTCTGATAGTCAAGTCCTGCTGCTGCAAGGATCTGAGTTGCATTGTAGAAAACGCCTGAGCCGGCATCGCCGATAGCAACGTTCTTGCCCTTAAGGTCTGCAACTGTCTTGATGCCTGAAGCTTCAGTAGCAATAAGCTGGCAAACCTCAGGATAGATGCAAGCTACAGCTGAGAATGTTCTGATGGGAGAAGCAAAGCCGTTGGTGCCGTTGTAAGCATAGTTCATAACGTCGTTCTGAACTGTAGCCATGTGATAGTCACCATCATCAATGCCTTCGATGTTAGCCTGTGAGCCGCCTGTGGAAACTACTTCAAAGCCGTAAGCGTCTGTTGTAATTGCCTGAGTGGAAGCACCTGCGAATGCATAGTAAGTACCTGTTGTACCGCCGGTACCAACCTTAATTGTTGTGAATGTTGTGTCGCCAAGTCGGATCGTAGC
>JAZOOE010000184.1:0-5400 GCA_045654865.1 Acutalibacteraceae bacterium | reverse complement strand
ACTCAGATATAAAAGAATAAATGAGCTTGAGAAAATCGTCGACAGAATACTTCACGGTGATATATCAGTTAATATAAGCTCTTACGGAGAAGGCGAGCTTTCGTTGTTAGAGACTGAGGTTCAGAAGGTGCTTATGATGCTCAGACAGCAAAATGATATTCTTCAGCGAGACCGAAGGTTTCTGGCAGATTCAATTGCCGATATTTCGCATCAGCTGAGAACACCGCTTACAAGTATTAATCTTGTCATTTCTCTTTTACAAGCTGATGATCTGACAGATGACAGGAGAGAGGAGCTGATGCATGATCTTACCTTATCTTTATCCCGTACAGATTACCTCATCAGTGCATTGCTGAAGGTATCAAAGCTTGATGCGGGTATTGTAAGCTATGATTTCAGACAGGTCTCATTAACGAAAGTCATGAAAAAGGCAACGGAGCCGTTTTTAATTGCTCTTGAAATTAAAAGCATTGATTTTGATATGATATGTGATGAGGCCATAATCGAATGTGATATTGACTGGTGCGCTGAAGCGTTTTCCAACATAATAAAAAATTGTATTGAGCACACACCTGAGGGGGGAAGGATTTCGGTTACTTCCAAGGATACGCCGATCTTAACTGAAGTTATCATACGTGACAGCGGCTCCGGCTTTATCGAGGAGGATATCCCGCATTTATTTGACCGCTTTTATAAGGGTAAGACCTCGTCGGATGAGAGCTTCGGTATCGGACTAAATTTAGCAAGAATCATATTTGAGGGGCACAACGGTATGATAACAGCTTGCAACAGTGAATCCGGCGGTGCAGAGTTCATAATTAAGTTTTATAAGCAGATTGTGTGACAAATCGGTAATATTAAAGTCACTGTGCTGTAATTTGATTCAGATATAATATCTATGAATCATAAAAAAGGAGCTGTAGTGAATGGACGTATTGAAAATTGAAAATCTTTCAAAATATTACGGTGAGGGTGAAAATCAGGTAAAAGCACTTGATAACGTAAGCTTTAGTGTTCCCAAAGGACAGTTTGTCGCAATTGTAGGTCCGTCTGGATCGGGTAAAAGCACACTTCTTCATATTTTGGGCGGAGTTGATAAGCCCTCTGCGGGAAAGGTCTATCTTGACGGTCAGGATGTATATTCTCAGAACGAGGAGCAGCTTGCAATTTTCCGTCGGCGTCAGGTTGGATTGATTTATCAGTTCTATAATCTGATCCCCGTACTGAATGTAAAAGAAAATATTACCTTACCGCTGTTATTGGACGGAAAAAAGATTGAGCATAGATATCTTGATGAACTGATAGATTTGTTATCTTTGAAGGGACGTGAGAAGCATCTGCCGAACGAGCTTGCCGGCGGTCAGCAGCAAAGAGTTTCTATCGGAAGAGCATTGATCAATAATCCGGCCGTTATACTTGCTGATGAGCCGACGGGAAATCTTGATTCCAAAAACAGTCTTGATATTGTTGCTTTGCTTAAGCTGTCCAATAAAAAATACGGGCAGACGCTTATAGTGATAACTCACGATGAATCAATTGCTTTGCAGGCAGACAGAATCATCATTATAAACGACGGTAAAATTACAAGTGACAGACTGCTTCGGATGTGAGGTGGCTATTGTGAATATTTTAAGATTGTATACAAAACGAAATTTATCTGAAAATAAAACAAGAACGATCGTTACTATTATCGGTATTATACTTTCGGTTGCAATGTTTACTGCCACTATTGAAGCATTTGTAACGGTTAAAAATTATCTGATAAGCTACACGGAAATGTTTAACGGTAAATATCACGTGAGCTTTTGTGAAGTTGAAAAAGAGGATTTTGATAAGATAATATCAGACGAAAGGGTAAAAGATTTTACGTATATCACAGATTTAGGATATGCGGAAATTAATTCAGAGAATGAATATAAGCCGTATCTGTATATAGGCGGTATTCCTGATGATTTTACGGATATAATGCCTGTTAATCTGACAAGCGGAAGACTGCCGGAAAACAGCAGTGAGCTTGTTGTTTCAGAGCATTTATTTCTTAACGGAAACGTAAGCCTTGAGCTCGGGCAACAGATTACACTCTGTGTCGGAGAGCGCAGTGTGAATAGTGATGATCAAACGTCGAAGGAGAATGAGGGAGATGGCGGCTTACATTTGTCTCAGCGGATTCCGCTGAGAACGGCAAACGGGGATCATTGCAGTGAAAAACTCATCAATCTGAAAAACAGAACGTATACTGTTGTCGGTTTTTGTGCTCGTCCGGATAAAAGCATTGAGATATATGAGGCACCGGGCTATACTGCTTTTACTGTTGCTGAAGAATCTCTTTCGACGTCAAGCTTGTATATAGTTTTAAGTAATCCGTATATTTACGAAGAATATTATTCTGAAATAAAAAGGGATTATGACGTTATGTGGGGTAGTGTGAATTATGATCTGCTGATGTTCAGCTTTAAAAGCTTTAATTCAGCTTTCCCCGTTCTTGCAATCGGCTTATTGACGATACTTATATTGCTGATAATATTTGGCTCTGTTGCTCTTATTTATAATTCCTTTTCTATTTCTGTCAGCGAAAAAGTTAAACAATACGGGATTATTAAAAGTGTAGGCGCCACAAAAAAACAAATTAAAAGATCGGTATTTTACGAGGCGGCATATCTGTGTGCTTACGGTATTCCCATAGGTATAATATCCGGCTGCATCGGAATAGCCGTAACATTCAATATGTTAAGCGATGAAATTTCTACGTATCTTTCCGATCTGACAGATTTAAAAATGAATTTTGTTTTTTCTCCCTTGGCAATTACGGCGGCTGTTATCTTAGGATTTGTTACCGTGATTATTTCAGCTTATATTCCCGCTAAGAAGGTAATTGCTGTTAACCCTGTTGATTCGGTGCGACAAAGTGCTGAGATTAAAATTAAGAGAAAAAGCGTTAAAATATCGCCGGTTACGGGAAAAATTTTCGGTTTTGAAGCTACCTTGTCATCCAAAAATTTTAAGAGAAACAAAAGAAAATACCGCACGACAGTTTTCTCTTTGTTTGTTTCGGTTGTGTTGTTTATTTCTGCATCATCACTTGCAACTTATTTCACTGATATAGTCGAGGTCGAAAGCGGAGATTTGAATTATGACGTATCTGTTGAAATCTACGATTTTTCATATCTTGATATAAGTGGTGACGTAAGCGTAACCGGAGACCTTATAATGCGGCTTTATAACGGAATTAAGGGTATTGAGGGGATTGATGATATAGCATTTTCTCAGAAAGTAACAACTGATTATGATATAGATAAATATTATATCTCAAATGAATTTATACAGATGTCAGAACGAGAGAGAGGAAACAGCATAAAAGAAAAAGATGTGTTAAATAATTCCTTTACTTATAATTTTATTGATGATGCAAGCTTCAGAAGCCTTTTGATCGCAAACGGATTGGAAGAAAAGGAATTTTTCGATAAGAGTAATCCCAAGGCGCTGTTGTACGATAAAGCAACATATGTATATCAGAACGGAGGAGATGAAAGGGTATATATTGTATCTTTCCTGGATGACAAAAAGCTTAACAGTGCACTTGAAATTAAAAAAATCCTCGGTAGCTTTACGGAGAACGGAGTAACCTATTATTATTTCGGTCAGACACAGGTGGTAGACAGCAAAACATATTATATTTATGATATCGGTCGTAACGAAGGGGATATTGTTGATGATTCCGGGAAGCGTTATCTTGCTGAAGAGGATGCAGTCAGCTATCCCGTTATTTCAATCGGCGCAGTTTTAACTGAAAAGCCATATTTTATTGGGGTAGGCACAAATCTGATATATCCGGAGTCGCTTAAAGAGTATGTTTTTGCTGATCCTGTGTCCGACACTGACTTTTATATCAAGGCAAGAGATCATAAACGCGTTACTTCTGAGATAGAAAAGGTAAAACGGGATGTTGCAGGTGCGGCAAATAATATAAGCGTAACAGATTATGCCGCAGAGATTGAAAGCACGAGAGCTCTTGTTACTATTGCAAAGGTGCTGGCCTACGGTTTTATTGTGCTGATTTCTATGATAGCTTCGGCTAATGTGTTCAATACGATTTCAACTAACATATTATTAAGAAAAAGAGAAATAGCTATGCTGAAATCTGTGGGACTCACGAAAAAAGGCTTGATTAAAATGATGATCTTTGAATCATTGCTGTATGGCATCAAGAGCCTTTTGTTTTCGTTACCGACAGCATTGGGAATAACATATATTATTTATCTTGTTGCTTCAGACAGCGGTTATGTAATGGGCTTTTATGTGCCTTGGGACAAGTTTTTGATTGCTGTTTTCAGTGTATTTGTAATCGTTGCAGTAAGCATGCTTTATGCTTTAATTAAAATTGATAAGCTGAATACTGTTGACGCTTTGAAAAATGAAAACACGTAAATTAATCCCGCAGAGATCATTCTGCGGGATTAACTGTTAATTTTCCGAGGTCAGTCTTCAACCATATTTTTTACTTTTTCGGGAGATGGGATATTATTGAATCTGTAAAAGCTTTCTGCGTTTTTGCCGAGAAAGAGCTCCTTGCTATATTCATTTATTTCTGTTGATTTCTGTACGAAGTCAAGGCTCATTCTGTAGGTTATCGCAGTCATTGTTCGTGGGTAGTCACTGCCCCACATAAGCTTTTCGTAGCCCACTGTTTCAGCTGCCTCATTAATAGCTTTTACAGCAGACGGATAGGGATAGAATTCATCGTTAAAAAGCCAGGTAATGCCGCCGCTTTCTATGTAGACATTTTTATGTCTTGCAAGCTTTATTTGCTCAAGCCAGCCTTTACGCGTTACCATTCCGAAGTGTCCTACGGCAATTCGCAGGCTCTGAAACTCTTGAGCAATCTGATTCATCATTCCGGTTTGCTCATCTCCGTCTGCAAGGTCTATAGATATAAACATATCATTATTTGCGGCAATTCTGAAGGGTTCAAGATGGTTAAGGATATTTTTATCCTTTAATCTGCCTGCACAGAGCTTGATGCCGTCAAAAGCACTGACGTCACCGAGAGGCTTTTCCTCGTATAACGCGCAGATCTTCAGTCTGTCAGTCTTACAGCTGAGCAGATATTCATCCTGATTACCGTCTATGTATTCCTGAGTGATAACGGCACCGTTAACTAATGCATAATCCATATTGGCGAGCAGTCTTTCTGCTGAATTTTCGCCGTCAATCATATACGGAGGCATCATTTGACGTATTTCTCCGCCGAAGTTGCTTTTTCCTCCTTGTGTATGAAAAACAGGTTTCCCGTTAAGAGAGCCGTTTTGTGTTTTCCATAAGTGAGCGTGCGCATCTATAATCATAACGTAACTCCATCCTTAAATATTGCAATTTCACGATTACCGGAAATTTCGTTTTTTG
>JAZOOE010000183.1:0-2102 GCA_045654865.1 Acutalibacteraceae bacterium | reverse complement strand
GTGAAGGGGAGCGCCTGCACATACTGCGAGAGAGAATGCCGAAAGTGAGGTGTCGCCGGCGCCGCATATATCGAGCTCACCCGTAAGTGTTTTTGCACCTACTCTGATACCCTTAGCACCGTCCGTGACGTATGAGCCCCTTGCGCCTAAGGTACAGAAAACTTTTGCATTATTCTTTACTGCAAGCTCGTTTGCCGCCTTAAGGAATTCTTCCTCTGTAGCACCGATAAAGCCGTCATTGTTGTAAACTGCTCTCCATGCTTCAACCTCGTTGGGCTTGAGAATGCAATTGGTATATTTCCCGATATTGTAACGGCTGTCGCATATAACCGTAAGACCGTCCTTTGCAAGAGCGATTATTTCATCCCTTACCTTGTCTGTCACAATGCCGTAACGGAACTGATCGGCAACACAAAGCACGTCAATCTTTGTGGCAAGCTCACGAAGCATCCCGATAACATTGTTTTCCGTTTCCTCATTTATGGGACAGCGGTTTTCAAAGTCAAGTCGGGGATCCTCGTAAACCGTGGCGGATATGCCGTGGCGCATAGGCTTGCAGTATGCATTTGTGAATCTTCCCTGAGTTTCGATTATATATTCGTCGGAAATTCCGCTTTTCTTTATAAGTGAACGAAGAAGCATACCTCTCCAGTCGTCACCTATAAGAGAAATTGCATATATCTTTTCGGGAGCCAATGCCGCTAAATTTGCCGCAACGTTACCGCCTGCTCCCATTGAGGTTTTTTCCTCGGTGATGGGCAGGGGATAGTGAGGTGTTTCTCGGGACAGCTCCGAAAGCGTCATATCGGCGTGCCAGTAAATGTCCACACAGAAGTCGCCTATGATACCGATTTTACAGCTCTTTATTTTATCCGTAAGCTCTCTTACTTCATTTTTTGTAAGCATATTAAAAATTTTCCTTTAATTTATCATAGAGTGTGGGAATTGTTATCTGATGATCGCCCACAAAGTGCCAGCCCCAGCCGCCGCGGCAGGTAGGACGGTTAACGATATTCTTACGAGGTCTGTAATAGTAATTTGGATCCTCATAGCCTATCTTACAGCGGAAATTGCCGAGGTTTATAAGATCAAAGTTTGCCGTTGTGATATTAAAGGTGGGGTAGCCCTGATTCCTTGCAATTGAAAGTGTCTTTAAGAATACCTCGGGGCCGATAACGGAGGAGCCGAAGTTAAGGAAAACGCCGCCGTCAAGCTCTGCTACTGAGTAAGCCATTTTCTTGAAATCGATTCCCGAGCATCTGCCGATGTTTGCCATATCGCAGGTGGGGTGCTGATGGATTATATCCGTGCCGAGTGCTATATGGTAGGTTGCGGGGATATCAAGCTTATATGCCTGCCATAAAATACAGTCCTCACGGTTGGGGAATTTTTCGGGGTGCTCGTCAATATATTTGCCCAGAGCCTCACCATAGCCGATACCGAGAGCCGCGCCCTCGTTGATTGCCTCGTTCATCCATGCGCCCGTTTCCTCCCACATACCGAAAGAGCCGTCCTCAATAGCGGTGGGAACATCCTCGGATGTGCCGCCGAGATAGCATAACTCAAAGTCGTGTATGCTTGTGGCACCGTTAGCGGCAATATGTGTGATGATCCCCATCTTCATAAGCTCGATAACATATCTTGAAAGATGGTTTTTTATAACGTGTGCGCCCATGCTCCATATAACGGGCCTGCCGTTTTTGCGGGCTTTTATGATTCTTTCAACAAGCTCATCGAAGCCCTCATGCACAAATTCCTCGTGGGGAGTAACACCGGGAGTCATAAGCTTTTCTATGGTAACGAGATTGATTCTGTCGTTTGCAGAATAGGTCTTAATGCCCGAAAAATCAAGCTGCTGCTGTCTTCTCATAACTTAATTTCCTTTACATAAAGAGTATTGAGCTTGCAATTACAAACTGTGCAATATAGTAGGTAACGTGGTTGGTGATGATGTCCACGGGCCTGTTTCTGCCCTCTCCGAAATAGGTGCCTGAAAGAATAATATCGGAGATAATGAAGAACACACCGCCCACAAAGAATGCTATAAGGTGAAGATTATCCTTAATGCCGGCAAGGACGGCACAGTTGAAGGGAAGTGCGGT
>JAZOOE010000182.1:0-5869 GCA_045654865.1 Acutalibacteraceae bacterium | reverse complement strand
TCCGTCATACCATAAGAAAAGCAATTGAGGATCCCATCGCAAATATTCTTGTTGCCAATTATGACAGCCTTATTGACGAGTTTATTCCCTCGCTGAGAGATAAGGGTATAACTCTTACGGTAGCACAGGACGTTCCCGCATGTGTTGCAGCCGATGCGGACGGCGGTACAAGAGGGGCAAGAGATATCCGTCATACCATAAGAAAAGCAATTGAGGATCCCATCGCAAATATTCTTGTTGCCAATTATGACAGCCTTATTGACGAAATAAAGGTTTTTGTTCACGAAGGAAAAATTTGTGTGACAAAAGGCTAAAAAATTTATAAATATCTATTGACAACACGGAGATTAGGTGATATAATAATCTCCGTTGTGCGGGTGTAGTTCAGCGGTAGAATCCCAGCCTTCCAAGCTGGTCGTGTGGGTTCGACTCCCATCACCCGCTCCACAATGACCGATAAGCTTTAAGAGCTTGTCGGTTTTCTTTTTTTTATGCAAAAAAAGACTGTAAAAAACGAAAGTTTTACAGTCCATTTTAACGGAAAAAAAGAGTGATGAAGAACGGACAAATTGTTCAGGGATCGGAGCAATTATATTTTGCTCCGATCCCTTGCTGTTTATGTTTTTTTCAGTGTTCGCTTTTTCGACCTTTTTTATTTGCCTACGCGATAATTTTTTCGGTATTGAAGAGGTGTCTGACCGTACAGAGAGCTGAAATTTCTGATGAAGCTGCTTGTTTTTTCCCAGCCGAGGCTTTTTGCTATATTTTCGACGGACATATCCGTATCTCTGAGAAGCACGGAGGCTTTTTCGATTTTTCGGTCAATAAGAAATTGTTGAATTGTCTGACCGAAGCATTCTCTGAACTGGGCACACAGGTAGTTGTGTGAATATCCGAGCTCATAAGCCATTTCTGATATGGGTAGCTCGGCAAATTCAGAATTTTGAAATGCATTTACAAGCTTTGCTATGCAATCGGGGATGTATTTTTCCCTTTTTAGCTGTTCTGAGCAATAAATTCCGAGCAATTCGGAAATTATTGCCTTTTTTATGATTTCGGGATAGGAAAAATCCGCAACCGGCGGCAGCTCACCTGTAAATAGAGGTGTCTTTAAGCGCTCGTTCAATGAATATGCTTCATTCTCCGATATGTTGAAAATCGGGGGATATGCGCTGTTTTTTAATATGATCTCATTAAGAAGTGACGGACTCAGACTGCAACAGATTTCCTCAAAGAGCTCCTTCGGGATGTAAATATCTCTGATTTTATGCGCCTTTTCCTTTAGCGGTTGCGCGAAATGCACATCTCCGGGGCGGAGAATCACTATTTCACCTTTGTCGGGCTGATGGGTTTTTCCGTTTATTGTATGAAGAAAATTGTTTTCAAGAGTAATTACGATTTCATAGTGATCGTGTGAATGCAGAGTAAAATCTACGTCATCATTGATAGCGGAAAATAGCTGATAGCAGCTTAATTTTCTTATATCGGACATTCCGTTTTTCATTGAAGATATCCTCCCTGACGGTTATTGTAAAAGAGCAACAGCTCTTTTTTGAGTTTATCACGGAAAATAATAATTCTCAATAGATAAATTAAAAAAATACCTTAAATTATGGGTATTTTTATTGATAAAAATAATAAACATCGGGTATTTGATTATGATATAATGTAATTATAATAGAGTTGCTGTATGCAATATATTAAATAATGTCATCATGAAGGGAGTAAAATTTGTGAAAAACGAGAAACTTTCCCGAAAGAAGACTTTTTGCGGAATTCTTCCGAATCTTCCCGATGAAACTATGATTCCGGGAAGAATGCGAATTGATACTGACGGAAGAAAAGAAGCCGAAAAGCATTTTTATCACAGAAATTCTACCGTATCGGATTTCAGATACGCTTATATAATCGGTTCGGGTGATTTCGGTGCATCGGTACACGGAACCCCTGATAATTACAGCTATCATATAGCAAAGAACGATCTTTGGTGGGATGATTACGAGCAGGATCCTCCTTGCTATTATCCGGGCGGACTTGCCGATCTCAGAAAAAGGATCATTGAGGGTGATGATCTGCTCAAACAGGACGTGTTTGTCTGTGCAAATAACAGAAACCGTCAGCCCTGTCAGACGTCTGCCGCAAGACTTACAATGCACTTCTGCTCAGGCGGAGTCTTTACCGGAATCAGAGAGCGTCTTGATATGCATTCGGGTATTCTCACCCAGCACTATTCTCTCGGCGATCAAAACGGTATTATAAAGGGCAGAGATTTTTCCACAACCAGCTGTATAAGCCCTGCTGAAAACGTTATGGTTATTGCCTGCTCCGCACCTAAAACAGCAGGTCACATGGGCAAGATCTCTCTTGAGCTTACAAAGGATCCCATGGAGGTTAATGCGAATTCAGGTTATCATTCACCTGAGGAGATCAAAAGGCTTGAGGATGAAATTGAAAAGTATTATACTCCGGTGCCCTTCAGCGATGGAAAATATTTCGGATTCAATATGAGACTTCGTTCAGGTCCCGATCCCGATAATTCTCCCGATATGCACTACACGGTTATGATGTGCTCAAGTGACAAAAACTTCAAGGCATATCCCGCAGGCTCAAAGGTTGTTGCAGAGGGAAGACCTGAGGGAGACGGTGCAATATTCCTGCTTACCGTGGTATCTACGTACGATGCAGATGATACTATGGCAGAGGCTAAAAAGAGACTTGATAAAATATGCGGCTACCATATGCCTGTCAGCTTCGCCGCAACCTCTGATTGGTATTATCATATCTGGAAGCGCTCCTGGGTACGTCTTCCCGATACAAAATATTCAAAGCCCTGGTATTGGGGACTTTATCAGGCAATGTGCGCCAGAAAGCCCGGAAAGTTCGCAGCAGGCTATCTTGCTCCCTGGTATCAGTCTACTTTTGCAAGCTGGGGTTATCATATTCTTACTTATGAGCAGGCTAAATCAAATCTCGGACTTCTCACAACAAATCACAGTGAGCTTCTTGAGCCATGGTTCAGACTTCTTCAGGATTCACGCGAAAAGCTTCAGAAATACACAAGAGATTTCTACGGTATGCGCGGTACTGCTTATCCTCATGCAATATCAGGTACGGGCACACTCATTTCCTCAACGATAACTCTTAACGGAACTATGCAGAATCTGCAGACAACGGGCGAGAGTGTTAAGTATTGCTGGGATTACTATGAGTTTACCGGAGATAAGGAATATTTAAGGGAAATCGGATATCCGCTTATAAAGGATGCCGCAATGTTCTATCACGACTATCTGCTGACCACCGAAGACGGAGAGAAATATATATTCCCCTCACGTACTCAGGAATTTACTAATACAATTGGGCTTATGAACGAGTATATGACAAATTCTCTTATTGATCTTTGTATGTTCAGGAATACAATCAGAAATGCTGTTGATTCCGCAAAGATACTGGGTGTAGATGAGGAGCTTGTCAAGCTTTGGGAGGAAGATCTTGCCGCAATGCGGAAGGATTATGCCGTATGGCCTGACGGAACATGGAAAAACGCTGAGGACTTAGATGATTTTACTCTTAATTACGGTCCCGCCGGTGTTACGGAGGTTTCTCCCGTTGCATACACGGGTGAAGTCGATGCATGGCACGGTGCAACTCCCGAGCTGATGGAAGCGGCAAGACGTACCGTTATGAAGCATATCAAGGATAATGAGATTCCCTGGGACAGATCCTTCGGTGTTATTGCAAGACTGAGAATGGGCGATGCCGAATATGCAGGACAGGTTCTCAAGCTCATTCCCGAGGAGTATGAGATCGGCGGTAATTTCGATGACCTTATGTTCCTTGATTGTGATTTCTCTGTCGGTAAGGGTACTGCTGCAACCGCGGAGATAATAAATGAAATGCTTTTGCAGTCTCAGGGTAACGTAATCCGTGTTTTCCCTGCATGGGACAGCAGTATGGGTGATGCATCATTCTTTTCACTGAGAGCAAGAGGCGCATTCCTTGTTTCCGCAGAAATGCGTGACAGAGAGATTGCTTATGCCATTATCCGAAGCATCAGAGGAAATAAATGTACCTTTGCAAATCCCTTCGGTGATAAGGTCAGAGTCAGAAATCTTGAAACAGGCGAGCTGACGCAGTTTGTTGCCGAGAATGAAAATATATCATTTGAAACCAAAGCACAATATGAATACGTAATCGAAAGCGTTGACAGACCTCTGGAGAGCTTTCCGGTTATTGAATAATTAAAAAAGGAGAACTGTTATGAAAAAAGCAATTTCTGTAGCATTATCTTTTATTCTTGCAGTACTTATGGTATGTCCCGCTTTTGCGGCAAACAGCGGTATCGTTCTTGCAAATAACGGTATCACGGCTTATTCAATCGTTGTAAGTGTAACTGCAAGCGAAACAGAGATTACCGCTGCCAATACCCTTGCAAACTATCTTAATCAGATGACGAGCGCAAAGTTTGATATTATCACCGATGCAATGCCTTCCTGCGATTATGAGATAGTTGTCGGTATCACCAACAGAGAAGACGTCAATCCCGTTGATCGTTCTGAACTTGGTGATGAGGGTGTTCGTATTTTTACTGACGGCAAAAAGCTCTTCCTTACCGGTGGTGAGGTAAGAGGTGCAATATATGCCGTATACACGTTCCTCGAGGAATTCCTCGGATGTCGTTGGTTTACAAAGTCAGTACCCATTACTCCCGATGTAGGGGATTGTATCGTTATTCCCGAGGTGTCAGAGCTTGTAATTGATGAAATCGATTATACTTACGTTCCTCCGTTCGTTCTTCGTCAGACCTATTGGATGTTCTCAACGATGCATCAGGATTATAGTGTTGCTCATAAGCTTCACGGAATGATGGCGGGTATCCCTGAAAATATGGGTGGTATTCCCACAGACAAGGTTATTAACGGTGTGCATACAATGGGCTGGATCATAACAGCTGATATGTTTGCCGAGCATCCCGAATATTTCGGTATGGATGAAAGCGGTACAAGACAAGCAAACAGACAGCCCTGCTATTCAAATGAGGATGTTTTGAATATTACTATTGCCGCCGCTAAGGCACATTTTTCACAGTATGAATCAATATTCAGTGTTTCGCAGAATGACAATCAGGACTTCTGCCGTTGCAGTGAATGTGTAGCTTTCAATAATGCACACGGTGGTGTGGATTCTGCTTCAATGCTGAATTTCGTTAATAAGGTTGCTGCTGCTGTTAAAGAGGAATATCCGGATATGATGGTTGAAACTCTTGCTTATCAGCTTACCGAAACACCTCCTACGGGCCTTACAATTGAGGATAATGTTGTAATCAGACTTTGCCCCATTCAGACCTGTGTGCTTCACGATCTTGATGATGCAAGCTGTCCCGATAACAAAGAATTTGATACAAACCTTACGGGTTGGGCAAATCTTACCGAAAATATTTATATCTGGGATTACAGCACAAACTTCCAGTATATTTATGCTTTCTTCCCCAATATCACCTCAATTCAGGGAAGATATCAGTATTTCAGAGACAGAAACGTTGTTGCTGTTTTTGACCACGGATGCGGTGAGGATATAATTCCCGCAGAGCTTCACGAGCTCAGAACTTATCTTGTTTGCAAGCTGCTCTGGAACCCCGATACGGATATAGAAATGCACATCAAACGGAAGAAAAGCGGTTCAGAAGAGCCGCTTTTCAACCTTATTCTATTTTGTTTAAGAGAATGAGAAAGTAAAAACTATATCTTTGCTTTCCAAAAACATCCTCTCGTGCATTTCGGTCACGCCCGTTATATCCCCATCAGGGGAGTCATTCGCCGAATTCGGAGAGAACCACTCCAGGATTTTGATCCAGGAACCAGCGAATCATATA
>JAZOOE010000181.1:0-7571 GCA_045654865.1 Acutalibacteraceae bacterium | reverse complement strand
GTGATGGAGGCAAGAGAAGAGCAACCGTAGAATGCCCAAATTCCGATAAATGTAACGCCCTCGGGGATTGTAATGGAAGTGAGAGAAGAGCAGTGTTCGAATGTCCCAGTTCCGATAGATGTAAGGGAGTCGGGGATAATGATGGAAGTAAGAGAAGAGCAGCCGCAGAATGCCCCATTTCCGAATACCCTATCTCCGATAGAAGTAACGCCCTCGGGGATTGTGATGGGGGCAAGAGAAGAGCAGCCGTAGAATGCCCCATCTCCGATAGACGTAACGCCCTCGGGGATTGTGATGGAAGTAAGAGAAGTGCAGCCGCTGAATGCCCACTCTCCGATAGAAGTTACGCCCTTGGGGATGGTGACGTGTGCTTCGTTGGAGAGGCAGTTGACAAGCACGCCGTAGTCTATTTCAAGATCGTTTACTGTACACATATTGAACTCCTTTTTTTTCTTTATTATATAAACAAATTTTGCATGCACGGAAAAAGGGGTGATTTTTATTCGGCGATTGTTTATTCCGTTATTTTGTCGGTGTCGGGCTCGGTGATTCTCTCATCAAAGCCTTCGGTGATTCGTTCGTCGAAGCTTTCCGTAATTCTGCCGTCAAAGCTTTCTGTAATTCTGTCGTCGAAGCTTTCCGTAATTCTGTCGTCGAAGCCTTCCGTTGGAAGAGCTGCTCCATCTGAAATTACTATGCTCACGTCAAGAGCTTTTGTCAGCTTCTTTATTCTTTCTTCAAGATGAGAGGGGCATATGATTGTTTTAAGAGAAGTGCAACCGTAAAACACCCAATTCCCGATAGATATAACGGAAGCAGGGATAATGACAGAGGTAAGAGATTCGCACAAACAGAATGAACTGTCTCCGATGGAAGTAATCGAATCGGGAAGTTTGATGGTTGTAAGAGATTTGCAACGATAGAAAGCCTCGGAGCAGATTTTTGTAACCGAATCGGGGATAGTGATCGTCGTGAGTGATTCGCAGTTGCAGAATGCTCTTGTGCCTATTATCGTAACGGAATTTCCGATAGCAATAGAAGAGATATGCTTACAGCTGTAGAAAGCATCGTTGCCGATTGCGGTAATATAATCGGGTATTGTGATATGTCTTTTGTCTGATTTGCATTTAATTAGTGTAGTACTGCTGATTTCAAGTCCGTTAATCAGATTCATTGTTTATGCTCCTTTGGGCTTGTGTTTTCGTTACCGCAGATTGTCAGCTTTATGCTTACTGCATCTGCATAGTCTCTTATTATCGGCTCAAGATGTGCGGGAAGAGTGATTTCAGATAAGGAGTCACAAGCCGCAAAAGCACGGTCGTCAAAATCTATGACAGACTCGGGAATTGAGACACGGGAGAGAGATTTGCAGTTCTGAAAAGCCGCAAAGGCGATAGATTTAACAGAGCTCGGAATGGTGACACTTTTAAGTGATATGCAATTTTCAAAAGCCCATTCCCCGACAGATACTACTGAATCGGGAATAGTTATATCCGTGAGAGCCGTACAAGCCCAGAAAACGCCTCTTTCAATGGATGTTACGGAATCGGGAATAGTAAAGGCTGAAAGAGAGGTACATTCACGAAAAGCTCCGTCTCCCATATAAATGACCGAATCGGGAAGCGTGATATCTTTAAGAGAGGTACATTTCTTAAAAGCATTGCGTCCGATATGGGTGACAGAATCAGGGATAGAGACAGAAGTGAGAGACTCGCAACCCAAGAATGCTTTGTCACCAATAGCAGTAACGGAATCCGGTATTATGATGTGTTTGGCATCTGAATTACACTTTATGAGAACACCGTTTTCAATTTTAAGTTCAGGGTTGATATTTTTGTCCATAATTCTTGCACCTTTATAATATTTTGATCTGTATTGTTGAGAGCTGAGCAATTGCTGACGGGTCAGTCCGAAATTATGATTTTTGTATTAAGCCCTGCCGTAAGCTCTTTGATTTTCTCTTCAAGATGCTTAGGGCAGGTGACGGTTGCCAGAGAGCTGCACCATAAAAACGCATCTTCAGCAACTGAAGTAACGGAATCGGGTATTGTGACAGAAGTGAGAAAATCACAGCCGAGGAAAGCCCGTGAGCTGATAGACTTGACAGAATCGGGAATAGTGATTTTCTCTTCCTTTCCGAAATAATCATAAACTACATTCTTTATAATAACATAGCCATTTTCATCAGCCAGTCCCTCGCAAGCGAAGAATATGCCCTCTCCGATATGTGCAACGGAATCAGGGATAGATATGCAAGTGAGAGATTCGCAATAACAGAAAGCATCGTCACCGATAGAAGTAACGGAATCCGGTATTATGACAGAGGTGAGTGATTTGCAGCCTAAGAATGCTTCGTAGCCGATAGCTGTAACAGAATCGGGGATTGTGACTTCTTCATCATTTCCGAAATATCCGTAAAGTACATTTCTTATAATAGCAAACCCATTTTCATCAGCTAATCCCTTGCAGGCTCGGAAAGCACCGTCACCGATATGGGTAACCGAATCGGGGATAGAGACGCAAGTGAGAGATTTGCAATCTGAGAATGCTCTGTTACCAATAGAAGTAACAGAATCGGGGATAGTGACCGAGGTGAGAGCTTCGCAATCGCTGAATGCCTCTTCTGTGATAAAGGTAACAGAGTCGGGTATCGTGATTTTTTTATCATTTCCGAAATATCCGAAAAGCATATTTTTTATTATAACAAAGCCGTTTCCATCAGCTAATCCCTTGCAGGCACGGAAAGCACCGTCACCGATGTAAGTAACAGTATCGGGTATGGAAACATAAGCGAGAGAAATACAGCTGTTGAAAGCTTCGTCACCGATAGAGGTAACAGAATCGGGGATAGTGACCGAGGTGAGAGCTTCGCAGCCGGTGAATGCACCGAAACCGATGGAGGTAACGGAAGCAGGGATAGTAACGGACTTGAGGTTGCGGCAATCTAAGAATGCAAAGTCACCGATAGCTGTAACGCAATCAGGGATTGTGATGTGCTCTTCATCTGAATAACAAATTGTGAGAATGCCGTTTTCTATTTCAATTTCAGGATTGTTTATTGTGTTCATATATACTCCTTTTGGTGTGTTAATTTAGTCAGTGGATGACGGTTCTGTGATTCTGTCGTCCGACGGTTCCGTGATAGCTTCTGAGGGCTCGGTGAGCTTGCCTGAAGCAGGCTCCGTAATGCCGCCGGCAGAGGGCTCTGTCGGGTTGCATACGTCAGGCTCCGTTATGGCACCCGAGGCAGGCTCGGTGATGCCGTCCGTAGTGGCCTTTGTCGGGTTGATTGTTTTGTTTTTCAGCACGCTGCTTGCTATGCTTTCGTTGCCTATGATATTTTCCAATGCTCTGCAGTTATTGAATGCAGATTTGCTCCAACTGCGGATGGATGAAGGCAATGTGATTTTTTTGAGGCTTGTGCAGTTCTCAAAGGCCTTGTCATCGATTGTATCAAAAAAATAGCTCTGAAACGTCAGCTCCTCCAGTGAACGACAGCCTGCAAAGGCACTTTTTCCTATGACCTTCAGACTTTTCGGAAGATTTACGGTTTTTAATGAAGTACATCTGAGAAAGGTATGTGGACAGATTTCCGTGATTCCCTCAGGGAGTCGCACTTCTTCAAGCTTGCAGCATCCCCAGAAAATATTCCAGTCGAGTGTCTGAACGCTGTCGGGAATTTCAATTCTCTCAAGATTTTCGCATCCCTTGAAAACTCCTTGCTCAAGCTCCGTAAGATTCCGTGGCAGCTTCGCTCTTTTTAATGAAACACAGTTTTCAAAAGCCTCATATCCGATTTTTATTATACTGTCAGGCAGGATTATTTCTTCAAGTGACGGACAATCCTTGAAGGCACGGACACCTATCTCGGTTACGGAATCGGGAATAATCACGGATTTTAAGTTTTGGCAGCGCGTAAATGCATAGCTTCCGATTATTTCTACTGATGACGGAAGTACGATTCTTTCCGCATTTGCACATCGTGAGAATGCCATAAATCCGATTTCTCTCACACCGTCAGGGATTATGATTTGTGTTTCTTTGCCGTTGTATCGTGTCAGTACCTTTTTTTTTATCTCAAAATCTTTGTTGAAAATACTCATTATCCCTTTTTCCTTTCTTGGTATTTGGCAAAAATACTACAATTTATAACTATATTATATATTTTTTTATTTAAATAAGCAATTATTATTTAAAATAACAGGAAACCGAATTGCCCGTTGCTTCGGAACGGGATCGCGATTTCCTGTTTGTTTTTATTATATAGGAAATTGCTCGCTGAAGTGAGCAATTTGCATATATCAAGAAACACCGATTCCCCCAAGATTGGGGGCAGGGGGTTGATAAATCGTAAGATTTTTTCTTGTTTTTCCCGCTCAATTATTTTAATAATAATATATTATCAGTATTTTTTGAGCCGGGGGGTTATTTAATTGTTATAGATTATTTCTGCTTTTGCTTCTCCCATAGCGGCTTCCATGCTGTCCTTCAGATGGGAGGGGGCGGTTACCGTTATTAAGGCATCACAGCCATCAAACACAAGCTCACCGATTTTTGTAACGCTGTCGGGGATAGTCACTGCTTCGATCTCGTCATAGCCCTCAAAGGCATAGCCGCTGACAGCGGTAACTCCGTCGGGAATTACAACGTCCGTCTCAAAGCCCGTATAGTCGAACAGCACTCCGTTCAAAATAACGAAGCCCTCCTTGTCGCTGAGATATGAACAGCCTCTGAATGCACTTTCGCCGATTTTTTCAACTTTTTCGGTAAGTCTCAGCTTTTCAAGTGAGGAGCAGTTTTCAAAGGCATAGTCGCCGATTTCTCTGACGGACTCTGACAGATGCACGCTTTCAAGTGAATAACAGCCGCTGAATGCGCCCATGGGAATCACGCTTACTCCCTCGGGAACGTTAACGCTTGCAAGTGCCTTGCAGTCACCGAAGGCATATCCGCCGATTTTCTTGAGGGAGGCGGGGAGATATACAGCCCTCAGCTTTTTGCAGTTTGCAAAGGCATATTTTCTGATTTCCGTTACGCCGTCGGGAACAACAATTTCCACTGCATTTTTGTTGCAGGAAACAACAACCTCGTTTTCAAGCTCTATATCGGGCTCGTTATCCGTAAGGCTGAGTCTGACTCCGGGTGAGGCTGCCTCTATTGCCTTTTTGTTAAGAGGATGTGCATATACAGTCTTAAGGGCGGTGCAGTCCTTGAAAACGTCTGCGCCGAGCTTTGATGTGTATTTGGGGATTTTTATTTCCTTTAAGGAGATACAGCCTCTGAATGCCTCCTTGCCTATAAGTGCTACGGAATCGGGAAGCTTTATCTGAGCAAGGGAAGCACAGCCCGAAAATGCATCGGTGCCGATTGAGGTAATTTTATCGTGAAGTCGGATTTCCGTAAGGGCAGAGCAATCTTTGAACAAGCCCTCGGGAACTCCCGTTATGGAAGAGGGAATAGCAGCCTTTATAAGTGAGGTACAGCCTCTGAATGCCTCCTTGCCGATTTCAGCTACTGCCTCGGGAATGAATATGGATTCAAGGGAGGTACAGCCGTAAAACGCCCAGTCGGGGAGCTGTGTCAGCGTACGGGGAACGGGGATTATCTTAAGTGAGCTGCAGCCCTCAAAAACGGAGTCTCCCAGCTTTTTTACGGAATCGGGAATGTTTATGTGTCTGAGGCTTTTACAGCCTGAGAAGGCAGAGCTTCCGATTTCGGTAACGCTTTCGGGAATGGTTACGGATTCAAGCTCCGTACACTTATAAAAAGCAAGATTATCGATTCTTGTAACGGTTGAGGGGATGCGCACTTCCTTTTGTGCTTTGTCACATTTTCTGAGAATATTATTTTCGATTATAAGAAAATTATCAGCCATATTTAACGCTCCTTTTCGGGTGTATTGAGGTTTTGAGCCTGATGGCACCTGTAGTATATTTTACAATTTTTGATTCGGCTTTTCAATCTTCAATTAATATAATATTATTACGCAGTTTTGGTTGAATTTGACGGAAGAGAATTTTTACAGAATATGATCTCCTCGCCCTCAACGCTTATTTTTGCTTTGTCCTCAAGCAGAATCAGTCCGTTGTCCGAAATGTCCGCATCGTTTACGCTCACGTGAGCCGCCGATTGGTTTTTTCTGATATAATAATCGTTTCCGTTACGGATGATCGTGGAAAGAACGCCTGTATATGCCTTATCGTCGATTACGATATGGGATTCTGCGGAATCCGTGCCGATTATGAATTCCTCCGAATCAAAATACTTTATTGCCATATCCTTAACCATAAGAAGCCTCGGCTTTGAAAAAGCCGCCGTGTTTTTAAGAGCATCCAGCATATAGCTCATTGAATTGCGGAAGTGCATTGAGTGAAGCTCCTCGGGGGGAGGACATTCCTCGGGCTGAACCAGCGGAACGGGGATGATCGCATCAATTCCGTGGCTTTCAAGCGCGCATCTCCATTCCTTTTCCACCCATTCGGAATTTTTTGCGTGCTTTGACCAGAAAAGGTATAAGGCATCTCTGCTTTTTACCTCGGCTTCGAGAGTTTCCTTCCAGTTGCTGCCGCTTCTTATGCTGTCAATATCAAAAAATACGTCAACGTCGGGGCTTATAAGTCTGAATGCACATACCATTGTTGCAACGGTGTATCTGTCCTGACTTGCATAGGAAATGAATATGGATTTTACGTCATGACGGGTTATTTCGGGCTGCTGAATGCTCTGCTCCCTTTCGCTTACCACAAAGCAGAGATTTGTTGCAAGCATTCCGTTTATGAATACCTTAGCCGAAAAGCTGATTTTTCTGCCCGTAAAGTCACATGGAACGTCAACGAGAAAATTGAAGTTGAGATGACGTCCCTGCCAGATAAGCTCATAGCTGTTGTCCTCAATCTCAAAGTCCCTGCTTGTCAGCTCCACTCTTACGGTGCTGTTGAGCTCGGCAAGCGCATAGCCGTTGGTTTTTTCGATGGTGCTGCCCTCAATGCCTCTTATTGCATCCGCTACCACGCTCTGATATTCATCGGTATACATCAGCACGTCAACTGCAATTGTGTCACCGGGGGCGAATTTTGCAGGAGCTACAGCGGAAAATCTGACCTTATCTGAGGGTGGGGTATTATATGAAAGGCCGGGGGAGTCGTTCTTTTTTGACTTTAATGAAAGACCGGATTTCAGCTTCTGAAAAACGCCCTTTTCTGTTTCCTTTGTTTTCGCCTCTTCCTTTTTTTCGAGAAGCTGCTGAAGATATCGGCTGAGCTCCTCATTCTCAAAGGACGGGCTTTGATCGTCGGGAGAAAAAGAATAGCTTACCGCGGTTTTGCCCATCTTCCTTTCAGCGGAAATTTTGAAGATATGATCAATTTCTCTTTCATCGGGAAAGGACGCGCCCGCCGAGGGAAAGGAGGGATTTCTGAGGGTTGTATTCTTTTGAATGCTGTTATTCTGAATATTTTTCTTTTCGCTGAGTCTTATAAGTCGGAGAAGGCTTCGGAAATAGCCGCTTTTTGCTTTGAAATAAAATGTGCCGTCAGTATCACTCAGAGCATTACTTACTGCTATGTGAAGCT
>JAZOOE010000180.1:0-13796 GCA_045654865.1 Acutalibacteraceae bacterium | reverse complement strand
AGAGTCTTTATCTCAATTCCGAAAGATATTATCTGACGGTGGATTTTGATACCTGCGAGGACAGAGAAAGCGAATTCAATGATACCCCTGCCGCCGCCGATGAGCTTTTTGTCGGTCAACCTCTTAAGGGACAGCTTGCCGAGCGCGGAACGGATTACGATTTTGATTATTATACCTTCACCGTCAATGAGACGTCGGACGTGACCGTTACGTTCTCTCACGAGCTTCTGAATTATTCGAGAAACATTTTTGTATTTGTGCTTTATGACAGCGATGGAAGGGCGGTTAAGTTCTTTAGCGAGCCCGACACGGGTGAGACTGCGGTTGACGTATCGTCCGATATTGATATTGTTCAGACGGTTTATAAGAATCTTCCTGCGGGAAAATATTATATCAGGGTTGCCACGGGACTTTTCTTTGACAAAATAGAATATCAGATAAGCTACAGCTATTAAGGAGGAAATAAAATGAAATTTTCAGTCAGCTCATACAGCTATTCAAAGCTTACGTCTTCGGGAGAATATACCGAACTCCGGTTGATCTCCCTTGCAAAGGAGATGGGCTTTGACGGCATTGAATTTGCGGAGATCCACGCTCCCGAGGGAACGGATAAAAAGGAATATGCGGCACTTCTGAAGGCAGAAGCACAAAAGCACGAAATTGAGATTGCCGCTTACTGCATCGGTGCAAATCTTATTTATGACTGCGAAAATGAAATCGCAAGACTCAAGAGTGAGGTTGACGTATGTGAGGCTCTCGGCTGTCGTGTAATGCGCCACGATGCCACGGGCGGATATAACAAGGAGGATCGCGCCGCGGGTATGGGCTTTAATAATGCTCTTCCTCTTATTGTTAAGGGGTACCGCGCTGTTACCGAGTATGCCGAGGCTAAGGGAATCAGGACCTGCATTGAAAATCACGGCTTCTTTGCTCAGGATTCAAGCCGTGTTGAAGCAATAATCAACGGTGTGAATCATAAGAATTTCGGAGCTCTTGTTGATATAGGAAACTTTATGTGCGCTGACGAGGATCCCGCAATTGCAGTAGGAAACGTAGCTCCCTATGCATTTCACGTTCACGCAAAGGACTTCCATCTGAAAAAGGGCACGGAGTTCGTTCCCGCAGATGGCTTCTTTATGACAAGAGGCGGAAATTTCCTCAGAGGTGCGATTATCGGCCACGGTGCCGTTCCTGTTGTTCAGTGCCTGAGAATATTGAAAAATGCGGGCTATAAGGGCTTCGTAACCGTTGAGTTTGAGGGTATGGAGGATGCCGTCACGGGTGTAAAATGCGGACTCAACACCTTGAAAAAAGTCGATGAACTTATATAACGAAGCTTTTATGCGGGAGGCATTGTCTCTTGCAAAGCAGGCAGGTCAGGCGGGTGAGGTACCCGTGGGTGCCGTTGTCGTGCACAAGGGTGAGATAGTAGGCGTGGGAATGAACCGCCGCGAGAGCGAAAAAAATGCTCTTTGTCACGCCGAGATAGAGGCGATAGATGCCGCTTGCAGAAGGCTTGGCGGCTGGCGGCTTCCCGAATGTCAGCTTTACGTAACTCTTGAGCCCTGTCCTATGTGTGCCGGTGCAATAATAAATTCCCGCATAGATAAGGTGTATTTCGGTGCATTTGATAAAAAGGCGGGAAGCGTAAGCAGCCTGATCGGACTTTTTGATTTACCCTATAACCATAAGCCCGAGGCATTCGGCGGCATTATGGAGGAAGAATGTGCAGGTGTATTATCTGACTTTTTTAAGAGGCTGAGAAAAGAAAAATCAAAAAATTAAAAAGCGTTATACGATAAAGGGTATACCATGTAAACACAAAAAATGAGAGCGGGCAGAAATTGATCTGCCTGCCTCTTTTCATATACAAAAAAGGCTTCCGCAGTTTTAATTGCAGAAGCCTTCTGATTTTGTTTATGCTACCATTGTAACAGCAATGATTGTTACCTTTTCCGTCGCATCAATATCAGCGGGAATACGGAAGCTGTATACACCGTCTGAATCGGGGAACAGCTCTTCAAAGCCGTCAACGCCCCATGTGATCATTATGAACATTTCGGTTGCGGGATTTGAGATTGTAAAGCTTACGATGCCGTCGGGAGAAAGCTCGCTTGCTTCGTCAAACTCGATGTTGAGTCCGTCAGTATCAACAGCAATTCTTGTTACGGGCTCTTCCTCGCTGATAAGCTCATTACATACCGAGCATTCGATACGGCACTTGACTATAAGATTGCCGTCTTCGTCAACAGCCTCGGTATCTGTAATTATGGTATTCTTATGAGTATGTGCTGTTTTGTCTATGGGTGTTGTTGAAATAACACCTGCGCAGGTTTCGCACATAAGTGATAATTCGCCGTATTCGGAGCAAGAGGGAGCCTTTGTCTCTATCTCCTCACCGGGAGTATGTCCGTATGCGGGGATTACTTCCTTCTTGATGCCGTCGTCGCATCTTGTGCATTCACAGATTCTTTCACCGTTCTTATCGCAGGATGCAGGCTTTGTTTCTGTCCATACGGTCTCATCGAAGCTGTGGCCGAGAGCCTTGCCGGATGTAACCTCTGTTCCGGGAATATCCTGATTGCAGAAGTCGCATACGTCAACTATTGTTTTTGGACTTGTGCAGGTTGCCTCTGAAACAACTCTTGTCTGCTTTCCGTTTGTATTGTTACAGGGACGCTGGAGAAGAGGAATTCTGTATTCTGCGGGGCAGTTCTTACACTTATAGTGACCGACACCGTTCTCCTTGCAAAGGACGCCTGAGGTCCAGTAAAGAACGCTTGTATCAAAATCGTGATTCTTTAAGGGGATCTCCTTTGTTGCGGAGGTGTCACCGCAGACTGAGCATTCGCCCTGAAGGATACCGGGCTCAGCACAGCTTGCAGGCTTTACGTTAACCCATTTTGTGAGGGTATGTCCTGTTGCGGGAATTCTCTTTGTCACGGGACCGCAGTAACGGCATACACCATTCATTTCTCCGTCCTCGGTGCAGCCTGCCGCCTTAACCTCTGTCCATTCCTCGGTAAGCGTATGCTCCGTCATGGGGAGGATTATTTCATCTGCCTCACCGCATACGGTGCAGACTACGTCAGCAGTACCCGTTTCGGCACAGTCGGGCTCCTTTGTAACCTTGTAATGCTTGTTGTCGAAGTTGTGTCCCAAAGCCTCGGTTGCGGCTTCGTTTCTTGTTTCTTCACAATAAACACACTTTTCGCCTACAATACCGTATTCCGTACAGGTTGCCTTCTTTATTTCCACGTTATGCTCAAACAGATGACCGTGAGCGTCTGTGACGATTCCGCGGCTCACAAGACCGCAGTGAGCACATCTGTACTCATCATAGCCGTCCTCGGTGCAGGTGTTTTCTTTTTCCGTGAACCACTTGAAGCTGTGTCCTCCGGGAGGATTCTCCGTCGTTTCCTCATAAAGACCGCAGACCGTGCAGGTTCTGTTCTTTTCTACGGGATCAAGACAGTTCTTTCCGTTAGGATAATTCCATTCGCCCGAATGCTCACGTGTAGCGGGAATCTCAACTGATTTGAGAACCTTGTTACAGGTGATGCAGACCATTTCAGCCTTACCTGTATTTGAGCAGTTAGCCTCCTGAGTGGTTGTCCAGCCAAGTGTTATATGCTGATCCTCTGCCGCGGGAACGGTGATGGTTGCATAGAGTCTTACACAGGCCGTACATATCTTGACTGTAATTCCCTGAGAGCCGCAGGTTGCGGGGATAATAACTATTTCCTGAAGCTTGTGATTGGGGAGGGAGTCAAGTCCTACTGAAAGTCTCAGCGCAAGACGGGCATCCTCAGAGGTTACGTTCTCATCGCCGTCGACGTCACATTTTTCGAACGTCTTTGCATCTGCTTCGTCAAGACCGACAGCAAGTCTGAGAATGGAACGGGCGTCGTCCGAGGAGATCACTCCGTCATTATTGGCGTCTCCTGCGTCTACACACTGATAAAGGCTTCCTACCTTGTCAAGCTCAAGCAGCTCATCTGCGCTGAGATCAAAGCCCGCGAAAGCGGACACTGCAAAAAGACAAATAAGAGCCGTTACCGCAAGAATTACGTATAAAAATTTGCTTTTCATTACTTACCTCCTGAAGAAGTACAAATATACATAATTAGTTTATCACAAAATATTACCTATTGCAACATAATAATTATGAATATATTTTGTCAAAATTTTGCTGTGCTTATAAGGACTTGTAAACCTTTAGCCAGGAAGCAATTTTTTTGTCATCCCATTCTGCGGGCATAGTGCTTTTTGCTATGGGATACAGCGGTAAGGTTTTAGCCGTTTTTAAAACGTCGGGAAGAAGATTGATCTTAGGAAGAGCGGCCTTCATTTTGTCAATTACGTAGTCTGCCGTTACTCCGGATATTCCTCCCGCCATTCCTATTTCCTTTTCCGTGAGCAAGCCGTTTTCAAGGAAGAAGTCTATGTCCTCTCCCGTGATAACGCCGAAAAAGCGTCTGAGAATGCTGATGGGAACAAGATTATTGCCGAACATATTGAAATATCTGTACTGATACTGCCACAGCTCCTCCTTTTTATAGCCGCTCTTGCGGGCACCCATAACTGCACAGGCAAGAAGCTTTCCCGCCTGAAGAGAAAGGTCGATTCCGGAGCCGTTGAGGGGCACCGTCATAGAAGCGCTGTCACCTACAAGCGCATAGGAATCCGCAACCAGCATGGGAAGAGTCTTTGACAGCGGTATTTTTGCCGTCGTGCCGCCTCTTACGGGAGTGGTGCCGATGCCGGGGTAGTTTGCTCTGATGTCCTCCAGAGAGGTTTCGATTTCTTCCTTTGTAAGCTTGCCGAATTTTCCGATAAGCACGTCAACGTAGTCCTCTTCGGTTATTACCCAGTCAATACCGGGCTTGTTGCAGTTGAAGAAGAACACCGAATAATTGGGATCGGTGATATAGTGACGGGGGTTTTCGTAATAGGCTCTGTAGATTTCAAAGGTGTCCTCCTCGGGGATTTCCTTTTGTATACCGAAATGCTCGGGAAGGCTTCTTCTGACGGGAGAATTCATACCCGCCGCATCGATTATCATATCTCCGTAAAAGATTTTGTCCTCTCCGTCAAGCCGTGCTCTGATGCCGATGACTCTTGAAGATTCCGTGACAGCCTCAAGAATATCTGCGCCGAAAACGAAATTCACACCCATATTCTCACAATGACCGATGAGGTATCTTATGAGGTACTGTCTGTCAATTGTTATGCAGCTTGACTGAGAAACTCCGGGGCCGCCCACCATTTTGATCTGAGCGGTTTTTTTAGGATTGAAATAGCACATATTCAGTCCTCTTTTGAATTTATCCTCGTCAGGAACGGGAATATCCGCAAAGAGAAAAGCGGGAATATCCATAGCGTCGTGCCAATCGTGACCTATTGTGTCCTTGTATTCTTTTTCTATAACCGTAACGGAGTAGCCGTTTTTTGCAAGGATCGCGGCAGCGGAAAGACCGCCGTGGCCCGCACCTGCTACAATAATTCTTTTGTTCATACCATTACCTCCGCACTGTTTTTTGTGCCCTCGTTTCTTCTGCCGTACCATACGCATTCCCTTGCGTAGCCTGCAAAATCACTTACGTCCGATGCAGGTGAAAAACGAAGCCTTACAGGGGTGCTTTCGTCCTCCGCTTCAAAGGAGGGCTCCGCAAAGTATCGTGCAATTCCAAAGGGTGCGCTTGCTTCAGCTGCCGATGCACGGGGGACGTATAAGGATGCCTTCTGACAGTCTGTAAGGGCTCTTGCCTCAGCCTCTGTCAGCAATGTGCTTATAAAGCCGAAAAGTGCATCAAAAAGCGCGTTCGTGTCATAAACACAGCAAAGGAAGAGATTTTCATCGGGCTCATAGGAAACGCTGCCGAAGCGTTCGTCGTAAACGCCAAGGGTATCCTCAGCCTCGGAAACACGTCTTAGATGCTCTCTTGAGAGGGTGAATACTCTGCCGAGATAGCTGCTGCTGTCCGAAAATGCATATCCGATAAGGCGGCTGTAAAGCTCCTTGTAGGAAATGTCCTTCTTCTCCCTCAGATACATAGCTGTTTCTCTGAGGATTCCCAGACAATGGAAGCTTTGCACTACCGTAGCAAAGAAGTAGGAATCCACCCATTCCGATTTTGACATAGCGGAGGTGGAGGTTATGAGCCTTGAGTATTCTCTGATGCCCGAATCCTCTTTTTCACAATGGAACTGTCCGAAGGGCAGTATTGTGGTTTTTATATCGTATTTTTTCTTGTATTCTGCGGAGCCGAGCAAGGAGTTGGGGAGAAGCTCGCAGGGATATACGTTTATTGATTTATGCTGACCGTTCTCAATGAGAGTGCAGATTCCGTCAGTGAAGCTTTCGTAGGTTTCCTCGGGCAGACCGAGAATCAGCTCGGAATAAGTGGGGATCTCCTCTTTTTCATACATTCTGAGAAGCTCTCTGAAGTGGGCAAGGTCAATATTTTTTCTGCCTATGGCACCGAGCACTTTTTCGTCAACGCTCTGGAATGAAAGCGTCTGTGATTTTCCGATGCCGTGACGGCTGAGCTTACTGCTGATCTCGCCGACGAATTCACATCTGTTCTTTGTGAAATTCACCTTGAGCTTGCGGGGATATCCCGTTGTCTCCTTGAGGGCAATAAACATATCGGTAATATCCATATCTCTGTCAAAAATGCCGAAGTTTGCATCTGCACAGTAGACGTATTCTATTTTATGACCGGAGAGCCAGCGAAGCTCCTGTTCTACCTTTTCAAGGCTGAAAAGCTTTATTTTTGATTTCAGGGCACCCCAGTCGCAGAAGGCGCATCTGTTGGGACAGCCGCGGTTCGTTTCGATGATTGCGGAAAACTCTATGCCGTCATCCAGAATCGGATCGAAAATGCCCGTAAGGTAGGGGGAGGGATAATCGGGTGTTTCCGGGAGGCATCTTTTGCCGTTATGTACCGTGCCGTCGGAGTTCTTTACCGAGATATTAGGAATTTCCGTCAGGGGAGTGCCGTTTTTCAGGCTGAGAAGAATATCACGGAATGCTTCCTCGCCTGCGGAATGTATTACTATGTCCGCCTCGGGATATTCCCTGAAGGCCTCCTCGCCCTCGGGAGGTATCTGATGACCTCCGAAAACCGTTATGCACTCGGGGTGCTTCTTTTTCAGCTGAGAGGCTAACGCCTTGTTATACTCGCTGTTCCATACGCTTGTGGAGAAGCCTGCAAGAAAGGGATCGGTCATTGAGTCAACAGCCGTCTGTATATCGGTTCTTGTATAAATGAATTTGCCTAAGGAATATTCCTGCTTTATTTCCTCGTTGTCAAATGCGAATGCGGCAAGACAGCCGATGGCATAGGGAATATACGTGTTCTTTACGGTATCGCCGTAAATGGCGTTTGCCTGTATAAGGTAGATGTTCTTCATTGTGTTCACCTGTCAGATTCCTGAGTATGTGTCCTTACTCGGTTTTTACTTTTATTCCGTCATAAAGTGACTCGGGAGGGACGGATACGGAATACATTATTTTGTCGGATTTCCTGATTCCCGCAGTGATCTCTGTTATTCCGTCAACGGTAAGTCCCGTACGCACGGGAGTCTTGGTAAGAGTTTTATTGAGCGGTGAATATGTCCAGACGTAATGCTGGTTACCGTCTATATAAACGCTTGATGCACTTACCGTAAGTGCATTTTCAGAGGTTTTTGTTATTGTTCTGAAGGAAAGCGCAAGTCCTGACTTTTTTAGTGCCTCTGCATTATCCGGATTTACGTATACCGCGTAAGAGGAGGTGGAGGGCTTTGTTTCAAAGAGAAGAGCGTGGTATTCGGAAAGAAGAGCGGAGTCGGGTGCTTCCTCGCGGATGAGTGCTACTCTGCCTTTTGTTACCGTTCCGTTTTCGTCGGTTATTTCAACCGTCTGGCCCTTTTCTATATAGTGCACGTCATAATCATTGTCAATGAAAACGCCGTAGACTATGCCGTCTATTGTAACCGAGATTCCGTTTGCAAGAGAATATCTTGAAATTGTCTGCTCCACGGGCTTGTCCGCAGCTATTACGGGCTTCTTTGCCTCGTTTATACCCGTTCTTGCGGCGGCGGCAATAATAAGCAGCCCGAGAATCGTTGAAAGAATAATTATGAGCCGTACTCTTCTTTTGTCTCTTCTGATCCTTTTTTGCTTTTCCTTCTTTTCTTTTTTCAGCATTTTCTGTTCCTTTTCGGACATATTGCGGGTGCTGTTGTCAGCCGTCAGAAAGCGGCTTGTGATACGGGGTGTGTCAGGATCCTTTTTTATTATTTCCTTAGGAATTTCAGATTCATCTATATCAAAAACACCTGAAAAATCAGGGTATTCGTTTTCGGAATTTGTGTTTTTGTTCATATCTACACCATCCTTTTTTTGTTCTATCACTTTATTATAATACATATTAATAAAATATGGAACAAAAAAATTCAAAATCAGCGTAAATGAAGGAGATTATATTGATTATGCAAAAAAAAGTGTTTTCGATTTTGTTTATTTTTTCTTTTCTGCTATTGCTGCCCTCCTGCACTAAGCAGACGAGAATAGATTTTTCCGAGCTGCTTATTCGCACGGAAAAACAGCTTGATGAGGTAAGTCTTGAGCTTGAGGATGCATTTTTTTCTGACGGACAATGGTTTTTGTTCGTGTCGGTTTCGGGAGAGGATGATATACTTCTTACGGCAACTCAGGATGAAAACAGCTATATAACCTCTGTAGGAATAAGCACGGTCAGAATTCCCGATTCTCCTTCGCAAAAAAGTGCGTTTACAGGCTTTTGCAACGCCGCGGCAGCCGCATTTATGTCCTCAACTCCCGCAGAGCCTCTTCTGGATGAGCTGGGGCTTTACGATGAGTCGCTGATATTTTCCGAGGAGGTACGCTTTTCTCAGTATGAAAGGTTTTCTGCCTCGTTTTTTAATGCCGATATGGGAAGCACTGTGCGTATATCCATAGAATAAGGGTATTGCCGTTGTGCCCGAAGCATCATTAAAGGGCAAGCAGGATTTATTCCTGCTTGCCCCTTTATGCTTTTATTTACGCCTTGTGCCATTTTACGCCCTGAGGAGTATCCTCGAGAACGATGCCCATTTCTGTGAGCTTGTTTCTTATTTCGTCAGCCTTAGCCCAGTTCTTTTCTTTTCTTGCGGCTGTTCTTTCCTCAATAAGAGCCTCGATTGCGGCAGTATCCGTATCATCGTCCTCAGCTTCCTCGGAATAAACTATGCCGAGAATGCCCGTCAGCTCGTCGAAGGTATCCCTTGCAAGCTTCAGCGTTGCCTCGTTTGTCTCGGGAGCGAGCACGTTCTTGTTGATGTATCTTACCAGATCGAAAAGAGTTCCTATTGCATCTGCTGTGTTGAGATCGTCCTCCATAGCCTCTGAGAACTTATTCGTAAATGCTTTAAGCTCTGCTGAAATATCATCGGCGATTGCGTTGCCGGACTGAGCATTTGCTATGGCGAAGTCAAGAGAATCTCTGCATGTGTGAAGACGTGTAAGAGAAGCCTTGCACTGCATAAGAGAATCGTAGGAATAGTTGATTGGGCTTCTGTAGTGACAGGAGATCATAAGAAGTCTTATGGGTTCATAGCCGAACTGCTTTGCCACGTCGCGCACGGTGAAGAAATTGCCCTTTGATTTGGACATCTTTTCGTTGTCAACGGTTATAAAGCCGTTATGCATCCAATAGTTTGCAAACTGAACGCCGTTGCAGCATTCGCTTTGTGCGATTTCGTTTTCGTGATGGGGGAATACAAGATCCTGACCGCCGCAGTGAATATCAATGGTGTTGCCGAGATATCTTCTGCTCATAGCGGAGCATTCGATATGCCATCCGGGACGGCCCTTGCCCCAAGGGGATTCCCAATAGGGCTCGCCGGGCTTTGATGCCTTCCATAAAGCGAAGTCCATGCTTTCCTTTTTCTTTTCGCCTACGTTGATTCTTGCGCCTGACATAAGATCGTCAAGAGGCTGATGTGAAAGCTTGCCGTATTCGTCAAATTTAAGGGGGCTGAAGTATACGTCACCCTCTGCCTCGTAAGCATAGCCCTTTTCGATAAGAGTTTCTACTATTGAGATTATTTCATCGATGTTCTCGGTTGCCTTGGGATGGACGGAGGCCTCTCTTACGTTGAGCCCCTTTGCATCGTGCTTATATTCCGTTATGTACTTTTCGGAAATGTCGGAGAACGTAACGCCCTCGTCGTTTGCTCTGTTGATTATCTTATCGTCAATATCCGTAAAGTTCTGAACGAAGATGACCTTATTGCCCTTATATTCAAGATAGCGTCTGAGTACGTCGAAAACGCAGATGGGGCGGGCATTGCCTATGTGAATGTAGTTGTAAACCGTGGGGCCGCAGGCGTAAATTCTGAATTCGCCCTCCTTGATGGGTACAAGCTCCTCTTTTTGTCTTGTAAGTGTATTATACACCTTCATAGTATCAGTCTCCTTTTAACTCGGACAGCTCATTTTCAAGCTGCTCGATGCGTTTGTATAATTTATCAAATTCCTGAGCTACGGGATCGGGAATGTGTATCTGATCAAGATTGTCCACTCTTTTACCGTTTCTTTTCACCACTCTTGCGGGAGCGCCGACGGCAGTACAGTTTTCGGGGATCTCGTGAAGCACCACGGAGCCTGCCGCTATGCTTGAATTGTCACCTATCTTAAACGGGCCCAGCACCTTTGAGCCGGCGCCTATCATAACGCCCGAGCCCACGGTGGGATGTCTTTTTCCCACGTCCTTGCCCGTTCCTCCAAGTGTTACTCCCTGATAAATGGTAACGTCGTCACCGATTTCTGCCGTTTCGCCTATGACCACTCCCGTTCCGTGGTCGATAAAGAAGCGTCTTCCGATGGTAGCACCGGGATGTATTTCAATGTTGGTTTTTCGCGCACTTCTCTGAGAAATGTATCTTGCGATAAAAGGCATCTTATGAGTGTAAAACCAATGAGCCTTTCTGTGTGCTCTTATTGCCTTGAGTCCGGGATACAGCAGCATGACCTCAAGAGTCGAGGTAGCGGCAGGATCTCATTCTCTGACACATTTTATATCCTCCAGCATCATTGAAAAATAGTTCATCGGTCTTCACCGTCCTTTTTTCGGCATAAGCCGTGATTTTTATTGCTGTGGCTGAGTCGTTGTGTTGTTGAAGCCTTCAAGGAATTCCTCAACCGCATTTCCGCCCTGATTGGGTGTGTCTTGCGTTGAGGGCTCCTCGTCGGATGTGTAGACGACGATGGTTATGGTGTCACCCTCCTTGACGACGCTGTTTTTCTCGGGGATTGTTTCAGCAACCTTGCCGCCCTCGTGGGTGCCGTCATTGTGAAGCTCGGAGCGCACAACTCTGAGTCCCTGTGAGACAAGCAGCTGCTCTGCGGCCTCATAGGTATAATCCGTAACGTCGGGAAGAGCAAAAACTCTCGGTCCCGAGCTTACCGTGAGGATGATTGTTTCACCCTTTGATGCCTGAGATTGGGGAGGAATGTTCTGATCGATTACGATGCCCTCCATAACCGTTGAGCTGGATTGCTTCACCGTATTGAATATGAAATAATCGGTATACTGCTTGTTTGTTATTATGTCCGAAATATATCCGCCTACAAAATTGGGAACGGCAACAATTGTTGATTGGTTCACCGTTGTCTGCTCCTCGGCGGGGTTCTTTAGCTTTACTATCTCTCCTATGAGGAAGCCGATGCCTATCATAAATATGACGATAATGACGCAAAGAACCGCAATAAGCCTGTTATTTTTTGCGGGTGCGCTTTTTGCGGAGGGAGTCGTCTGCTTTTTTTCGCTCGTTCGTGGCTCAGGGCGTTTCGGAGGAGCGGGCATTGGCTCAATTGCGGACACGGGATCAATATAAGGAGAGGTCTTGGGCTTATATACAAGGGGCTCTGCCTTATGCTCGGGTGCCTTCGGCTGATATGCGGGAGCAGATGCGCCGATAGCTCTTTGGGACGCGGAAAGATCACTTCTGAGCTGCTCGATATTGTCGGTTCTGTCCTCGGGATATATGGACATACCGTTGATAAGCGCATTGATTACGTAAGGAGGCAGCTGCTCTGCGAATTTTGCGGGGATCATCATTCTGTCGTTCTCGGCTCTTGTTCTTGCATCAATGGGGTTTGTGCCGATGAGCGTTCTGTAAAGCACGCAGCAGAAGGCGTATATATCCGTTGCAGCCTCCGTTTTATTATTCATTTCATATTGCTCGAATGCGGCATAGCCGTCAAATCTTTCTGCCGTAAGCGCGCCCGATAAGGAGCGGGCGGCATCGATACAAAAATCTGTGAGCTTGAGCTTTCCGTCCTTTGAGAAAATAAAGGAATCGGGATTGATGCCCTTATGGAATACTCCCGAGGTATGAAGTGTGCCGAGGGTTGACAGCACGGGCATAAAGAGGATTCTTGCCTTGTCCCAGTTGAAATATCCCTCGGGGGTGGAATTGATGAGTCTGTCCCTGAGTGTTTCTCTCTCTGGTTCATCATAAACAGCATAAGCAGTGCCGTTTGCCGAGAAAACAGCGCTGACCGTGATAAGGGCGGTTATGCCCTTAAGGCGCATTATCTTATTCCACAATGAGGTGAATGCATCAAGATAGCGTGAATATACAGTTTCACTGCCCGCCTTGGGGGAAACGGAAATAAGATCTGCATCTCTCAGTACGATTTCCTCGGGGAAAAATTCACGGACGGAAACCTCGCGGTTCAGAGTCATATCAAAAGCGGCGTAGGTTATACCCTCGCAGTTTTTCTTCTGTGCCTTTGCTATAAGGTATCTCTGATTAAGAATGCTTTTTATAGGAAGAAGCGGGGAAGCCTGAATAACATTTTCATCTTCGCGGCAGACGGGACAGTGACCTGATTCGTCCTTGGTGCCCAGACATACCATGCAAAGCTTCGAAATATCTGTCATTGGATTTCATCTCCGTATTTGTTTATATTTTATCACCCTACAGTTTACCATAAAGATTTTATCAATACAAGTATTATTTTACCTTAAAAAGGCAAAATACCTATATGGTGCAACGGAACGATTAGCACACTCAGGCTGAGAATGCTATTTTTTTGAAAAAATAGCGAAAAACTCTTGACAAAGGGATATGAAAAGGATATATTATAGATGTAGTTAGCACTCTCACGATAAGAGTGCTAAAACATAAAAATGGAGGTCTTACCGTGGAGCTTTCCGAGAGAAAAGAGAAAATTCTTTCAGCTATAATCGAAAGATTCCTGACGACGGGTGAGCCGGTCGGCTCAAAATTCCTCGTTGACGTTCTGACCTTTCCCGTATCGTCGGCAACCGTCAGAAACGAGATGGCGTATCTTTCGGATATGGGGTATCTTGATCAGCCTCATACCTCGGCGGGCAGAATTCCCTCCGATAAGGGCTACAGATACTATATAGACAGACTTCTGAGGAACTATTCCCCGTCGGATGCGGATATGTTCAGAATTCTCAGCAGCATTGATCGCTCCGAGGGTGATTCGGTAGGTCTTCTGTCTCAGCTTTGCAGGACTCTCAATACCGTTACGGGACTTACGGCTGTTGCGGTGACTCCCCACAGCGAAAGGGCAGTTATAACGGGTACTCAGGTGGTGCCTCTCAGTCCGAAAACCGCAATGGTAATAGTAAGAACCTCTGCGGGTGTTACGAAAAGCCGTACGGCAAAGCTTGAGGTTGAGCCCGATTACGAGCTTATAGAGCTGTTTTATAACGTAACGGGTGCCAATTTCGTAGGCGTTGAGGCTTCCCGTTTCACCACTGCAA
>JAZOOE010000179.1:0-4783 GCA_045654865.1 Acutalibacteraceae bacterium | reverse complement strand
TGGGTCTTAAGAGAAACGGCAGCTATTATCTGGATGAGGAATAAGCTATGAACGACCAAAAAACTGCATTTATTGCTATCGTCGGATGTCCTAACGTTGGCAAGTCATCCATACTTAACAGACTTCTCGGAGAGAAAATTGCAATCGTTTCTCCTAAACCCCAGACAACGAGAACAAGGATAATGGGAGTTCTTACCGAAGGCGGAATACAGCTTGTGTTTACTGACACCCCCGGTTATCACAAGCCCAAGACAAAGCTCGGTGAAAAAATGGTCAAGGCCGTAGGTGAGGGAATCCACGACGTTGATGCCTGCCTTCTTGTTGTTGAAGCTCAGGGAGATATCAGGGAAGAGGAAATGACTCTTATTAAAAAGATCAAGGACTCGGACATTCCCGCTGTGCTTGCAATCAATAAGGTGGATACGCTTGAAAACAAGGAAGAGCTGCTTGCAAGAATTCTTGAATTTTCTAAGCTTTATAAGTTTGAGGCTATTGTGCCGGTATCTGCACTTGACGGAAACGGCTTAGGTGAGCTGCTCGATGAGCTTAAGGCTCTTGCTTTCCCGTCACAGCATTTGTTCCCCGACGATACTCTGACTGATCAGCCTGAAAAGGTTATTGCCGCGGAATATATCAGAGAAAAAATACTTAAATATACGGATAAAGAAATTCCTCACGGAACCGCTGTTGCAATTGAGCGCTTCAAGGAGAGGGAGGACAACGATATTCTTGATATTGAGGCCACGATTTATTGTGAAAAAGAAAGTCATAAAGGAATAATTATAGGTAAAGGCGGAGCAATGCTGAAAAGAATATCAACGGCTGCCCGTCACGATCTTGAGAAGTTTTTCGACTGCCGTATAAATCTCAAGTGCTGGGTAAAGGTAAAAGAGGATTGGCGTAACCGTGAAGGACTTATTCATAATTTCGGTCTCGATTGATGGAAAAATTTACGGTTGACGGAGTTGTAATCAAAACCTCAGTAACGGGGGAGGCAGACCTCATTGTATGGGTGCTTACCCGGGACAGAGGAATAATAAGAGCTTTTGCAAAGGGTGCCCGAGGAACAAAAAGCCGTCTTCACGGCGGAACCTCTCTTTTTGCGTATTGCAGCTTTTCATTTTCAGAAAAAAATAACGTATACAATGTAAGTGAAGCCCTTGTTAAGGAGATTTTTTTTGATCTCAGAAAATCTATGGAAACGCTTACTCTTGCCCAGTATTTCTGTGAAATTATGCTTAAGATAATTCCGGAAAAATGCGAAGAGGAAATATATCTGAGATTACTGCTTAACAGCTTTCATTTTCTGTGTAAGGGTGAAAAGTCCGTACTGCTTGTGAAATCCGTTTTCGAGTTGAGAACTGCAACAGCAGCAGGATATATGCCGGCTCTTATTGCTTGTGAAAATTGCGGTGAATATGAAACCGATACAATGTATTTTGATTGTGCTCATGGGCTTTTATATTGCAGTGACTGCGGCAGAGGTATGGCTGTCCCGAAGCTGCCTCTCAGCGTGATAAGCGCTATGCGACATATATGCTTTTCTGAATTTTCAAAAATTTTTGCTTTTGAGATGGCTTCTGATTCTCTTGAGAGGCTCAGCCGTATTTCCGAAATATATATAAGCACTGTTTTTGAGCAGAATTTTAAGCTGTTGGAATATTTTAAGGATATAAATAATTGAATTTGTTTTAATTGTTGTGGATTGTTGAACAAAATGTAAACAATAACTTTTAGATATTGCTTTTGATTTTTAGAATGATTATAATAAATTTAGAATCATTATAAAAAGGAGCGATAATATGACAAAACAAAGAGCAGCCATAATAAAAGTTATGCATGATAACTGCGGTCATTTTACCGCTGAAGAGATTTTTATGCTGGCAAAGCAAGAATATCCGTCTATTGTTAGAGCCACAATATATAATAATCTTAACAGTATGGCAGAGGAAGGACTTATCAGACGTATTTGTCAGTCGGGTGAGCCTGATCGCTTTGACAGAAATCCCGCTATGCACGAACATATAATATGTACGGAATGTTCTGCTGTCTCAGATCTTTGCATTCCCGATTTCAAGGAATATCTTGAGGGCTATACGGGATGCAGGATTGATGATTACGAATTGGTGATTCATTGCAAATGTTCCGATTGTCGGGTAAAATAAAAATATTATTTGGGAGGAAATATTATGGAACTTAAGGGTTCAAAAACCGAAAAAAATTTAATGGAAGCTTTTGCCGGTGAAAGCCAGGCAAGAAATAAGTATACCTATTTTGCTTCTGTTGCTAAAAAGGAAGGATATGAGCAGATTGCCGCTATATTCCTTAAGACAGCTGAAAATGAGAAGGAGCATGCAAAGCTCTGGTTCAAGGCTCTCGGCGAACTCGGCGATACAGCCGCTAACCTTGCAGCTGCAGCAGCAGGTGAGAACTATGAATGGACGGATATGTATGACCGTTTTGCAAAAGAGGCTGAGGAGGAGGGCTTTACAAAGCTTGCTTATCAGTTCAGAGAGGTTGCAAAGATTGAAAAGAGCCACGAAGAGAGATACAGAAAGCTTCTTTCAAACGTTGAGATGCAGGAAGTATTTGCAAAGGCAGAGGAAACTATGTGGGAGTGCCGTAACTGCGGTCACCTTGTAATGGGCAAGAAGGCTCCCGGTATGTGTCCCGTTTGCGCTCATCCTCAGAGCTTCTTTGAGGTAAGAGAAGAAAACTATTAATTATAAAGCTGTATTCCCTCGTTCTGTATCGCAGAGCGAGGGAATTTTTTTTGTTTTCGGCAAGGTGAATTGTGGCAACTGAGAATTTTCAAAAATAGTATTGACAACACTATAGGTGCTTGATATAATATATTTAACAATTAGGTTAAATGTTAAATGTATTGAATTATGAAAGGAGCAGAGTATGGGGCTTCAGCAGACGTTAAAGGCTCTTTCGGATCCTATCAGACGTGAAATTCTTGAGCTTCTCAAAAACGGAAGAATGTCAGCAGGTGAAATCGTTGAAAATTTTTCTGTTACGGGGGCGGCTATATCCCGCCATTTGTCGGTGCTTAAGGATGCCGATCTGGTACGGGATGCAAGGGAAGGACAGTTTATCTTTTATGAGATCAATACCTCTGTTTTGGAGGAAATTATGCTTTGGATTACTCAGCTGAAAGGGGATAGTTGTAATGATTAAAAAGAATAAAGGAAAATTGATTGCATCCTCGGCAGTGATTCTTTTGCCGTTGCTTCTCGGCTTAATTTTCGATGATAAGCTTCCCTCAATTATGTCATCATATTGGGGTGTAGACGGATATATAGAGGGAAGCGGCGATTTCGGTCTCATATTTTTTATTTTGCCCGTAATATTGTTAGCCTTGCATTGGATTGCCGTTCTGATCAGCTCAAGGGATCCGAAAAATGCAGGACAGAATAAAAAGATTTTTGATCTTGTAATATGGCTTCTGCCGATTATTTCTTTATTTGTCAGCTGTCTGATATTTGTCGGAATGTCCGGAAATAACGCTTTTGCGGAAAAAAGTGTATTTTTGATTTTAGGTCTTTTGTTCGCTGTAATCGGAAATTATTTACCCAAGTGCAAGCAGAATACCACTATCGGAATCAAAATTAAATGGACACTGGAAAACGAAGAAAACTGGAATGCAACACACAGATTCGGAGGAAAAATATGGTTTGCTGTGGGTATTGCAATTTTGTTATGTGTTTTCCTGCCGCTGAAAGCAGGCTTTACAGCTATGATGATAGTAACACTCGGAAGTCTGATTGTGATTACCTTATATTCTTATCTGTATTATAAAAAACAAGTTGCCGACGGTAGGGTTGAGGCAGGTGTGATACCTGAAAAGTCTGAAAATAAACGTAGAACTTTGTTGGGCAGTATAGTAACGGCTGTTATTCTTGTGTTTACTCTGGTAATTGTATTTTTCGGTGATGTTAAAGTAACTTATGATGAAAACAGCTTTACCGTAGAAACAGCAGTTTGGTCTGAGCTTACCATAGAATACGAGGCGATTGATAAGCTTGAATACAGAGAAGAAAAGGTAAGTGCAGGAACGAGAACCGTAGGCTTCGCAGGTGCACGTGTTCTGGTCGGATCATTTCTGAATGATGAATTCGGTAGCTATATCCGATATTCTTACGTGGGCTGTGATGAGTGTATAGTAATCAGTGCCGATGACAAGCTTCTCGTTATATCGGGAGAGAACAGTGAAAGCACAAAAGAAATTTACAGTGAGCTTCTCAAACGCTCGCAGATTGGCTGAAAAAGCTGTAAATAAGAGATTTATAATAAAACCAAAGTCAGGTATCGTAAAGGATACCTGACTTGATTTTATGCTGTTTTAATTGAAACAGAGGTCGGAATTAATACATTCCGCCGCCCTGCGCTCCTGCCATTGCGGCAGCGGCAGCAGCATCAGCTGCGGGATCGGGCTTATCTGTTACAAGAGATTCTGTTGTAAGAACCATAGCGGCAACGGATGCGGCATTCTGAAGAGCTGAACGGGTAACCTTGGTAGGATCAAGAATACCTGCTTCTGCCATATCAACGTATTCCTCTGTTGCAAAGTTGAAGCCATAGCCCTTCTTGCCTGAACGGTTGATTGCATCAATAATAACAGAGCCCTCGAGACCTGCATTTGCGGCAATCTGACGGATGGGAGCTTCAATTGCCTTGAGAACGATCTTTATGCCGGTAATTTCATCAGCGTTTTCGTTGTTTTCAAGAAGAGCAGCAACTGCGGGAATTGCATTGAGAAGAGCAACACCGCCGCCTG
>JAZOOE010000178.1:0-3933 GCA_045654865.1 Acutalibacteraceae bacterium | reverse complement strand
CTTATAATTTTACGAATATTTTTCATTATAACATCTCCTTTTGAATTCATATTATCACAATTCGGCGTTTATGTCAAATAGTTTCAATAAATCTGAGGAATGCAGCCTTACCCTCGGGAGTTCTCTTGTAAACGCCCGCGTGCTCAAGAACGGTAGCAAATACCTTGCCAACCTCATCCCTGAGAATATCCATACAGTTATCCTCTGTGAATTCATAAGCATTGATAAAGGATTCAACCCAATCGGCGTGAAGCTCCGTAAGAGCGCTTGCCCTCAGATCAGATTTATTGAGAATTGCATCCTTTACTGCCTCAAGCTCGTCCTTGAGTCTGGGAGGCAGAACAGCAAGTCCCATAACCTCAATAAGACCGATGTTCTCTTTCTTGATATGGTGAAGCTCCTCGTGGGGATGGTATACACCAAAGGGATGCTCCTTAGTTCTGATATTATTTCTGAGCACGAGATCCAGCTCAAACAGCTCGCCTCTTCTTCTTGCGATGGGAGTAATCGTGTTATGAGGCTCACCCTTTGTTTCGGCAAAAATGAATGCATCCTCGTCGGTATAGCCTCTCCACTTTGCAAGGATCCTGTCAGCAAGCTCTACAAGGCTCTCCTTACTGAGTGACTGCAGACGGATGGTTGACATAGGCCATTTTATAAGACCTGCCTTGATATCGGGGAAGCCGTCAAAGCTGACGGGGGTTTCAATGGGAGCTCTTTCCATGGCAAACTCATATTTACCGCCCTGGAAGTGCTCATGGCTGAGAATTGATCCGCCTACTATGGGAAGATCTGCATTTGAGCCGAGGAAGTAGTGCGGGAAAATTGTTACGAACTCAAGAAGCTTTGCAAATGCACTGCGGTCAATGCTCATCGGAGTATGCTCAGAATTAAACACGATGCAATGCTCATTATAATAAACGTAGGGAGAATACTGCATAAACCAGGGAGCATTATTTATAGTTATGGGAATGATTCTGTGATTCTGACGAGCGGGGAAATCTATTCTTCCGCTGTAGCCCTCGCACTCACGGCAGAGAAGGCATTTCGGATAACCGACCTGAGGCATATTCTTTGCCATTTCGATTGCTTTGGGATCCTTTTCGGGTTTGGAAAGATTTACGGTAATATCAATTGTTCCGTATTCGCCTGTCTGCGTCCATTTGATGATTTTTGCAATTCTGTCACGGCGGATATAATTGGTGTCTCCGCTGAACTCATAATACCAGTCCGTTGCTTTTTCGGGGGCCTCGGCATAGAGAGAATTGAATCTGTTTATAATCTCGGATGGTCTTGCCGTAAGCACACCCATAATTTTCGTATCGAAAAGATCTCTTGAAACAGAGCCGGAATCAATAAGCCCCATTTCAACTGCCTCGTCACATAAGGCATCGAGAATTTCGCTGACATCACCCCTCATAGGCTCAGCCGAGAAATCGTGTTCATTTTTTCCGAAAAGAGCAATTACGGCGTTAGCACAATAAGTTGCATCTGCCTTATCAATCAATTTATGTTCAATCGCGTATTTGATTATTCCGTTAATTTTTCCGTCTAACATAATACAACCTCTTTCAAAATCAGATTATTAGATATTATACACTTTTTTGTCACACATTCGCAATACCCTTAAAAAAAATAATTGCATATATTCCGCTGTGATACTATAATGGATTCAGCAATATGCAAAGGAGCAATACAGATATGAAATACGAAAACAACTGGGAATCTCTTAATTCCCGTCCTGTTCCCGAATGGTTCAGCGATGCAAAATTCGGAATTTTCATCCATTGGGGACTTTATTCCGTTCCCGCATACACGGCAAAGGGACAGTACGCAGAATGGTATCAGTTCCAGCTTCAGAGTCAGCCTGAGCTTACAACAAAGGCCTGGCACGAGGATAATTACGGAAAGAACTACAAATACACCGATTTTGTTGAAGGCTTTAAGGCAGAGCTTTTTGATGCAAAGCAGTGGGCAGAGCTTTTCAGAAAATCCGGCGCAAAATATATAAATATCACCTCAAAGCACCATGACGGCTTCTGTCTTTTCAAGACGGATCACGCATGGAACTGGAATTCCATGGATGTAGGTCCTCACCGAGACTTCTGTATGGAGCTCAAGGAGGCTATGAAGGATACGGGCGTCCGCTTTGGCGTTTATCATTCCGTTTATGAATGGTATCATCCCCTTTATCTCAAGGATCCCGAGGAGTATGCAGTAAAGCATCTTCATCCTATGCTCAAGGAGCTTATCACCAAATATGAGCCCTCAACGCTTTTCACAGACGGTGAATGGGATCATCCCAGCGAAACCTGGCATTCAACGGAATTTCTTACCTGGCTTTACAATGAATCCCCCGTAAAGGATTACATTGTTCCCAACGACCGCTGGGGCAAGGAAACCCGAGGTCGTCTCGGCGGCAACTTCACAACCGAATACGGATTTATTGAAGAAGGAAAAAAGATTGAGGACGTTGAGCTTGACCGTCCCTTTGAGGAATGCAGAGGCATCGGCAGATCCTTCGGTCTTAACAGAATTGAAACCACAGAGGACTATCTTTCCGCGAAAGAGCTCATTGAAATGCTCGTAGAGCTTGTATCCAAGGGCGGAAACTTCCTGCTTAACATAGGTCCCGCGGCTGACGGAACAATCCCCGTGATCATGGAGGAAAGACTTTTGCAGATCGGCGGTTGGCTTGAGGTTAACGGTGAGGCGATCTACGGCACCCGTCTTTACACGAAGAAGCCTCAGAAGGACACGTATTACACCAAAAAGGGCGAAACGGTTTACGCCATTATCAACCGCTTCCCCTTCGGCAGCGTAACTCTCTCAGAGGTCGACTATGATGAAAAAATCAAGGCTCGTCTCCTTGCGCACGACGCCGCACTTACAACGGAAAATGACGGAGGAAAGCTTAAGATCAACTTCCCTGCCATAAACCCCGATGAAGTCAGATGTCAGTATATGTACGCCATTGAATTAACAAAATAAGCGATTTACCTCTCAACAAATCAACAAAAAAAGGCAGATGCTACGGTAATTTCCGTAAAGCGTCTGCCTTTATTTTATATTACTTGAGGATTCCGGACTTCAGTTGAATCATACTGCTCGTCATCCTTGACACGGACTTTTATTTTTTAAGCTTTTCCATATCGTTTTTGCGGATCTCAACACGTCTTACCTTACCGCTGATGGTTTTGGGAAGCTCGCTGACAAACTCAACGATTCTGGGATATTTGTAGGGAGCGGTATGCGTCTTTACGTATTCCTGAATTTCCTTTTTTAGCTCGTCGGTGCCGACGGTACCCTTGGTAAGAACTATTGTTGCCTTGACTATCTGACCGCGCACCTCGTCGGGAACGGGAGTGATGGCACACTCAAGAACGTAAGGAAGCTCCATAATTACACTTCCAATTTCAAAAGGTCCGATACGATAGCCTGATGCCTTGATAACGTCATCGATTCGTCCGACGTACCAGAGATATCCGTCCTCGTCCATTGTTGCCTGATCTCCCGTATGGTAGTAGCCGTCATACCATACCTCACCGGTCTTTGCTTCATCAAGATAATAGCCGATGAAGAGTCCGCAGGGCACATTTTCCTTTGTACGGATACAAATCTCACCCGTATCACCCGTCTTACATTCGTTACCGTCGGGGTCAAGCACAACAACGTCGTAAAGAGGGCTCGGTCTGCCCATTGAGCCGATCTTGGGTGTAGAGCCTACGAAGTTTGCAATAGAGAGGGTGGTTTCTGTCTGTCCGAAGCCCTCCATAATTGTAAGTCCCGTTGCTTTCTTGAACTGATTGAAAACCTCGGGATTAAGTGCCTCGCCTGCCGTGGTTGCATATTCAATGGATGAAAGATCGTACTTTGACAGATCCTCCTTGATAAAGAAGCGGTACATCGTGGGAGGAGCACAGAAGGTCGTGA
>JAZOOE010000177.1:0-4144 GCA_045654865.1 Acutalibacteraceae bacterium | reverse complement strand
CAGGTAAGCTGGCTTCCTTCGTACGGCCCCGAAATGAGAGGAGGTACGGCTAACTGCTCCGTTATTCTCAGCGATGATCCCATAGGCTCTCCCATCGTGGATAAGCCCGACGTGCTTATTGCTATGAATCTTCCTTCTCTTGATAAGTATGAGGATGCTGTCAAGGCAGGCGGTAAGATTTTTGTGGATTCCACACTTATCGGCAGAAAGGTTGAAAGAACAGACGTTGACGTATATTACGTGCCCGCATCGGGACTTGCAAATGAGAAGAATCTCAAAACCCTTGCAAATATGATTATTACGGGTAAGGTTATCAAGGAGGTTCCCGAAATCGGAGAAGCAAATCTTGAAGCTGCTCTTAACAAGGTAATATCTGCGCGTCATCAGGATATGCTGGGCTTTAATCTTGATGCACTCAAGCTCGGTGCTGAGCAGTAATTGCTTTGCAGGTTAAATATAAGAAGATCAGACACACGGCTAAAAAACAGTCCTGTGTCTGTTTTTTTACAAGAGAAAAATGAATATGCCGGAGTATAATTTTTTTGTTGAATTATAAGCTTTTTAGCTATATAATTTAAATGAAGAATAAGGAAAGGCGGTAATGCCGTTATGAAATATTTATTATACGCTCTTCTTGCAATTGCGGCGGCGCTGGCTGTTGTTATTATTGTATGTCTTATAAGAGCAGTAAAAGCTAAAAAAGCTCTCGCAGATAAGAAGCCGGCAATAAGCTGGACTGCTGACGAGGAAAAGAAGTATGCTGACAGACTTTCTCAGATGATAAAGGTGTCAACCGTTTCAAAGAAAAAGGGAGACAATTACGACGATTTTCTGAGGCTGCAGGCTGTTATGGAAAAGCTCTACCCCAATATCTTCGCAAAGCTTGAAAATCACGATTTTGAGGGAAATATTCTCAGAGTGTGGCGCGGAAGAAATCCCGAAAAAGGAGCAATTCTTTTTATGGGACATCAGGATGTTGTTCCTGCTGCAGAAAAGGAATGGACAAGAGATCCGTTTTCGGGCGAAATTGCAGACGGCTGTATTCACGGCAGAGGTGCTATGGATTGCAAGAGCACTCTTTCAGCGGAATGGAGCGCAGTTGAGGAGCTTATTGAGGAAGGCTTTGTGCCCGAAGAGGATATATGGCTTTTTTCTTCCGTAAACGAGGAGATATCCGGCGGCGGTGCCATCGATGCCGCAAAATGGCTCAAGCAGCAAGGTGTAAGACTCAATGCCGTGCTTGACGAGGGTGGCGCCGTTATCAAAAACGTATTTCCCGGTCTTTCTCGCCCCTGTGCTGCCATAGGTATTGTAGAAAAGGGTTTTTGCAATATTAAATTTATAGCAAGGGGAGCGGGCGGTCACGCTTCGACGCCTCCGAAAAATACCCCTGTCGCAAGACTTGCCATGTTTATTGCTGAGGTGGAAAAAACTGATCCCTTCAAGCGTGAGCTTGTAACTCCCATTCCGGAAATGTTTGAAAGTATAGCGGGACATCTGATCTTCCCGCTTCGCCTTGTTATGTCAAATCTCTGGCTTTTCAAGGGGCTTCTTCCCAAGGTTCTGCCCTTGTTTTCCCCTATGGCGGGTGCGCTTGTCAGAACCACCTGCGCATTTACAATGGCGTCAGGCTCAGAGGCTCCCAACGTTATACCCGATGAAGCCTGGGTTATCTGCAATATGCGCCCCAGTGTACATCAGAGAGCGGAGGAGTCTATTGAGGTATTAAGAAATATTGCCAAAAAGTATGACATCGAAACAGAGGTTATGCTTTCACGAGATCCTTCTAATATAACCTCTGCCGAGGGTAAGGAATTTGAGTATCTTACAAGATGTATAACCGAGGCAATTCCCGACGTTATTCCGATACCTTATCTTATGACAGGCGGAACCGATTGCAGACAGTTTGAAATAGTTTCCGATAACTGCCTCAGATTTACTCCTACAAGGCTCACTCCCGAGCAGCTTGCCGCTATGCATGCAGCCAATGAAAGTATCGGTGTTGCGGCGCTTGCGGAGGGTGTAAAATTCTATAAGTATTATATCTTGAACAGATAAATGTTAGGATTCCGAAATTACTTCTACCGATGCAAGAATTATTTTGTCCCGAATGCAGTTTTTGGATGTGCTTTGACACGGATTGAGATGCCTTGTATTTTATGAGCGGCTATTATTATTCCGACAGTAATTTCAGACTTGCAATAAAAAATAATCCATAAATATAATCAAAAAAAGCTTAGGTGAAAACCTAAGCTTTTTTGTCTGTTATATAATTTGTATTGAGTCTGCGTGTGAGCAGCGGCAGAGCTTCTTCAAAATTGACGCCGTACCAATTTCGGTCTTCATCCCTCATCGTCGCTTTTATTGCTTCTGCGGTAAAATCCACGGCGGTTTTCAGAGCATCGCCAAGGGAAAGTCCTTTTATCAGAGCTCCGACGCAGGAACTGGCAAATACGTCTCCCGTGCCGTGGAAGCTGCAGCCTACCTTATCGGTAAAATAGCTTATAAATTCATCCTCTTCCTTGTTATATGCCATAATACCAAGCTTTTTATCGTCAAAGGAAACTCCTGTTAAAACGGTATTTTTTGCTCCGAGAAGAGAAAGCTTTTTCAGAATTCTCTTTATATAGTCTTCATCATAACCGCTTTCCTTATATTCCTCACGGAGCATAAAGCACGCCTCTGTAAGATTGGGAACGATAACGTCAGCCCTTGAACACAGCTTAGCCATGCTGTCGGCAAATTCCTGTGTAAAGCCGGGATAAAGCCTTCCGCGGTCACCCATAACGGGATCGATAAATATTATGTTTTCTTTTGTTGAAAAGCTGTCTATGAAGCGGTGCATAATTTCAAGCTGTCTTAATGAGCCGAGATATCCGGTATATACGGCATCAAATTTTAAGCCTGCCTTTTTCCAATGCTGTGCCACCTTTTCTATTTCGTCGGTAAGATCACAGAATGTAAAGTCACTGAATGCCGTATGGGCGGAGAGCACCGCAGTGGGAATTACGGCAGTCTCAACACCGCAGGCTGATATTATGGGAAGCGCCACGGTAAGAGAGCACCTGCCTATACAGGAAATATCCTGTATCGTTACGATTCGTTTCATTCCTATTAGTCTTCCTTTAAGCTCTTGTCGTCCTCTTCGATCTCATCAGGCGTATCGTCATCATTGTTCAGCACTTCATTAAGGAAGTGTACGCACTTGTTCATACATCTTTTTGCAAGCTTGAAGCTCATATTCAGATGATAACAATGATTATTGAGTAAGCCTTCAACGACAAACTTTTTGAACGGTATGCCGTATTCTGCCAGCTTGTCAGCCATAGGCTTGCCCTGATCTATGCAGAGAATATCCTCCTCTGCCCAGGTTATGAAAACGGGAGGCCAGTCTTCGGTTACGAAATTAATGGGAGAAATATAGTCTATATGCTCATATTCAGACGTGTTTGAATAGTCCTTTTTTACCTCGAAGCCGAGCACCATGCTGAGGGTTTTTGACACGATTCCCATAATGTTTTTGGTGGAGAGCACCTTATCAATATCAAAAATACCGCACATAAGTGCAAGCGCGGCAGGACGGTTGTTGAGCTTAGGTAAATCAAAGCGCTCTCTTAGCTTATCGTCATTTGCAAAGGCGCAAAGCATAGCTGACTGATAAGCACCCGAAGAGTCTCCGGAGACAACTATCTTATCGGTATCAATATTGCAGTATTTGCTGAGCTTTTTTATATAGTTGAAGGCTCTTATTATGTCTGCAAAGTTTTCCTCGATTTCAACGTCGGGCGGCATTCTGTAGTCAATATTGAATACAAAATAGCCGTGATGGGCATAAAATTCAGAGTTCGTGATACGGTAATCCTTATCGCCCTTGATAAATCCGCCGCCGTGTATGTAAAGCATAACGGGATGCTTTTTTTCGTCATCAAAAATATCGCGGCGGAAATAAAGATCCGCAACGTTATATTCCTCTGATTCGGTATGATATGCAATATTTTGTACTCTGACAATTGAGGGATAATGAACAGCATTCTGCGGTTTTTCTCCCAATACGTCAATTGCCTTGAATAAGAGTTCTGCTCTGTTCAATTTGCTCATCCTTTCAGGTACTTTATTTAATTATATGATACTATCGAAATTGAAT
>JAZOOE010000176.1:0-4763 GCA_045654865.1 Acutalibacteraceae bacterium | reverse complement strand
TTCAGCTACTCTGCAATCAGTTTGCAGGAGTATAGCTCATATTGAAGCGAAGCGTTCCGCCTTCCATAAGCTGCTCATGTGTTACGTACGGGCCTTCAAGCTCAACACCGTTAAGTGTTACTGAATAAACGTAAACATTCTTTTCACTCTGATTGAATACTTCAATATCAAGAGTCTTTCCGTTGCCGAGCTGAATTGTTGCATTATCAATATTGGGAGAGCCTATCCAATACTTATCGGTACCTGCAAGAGGATAGAAGCCCATAGCTGAGAATACATACCAAGCACTGAGTGTACCACCGTCGTCATTTCCGTCAAGACCGTTCACATCTGTGCTGAAACGATTATCAAGTGTCCAACGAACCCATTTCTGAGTCAGATCGCTTCTGCCGGCATTACTGAAAAGATAAGGCGTGTGAATATCATGCTGATTTCCTACCCAGAAGCCGTGTCCGGGATCAATAGCGGCACGGTTTACGGAAGCATCCTCCATAAAGCTTTCAAGCTCGGATACAAAATACTCCTCGCTTCCGAAAAGCTCAATCATACCGTCAATATCGTGTAATGCGTTCCAACGCCACTGTCTTGCGCTTCCTTCACAATAGCAATCTGCGAACTTTTCAATCATAACTGCATCGTAGAAGGTTGTGATATAGGGACTGAAATTCCATACATAGGTTCCGTCGGAATTTCTTGCCTGGAAATACTTTGTTTCGGGATTGAACGTATTTTTATAATACATTGACTTCTCGTAATATTTCTCTGCATCATCGGTATATCCGAGAGCAGAAGCGAGAGCGGCAATTGCTCCGTCCTCCCATGAATATTCGATAGTTCTTGCAACAGATTCGTCACCGGGTGCAAGATCATCGGGCACGTAACCGTACTGATTATAATAATCCACGTAATCTCTGCCGACCTTGGTATCCTTAACCTCAGAGGAATGAGTCATATAGTAATATGCAGTTTCAACGTCAAACTCCGTGAAGCCCTTGAGATAGCTTTCCGTTATAACAATATTAGCAGGATCACCAAGCATTGAGCCTGCATAGCCTGCACCCATAGCCCAACGGGGAAGCGCTCCGCCCGTCTTTGCCATTTCAACAAGAGAATGGAGACAATCATACTGAATTTCGGGAGCGATCAAAGTATAAAGAGAATGTGTTGTTCTTGCCGTGTCCCAAAGAGACAAATCAGTTCTATAGGTATAACCCTCTGCTGTATGAACCTGCTTATCAAAGCCGAGATACTCTCCGTTCACGTCTGTAAAGTTTGTGGGCATTATCATACTGTGATATAAGGCTGTATAGAAAATAGTCATTATATCAGCATCGTCACTGTCAATATCAATAACAGACAATGAATCATCCCAAGCAGCAAGAGCTTTCTTTCTTACGTCATCAAAGCTGAGTCCGTCTGTTTCAGCAATAAGATTTTCAAGAGCATTTTCCTTGCTGATAAAACTGATGCCAACCTTCATTTCAAGAGGCTGTCCCTTGATGTCACCGAAATTAAGATCAATACCGAGATCATTTTCATCTCCGACTATCTCATAGGATTTGATTTCCTTGTTAACGGTTGCAACAAAGTAAACGGGAAGGCCGTCATATCTTGATGAGAACGCGGCAGCAATTTCAGCAGAGCCTGAAATCATACCGTTCTCGTCAACCTCTACGGTTCCCTTGCCTGCGCCGTAATTTCCTGCGGTGCTCGTTACGTCAATGTAGAGACGTGCATCAGAAGAATTGTTAAAGGGATATCTGTGAACGCCCGTATGAACGTCTGCCGTCATTTCTGCAAGACAGTCAAGAGACTGAAGATAAACGGCATAATATCCGGGCACTGCAGTTTCATAAGCGTGCGAATAAGGAACCACACCTGCATCAGAGCTTCCGACAGCAGGAGTAACACGGAACATCTGATAATCCTCAGCACCCGTACCCGAAAGTCTTGAATGGCTGAAGCCCTTTATATGAGCATGCTCATAATAGTAACCGGAGGTGTTGGTTTTGAAAATGTAGGCACCACCGATAAAGGACGTATCGGGACCGAGTCTTACAGAGCCGAAGGGCACTGTTGCCGCAGGACTGAGCATTCCGGCAGTCCAAGGTGTTCCGCCGGTTCCGATAAACGGATCGACATACTGTGTATATTCGCCTGTTTCAACCTCAGGCATTTCCACGGGCTTCAACATAATTCCGTTAAAAATACCCGCAACACTTGTTTCAAGGATAATAAACATTGAAACAACTATTCTGATTAAAGGCCACAACATAAAATCTCTCCCTTTGAAGTGATATATACTTAATATAGTTTATTTTACATAAAATGTCAATCATACAAATAAGATTAGACCGAATTAATAAAGCAAATTTCGTTACATTCCGAAAAACTTGCCCATAAACCTCAAAAAAAACACGGGACTGCTTCCGAAGCCGATCCCGTGTCACCTTATTTTGCATAAAGCATTCCGACTATTGAGTTTCTGATTCCGCAGGGAAATATCTTACACAAAACAGCAAGCAGCTTATATACTCCGCCGATGGCATACAAGGGCTTTACTTTGGAGCGCAAAGCAATTGAGGCTATATACTCCCCTGCCTTTTCGGGGCTCATCCCCTCGTTTTCATCCTTTTCCATACCGGCAACGCTCCTTGATATTCTGCCCGAATAAATATCGTCACCGTCAAAGGACTTGCTTCTTGCACTTGTAAAACCTGTTTTTATATCGCCCGGCTGAACAGCCGTCACGGTAATCCCAAACGGCTTCACCTCGTTTGCGAGGCATTGGGTATATGATTCAATGGCAGCCTTTGATGCAGAATAATATGTCTGAAATGGAATATTTGCGACAGCGGCAACAGAACTTATATTAACAATTCTTCCGCCACCGTTTTTTCTCATGATCGGAATTACAGCACGATTGACGTTTACAAGTCCGAAGAAATTTACGTCAAACTGTCTTTTGGCCTCGTCAAGCTCCGTAAACTCAACAGCACCCGAAATCCCGAAGCCCGCACAATTGATAACCACGTCTATCTTACCGTTTTCCTTCTCCACCTGCATAAGAGCGGTTCTTACGCGTTCCTCATCGGTTACGTCAACACTTATATGTATGACACCATCGGTACTGATATCCCGTCGGGAGAAATCATACACCTTCAAGCCTCTCCGTGCAAGCGCCGTTGCGGTACATCTGCCGATACCGGAATTTGCTCCGGTTACTATTACAACCTTGTTTTCCATCTTTTAGCGGATTCCGAAGTTTTCCAGAACGTAATCCATGTCCTTATCGCCTCTGCCTGAAAGATTTATAAGAACCGAGCCGTGCTCCATCGTCTTTGCAAGCTTGATTCCGTACGCTACGGCGTGTGAGCTCTCAATTGCGGGAATTATACCCTCAAGACGGGAAAGCTTAAAGAACGCATCGATAGACTCATTATCATCTATAACGTCATATTTTACTCTGCCGATCTCCTGCAGAAATGCGTGCTCGGGACCGGAGGAAGGATAGTCAAGTCCGCTTGCTACGGAATAAACGGGAGCAGGCTCTCCGTTTTCATCCTTAAGCATAATACTGTTAAAGCCGTGCATAATGCCCTCTGTACCGTACTTAAGAGAAGCCGCGTGATCGCCGAGTTTTGCTCCTCTGCCGAGAGGTTCTATGCCGTAAATATCAACGGGATCATTAAGGAAGCCTGAGAAAAGTCCCGCCGCATTTGAGCCGCCGCCCACGCAGGCAACAATTGCTGAGGGAAGGTGTCCCGTCATTTCAATGAACTGTTCTCTTGCTTCTATTCCGATAACACTCTGAAAATCTCTTACCATCATAGGGAAAGGATGAGGGCCGAGAACAGAGCCGATACAATAAATTGCGGTTTCATATTCCTTGCTGTATGCATCAAAAGCGGCATCAACAGCCTCCTTGAGAGTCTGAAGACCGTGAGTAACCTCAATGACGTTGGCGCCGAGGATCTTCATTCTGGCAACGTTAGGAGCCTGCTTTTTGATGTCAACCGAGCCCATATAGATATCACATTCAAGTCCGAAATAAGCGGCAGCTGTAGCGAGAGCCACACCGTGCTGTCCCGCACCCGTTTCGGCAATTACCTTTTTCTTGCCCATATACTTTGCAAGGAGTGCTTCACCCATACAGTGATTAAGTTTATGCGCACCTGAATGGTTGAGGTCCTCTCTTTTTGCATAAAGCTGAACCTTGCCGCCAAGAGAATCCGAAAGTCTCTCAAGATGCGTTACGGGAGTCGGTCTGCCCTGAAATTCCTTTCTGATTCTTCGAAGCTCTGCAATAAATTTTCTCGATTGGCAAATTGAGAAATAAGCCTCTGTAATTTCGTTCATTGCTTTAACAAGCTTTTCTTCTACGAAAACACCGCCGTATTTTCCGAAATAGCCGTTATTATCAGGATAATTATTGAAATAGGTATCAAAATTAACGTTGTTGATTATCATTTTTATTTCTCCTTCGTATTATAAACTGTTTACAATTCTTTTGACACAAATACAGCAAGCTTAGCCTCGCCATCGTTTTGTTAACAGCATAGCTTTTCCTCCCTGAAAAAACAAAATCCCCGACAGAAAAAATTTCTGTCAAGGACGAATAAGCATATCCGCGGTGCCACCTTGATTCACGAAAAAAAGGTGCCCTTTGAAGGATACTGACATATCCCCGGGAGCTGACGTGTCCCTTACGTTGCAGAATACTCTGAAAAAAATTCATTTGACTGCACCCTCAGCGGCCCATT
>JAZOOE010000175.1:0-14193 GCA_045654865.1 Acutalibacteraceae bacterium | reverse complement strand
GTTGTAACGGTAACACCTGCACTGGGGCCGTCCTTGGGAACCGCTCCCTCGGGGAAGTGAACGTGGATATCGTTTTCCTTATAGAAATCGGGATTGATATTGAACTTATCCGCACGGCTTCTTACGTAGCTCACGGCTGTGCGCACGGATTCCTTCATAACGTCACCGAGAGAGCCCGTACATTCAGCCTTTCCCGTTCCCTGAAGCACAACTGCTTCTGCCTTGAGCAGCTCACCGCCCACAGCAGTCCAGGCAAGCCCGTTGACAACACCTACGGCACTGTCAAGCACGTTCTCTTCGGGACGGAATTTTCTTACGCCCAAAAGCTCCTCGAGATTCTTATCCGTTACCACAAGCTTTTCTGTATTTCCGGATGCAAGCCTTACTGCTTCCTTTCTGCAAAGAGCCGCAATTTTTCTTTCAAGAATTCGCACGCCGGCTTCTCTTGTATATCCGTCAATGATCGCTTTTACGGCAGCATCGGTAATACGGATATTTTCTTTCGTGAGACCGTGCTCCTTAAGCTGCTTCGGAATCAGATGCTTTTTTGCAATTGAGAATTTTTCCTCAAAGGTGTAGCCGGGGATATCTATTATCTCCATTCTGTCGCGCAGAGCATCGGGAATGGCATGCTTGTCATTGGCAGTAGTTATAAAAAGTACCTTGCTGAGATCAACGGGCATTTCAATATAGTGATCACGGAACGTACAGTTCTGTTCTCCGTCAAGCACCTCAAGCAATGCAGATGCCGGATCTCCCTTGAAATCTCCGCCAAGCTTATCTATTTCATCAAGAAGCATAAGACAGTTCATAGACTTTGCTTCTATTATACCGTTGACTATACGTCCGGGCATAGCGCCGATATACGTCTTTCTGTGACCTCTTATTTCAGCCTCGTCCTTGACACCGCCGAGAGAAATTCTCGTATAGTTTCTGCCCGTAGCGGCGGCAATGCTTCTTGCAATACTTGTCTTACCGACACCGGGAGGGCCTGCAAGGCAGATTATCTGTCCCTTGATGTCAGGAGATACGATGAGGGATGCCAGCATTTCGGTTATTCTTTCCTTTACTGCCTTAAGTCCGAAGTGATCCTTTTCGAGAATCCTCTGTGCCTTTGCAAGAGAGGTATTTTCAACAGTTGTCCTGCCCCACGGGATTTCAAGACATTTCTCTATGTAGGAGCGAAGCACGTTTCCGTCGGCTGATGACGGAGACATTCTTTTAAGCCTCTGGATTTCTCCCAGCAGCTTCTCCTTGCTCTCCTCAGACATACCGCTTTCGTTAACCTTTGCGGCAAGCACAGCCGTATCGTCGGCATCAAGCTCACCGAGCTCGTCGGTAATTGCCTTCATTTCCTCTCTAAGATAATATTCACGCTGATTTTTATCCATCTGATCCTGAACCTTGTTATGTATCTCAGAATCGATCTGCATTACCTTAGTCTCTTTCTCAAGAAGAGCACAAAGCAGCTCTGCGCGGGAGAAGATATTAGGAAGTCCGAGCACACTCAGCTTGTCCTCTACGGAGAACATCATATTTCCCGCAATGCAGTCTGTGACCTCGGAAAGGCTCTTGGAAAGATAGATCTTTCTCATAAGCTCAGGAGAAATATGAGGCACGTACTCGCTGTAATCATCAAAATAGTGTCTGATACTGAAAAGATATCCATCCTCAAGCACCGACGGTGTAACGTCTGCGGGCATATTATGGGAGATATCATCGTCAACGGGAGCAACGCTCACCTTGTAGAACAGTTTTTTCTGAACTACGTCCTTTATTCTTGCTCTGTATTTGCCCTCAACCACAACCCTGACGATTTCGGGACGGTCGGGCATTTTTATTATCTGACGGACGGTGCCTACCACACCAATCTCAAAAAGATCGTCAACGGCAGGCTTTTCAACGGTTATGTCCTTCTGAGTCACAAAGAACATATCCTGTCCGCTTGAATTTTTGATCGCCGCAAGAGAAGCACGTCTGCCCACGTCGAAATGAAGCGTCATTCCGGGGAACAGCACGACTCCCCTCATCGGGAGTAATGAATATACGTTATCACTCATACAAAAAAGCTCCAATTTATCAAAATAATCAGTTTGCTCCGGAAACAGTGATAGCGCCGAAAGCGGCATAGGGCATAATGCACGTGCCGTAGTTTACGCTTTCAGAGGATATACCCTTGATGCATTTAAGCATATCAGCAATATTTCCGCTTATCATAGTTTCGGAAAGAGCGCATTTCAGCTCTCCGTCCTTTATAAGGAAGCTGTTTTTGGCAACGCCTGAAAAATCACCGTTGCCTGCGGGCTCACCGCCCGAAAAACGGCATACAAGAATACCGTTGTCTGTTTCTTTTATTATCTGCTCAAGAGATTTTTCTCCGCTTTCGACCTTAACACAGCCGCTTGTGTTTTTCGCTCTTTTAAGTCCTGTTTTTCTTGCGGCATATTCTGAAAGACAAAAGCTCTGAAGCACACCGTTCTTAATAAGATCAAAGTTCTCTGAACGGTAGCCGTCCGCAGTGATCCGCTCACCCGTAACAATATCATCATCAAGAGGATTGATCGAAAGCGTAAAGCATTCGTCCGCTACGGACTTGCCGAGACAATCCTTCCAGGGGGAGGTTCCCTCAATGAGAGCCAGATCCCCCGTAAAGGAATCGGTTATATTTGAAATAAAGTCGCAAAGACAGGCGGGAGAAAACACGGCGGTTCCCGTAAACTTACCTGAGAAGGGCACGCTGTCAAGCTCCCTCTGTGCGCGTTCAAGCATAAGTCTCACGTCTGCGGCTTCAAGAATATCCTGAGATGGATCAAGATAATCCACAGCCACGCAGTTAAAGGACGTGGTAATATCACCTCTGTGAGCGGAATACATAATGCTTACGGAATATGCACCGTCCTCCTCTGTAAAAAGAACGCCGTTGGAATTTGCAAAAACGTGCTTTCCGTAGGAATATGATGCAATAAGCTGATCAAGCATTATCTCGGGGAATTGCTCCTTAACGTCCCTTGTGAATTTCAGCAAGGCGGCAAAAAACCTTTCCTTGTCGGGCTCAAGAGCACCCGATACGAAATCACAGTTCTCCTCTTTTTCAGCAATTGACAATGCATCATCCTCAACACCCGTTTCGGCAGCAGCCATACACTCGGCTACGGCATTGTCAACAGCCTCCTCGTCAAGCTGATTGACGGCGGCTGTGCCCTTACGCTTATCCTTTATGACCTTCATTGATGCACCCGAATTGAATACGCTTCTTATGAGAGAAAACTCACCTGCATCAACGTTGAATTCCTCAACTCTTCCCTCGGAGACGCTGACCTGTGCACAATCGGCACCTGCATTTTTAAGGCTGTGAAGAATATACTCAGCCGTCTTTTTCAAATTTTCCATTTTATCTGCCTCCGATATTTACTTTACATCTGATGGACGGACCACCCATTGAAACTGCCATAGGCTGCTTTTTACCGCAATAACCTGCAAAATCCCAGCCCACGGTATCTGACAGCATATCAACGCTTTTAAGCATATTAAAGGCAACTCCCGAAATGGTAGTGTCCCTGAGTGCGCGTCCCAGCTTTCCGTTTACGATCTCATAGCCCATCGTAATACCGAACATAAACTCACCCGTGGTGTCAGCCTGACCGTTCTGGGTTCTTGTAAGATAATAACCCTTGTCAACGGAAGCAATCATATCGCTGAGCTTGTCCTTGCCGGGATGGATCGCCGTATTCCTCATTCTGATAAGAGGCTCATCCGAAAAGGCATAGGCTCTGCCGTTACCGAGAGGCTTTACACCGAAGTGAGCGGCACTCTCAAGATTATTCATATAGCCCTGAAGCACACCGTCCTTGATAATTACGGCATCCTCACAATAGGTTCCCTCGTCATCCACAAAAACGGGTAAGGGCGCTCTTTCACCGAATGCGGTATGTGCAAAGTCAGTAAGGCTTACAAGGGGGGATGCCACGCATTTGCCGAGATTTGAGGCGGCAACGCTGCCTGCAAGCACCAAATCAGCCTCAACGGTATGGCCTACAGCCTCGTGAGCTACCATACCTGCAATTGATGAATCTATAATACAAAGTGCCTCACCGGCATCGGGGAAAATGCCCTCCTTCTTCTGCATAAGCTCCTCATAAAGAGAATCTATCTGCGGGAAAAGCAGACCGGGATCACTGTAATGATCGTCAAAATATCCCTCGCCGCCGCCGAGAATATCAAAAAGCTCGATATTACTGCCGTCGTCAGCCTCGGTGCTCATTGACACGATCATATAGGTTCTCGGGAAAAGCTGATAGGCAAACGAGCCCTCGGACGTATGAAGTGTTTTTTCAATACATCCCGTGGAAAGACCTATATGTCTTGATGCAAGAAGCGGATATTTCTTCTCGATATAAGCATCGATTTCCTTTGCGAAATCAACAAGAGTCTTCTGTGCCACATCCTGAAAAGGTCTCTTTTCAACGTAACAGACGTTTCCCGCATTTGTAAGAGGTCCCTTGTTTTTAGGACAGCCGGAGTTAAGAAGGGCAGCATTTTCCGTTGCGCTTCTGAATACCTCAAGGGCCGCCGCATCATCGGATGCACTTTTTGAAGCAAAGCCCCATACACCGTTATTATATACTCTTGCGCCTATTCCCTTTGAAACAGACGACATATTCCCCACAAGACTTCCCGAAACAATGGAAACTCTTCTTGTACGGGACACCTGACTGCGAAGCTCTGCGTGTCCGTCGCAGGCGGATACGATTTTTTTCATATATTCACTCATAACATCATCCTCCGTAATTTAATCATTATATCACAAATTTTTTTTTATTGCAACAACGCAGATTATAAATAATACTTTACTTTTTATGGTTTATCTGTTATTATATTATGTAAAATTTTATCCGCACGGAGGTTATATTATGAATTACACTTCAACACGTAATGACACACTTAAGGTATCCTCAAGCTATGCCATAGCAAACGGCATTTCAGCAGAGGGCGGTCTCTTCGTGCCCACCGATATTCCCAAGGTAACACCTGAGTTTATTGACTCTCTTGTTTCCATGTCATATATTGAGCGGGCTCGCAAGGTCCTCTCTTTGTATCTTACGGACTTTACCGATGAGGAGATCGATGCCGATACTCTCGGCGCCTATTCAACAGGCTTCACCCACGAAAAAATTGCCCCCCTTGTGAATCTTCAGGGGAACGTAAATATACTTGAGCTGTGGCACGGTCCTACGTGTGCATTCAAGGATATGGCATTACAGCTTCTCCCTTACCTTCTTACGGGCAGTGCCGAAAAGATGTCCGACGGAAAGGAAACCGTTATTCTTGTTGCAACGTCAGGCGACACGGGAAAGGCAGCTCTTGAGGGCTTCAAGGACGTTCCCGGCACAAGAATCCTCGTTTTCTACCCCAGCGAGGGTGTCAGTGCTATGCAGAAGCTTCAGATGACCACACAGCAGGGTGCAAACGTAGGCGTTTGCGCTATAAAGGGTAACTTTGACGATGCTCAGACGGGTGTAAAAACGATTTTCACCGATAATGCAGTAAAGGCTAAGCTTGAAGAGAACAATATGACCTTCTCTTCCGCAAACTCCATCAACTGGGGCCGTCTTGTTCCTCAGGTAGTTTACTACTTCTCTGCTTATGCCGATATGATAGCATCAGGTCAGATAACAAACGGTGAGAAGATCAACTTCACCGTTCCCACAGGCAACTTCGGCAATATCCTTGCCGCTTACTACGCTAAGGAAATGGGACTTCCCGTAAACAAGCTTATCTGTGCTTCAAATGCAAATAACGTTCTTACTGAGTTTATTGAAACCGGCAGATACAACAGACTCAGAAAATTCCACACTACCGTATCACCCTCAATGGATATTCTCGTTTCAAGCAACCTTGAAAGACTTCTTTACCATCTGAGTGATAACGGCAGCAGTGAAATCAGAGAGCTTTTCTCCGCTCTTTCTGAAAAAGGCGAATACACCGTAAACGAGACTATGCTCGCAAAGATTCAGGAGCTGTTTGCCGCAGGCTGCTGTGACGATAACGAGACCAAGAAGACAATCGGATCCACCTTCAAGGGGCTCAATTATCTTGCTGATCCTCACACCGCCGTTGCAATCAACGTTTACAACAGCTACCGTGAAAACACAAAGGATGAAACACCCACCGTCATCGTATCAACTGCTTCTCCCTATAAGTTCTCTCCCGCTGTTCTTGAAGGCCTCGGAGAGACTCCCTCATCTGATGATGAGTTTGAGATGATGGCGGCTGTAGACAGCATCACCGGTGTTCCGGCACCTGCTAAGCTGACCGAGCTGTGGGGCGCATCCCCCAGATTCACCGACGTCTGCGACAAATCCGAAATGCAGGCTGTTGTATTCAATATGCTGGGCTTATAATCCCGGACTTCTCAGAAGATAGCTTTCTCAGACAGATTCGGCAGCTGAATTCTTCATCTTGAAGGTGGCGCAGCAAGTGTCAGAGCAGGAGCATGCGTTTTTATTGCTTACCTTGATTGACTGGGCAGTGCATCCGCAGGCTGTTGTATGGTAGACACAGTTTTTTGCGTCACAGCTTATATTGCTGTTCTCTTTGCATTTTTTATTCATTGTTTTCATCTCCACGATTTATTACGCCCCGTCAGGGACGTTTTCAGAGAATCCTGCAGGATTCTCTTATCAGGGGTATACTTCCGAATTTCGTCTCCGGAGACTTTACGGAAGAAACAAAAATGAAAGCGGCTTTCGCAATTAGTTTTTCACTGCCGGTCTGAATTTATTTCCGGAAAATTTTGTATTTTTAATGGTGAGATATGTCAGTTTTTGTAATCGGCGATCCCCATCTGTCATTTTCCTGCGAAAAGCCAATGGATATTTTCAAGGGCTGGCAGGATTACACCCAAAGGCTTAAAAGCAATTGGGAACGGGTGGTAAGCGATAATGATACCGTGGTAATTCCCGGCGATATTTCCTGGGCTATGAGTCTTGAAGAGGCAAAAGAGGATCTTCGCTTTCTTCATAATCTTCCCGGCAGAAAGCTTATCGGCAAGGGCAACCACGACTATTGGTGGAATACCGTCAAAAAAATGAACGAGTTTCTCGATGAAAACGGCTTTGACAGCATACATTTTCTTTTCAATAATGCTTACGAGGCTGAGGACATCACCGTTTGCGGCACGAGAGGCTGGTTCTTTGACGATAAAACTCCCGGTGCCGAAAAGGTTATCCTCAGAGAGGCGGGCAGACTTTCCCGCTCCATCGAAGCCGCCCTTGTCACGGGCAGAGAGCCGGTGGTTTTCCTGCATTATCCCGTGGTCTACGAATCGGGAGTATGCAACGAGCTTCTTGAGGTTCTGAAAAAATACGATATCAAAAGGTGTTATTTCGGACACATACACGGAGAAAAAACGGGACGCTATGAAAAGTATACCCATGACGGAATCACGTTTTCTCTTGCTTCCGCAGATTTTCTCGCATTCTGCCCAAAAAAAATTATGCTTTAAATGTATAATTCTTATAATTTTTTTATAAAAACAGTAGCATTTTAAAATGTTTTCTGTTAAAATATAGTGGTTATAATTAAATGCCGCCAGGCGAAAAAAGAGTCAGGAGGACTTAAAAATGTTAAAATCAGCAGAAAAGACAGGCACAAACGAATATTCAATTGCTCTCACAATATCCGCTGAGGCTTTTGAAAAGGCAATCGTAAAGGCTTATAACAAGGAAAAGAACAACATTGCAATGCCCGGTTTCAGAAAAGGTAAAGCTCCCAGAGCTATGATCGAGAAGAAGTACGGTGCAAACATTTTCTATGAGGATGCTCTTGAGATTGCTTTCCCCGAAGCATTCGACGAGGCATGCAAGGAAGCAGGCGTCACTCCCGTTGCAAATCCCTTTGATTTCGACGTTGTTTCCATGGGTCCCGAGGGCGCAGAGCTTACCTTAAAGGTTATCGTTAAGCCCGACATCACAATCGAAGGCTACAAGGGCATTGAGGCTGTTAAGCCCGCATTGACCGTTACTGACGAAGAGGTTGAGGCTGACATCGCAAGAAAGCTCGAGCAGAATGCAAGAATAGTTCCCGTTGAGGATAAGCCTGTTGAAAACGGCAACATTGCTGTTATCGACTTTGAAGGCTTTGTTGACGACGTAGCATTTGAAGGCGGAAAGGCTGAAATGTATGAGCTTGAGATCGGCTCAGGCTCCTTCATCCCCGGCTTTGAGGAGCAGATCATCGGTCACGTTATCGGCGACGAGTTCGACGTAAACGTTACTTTCCCCGAGGAATATGCAGAAGAGCTTGCAGGCAAGGCTGCTGTATTCAAGATCAAGCTTCACGAGATCAAGGCTAAGGAAATTCCCGAGGCAGATGACGATTTCGCAAGCGAAACATCAGAATTCGAAACAATGGCTGAGTATAAGGAAAGCATCAGAAAGACTCTTGCAGAGAGCAAGGAAAAGTCCGCTGAGTCATCCTTCAAGAATGCTGTTTATGATAAGCTTGCTGAGCTTGTTACAGACGAAATTCCCGAGGCTATGTATGAAACAGCCGTTAACAATATGATTGACGAGTTCAGATACAACGTTGAGTCACAGGGCATCCCCTTCGAGCAGTATCTCGGATACCTCGGTATGTCAATCGACTCCATGAAGCAGACCTATCGTCCCAGAGCAGAGGCTGACGTAAAGATCGAGCTTGCTCTTGACAAGATCGCTGTTCTTGAAGGCTTTGAGGTTACAGCTGAAGAGATCGAGGCTGAATTCAATGACATCGCAGCTAAGTATTCCGTTGAGGTTGACAAAGTTAAGGCTGTATACGCTGAGGACTATATCAAGACAATGCTTCTCAAGAGAAAGGCCGACAGCTTTGTAATTGACAATGCGGTAGCTGTTGAAGCTGCAAAGGAAGAGACTGAAGAGACACCCAAGAAGAAGACAGCAGCTAAGAAGCCCGCAGCAAAGAAGACAACAAAGAAAAAGGCAGAGGCAGCAGAAGCTGAAGAGCCCAAAACAGAAGAATCCGCTGAATAAATCTCCCGATTCGGGTCAATCATTAAAAAAGTAAACATAGAAAACGGTCGGGGGTAAGCTTTTCCGACCGTTTTTCAGAATATTTCTATCAGGAGGACTAAATATGACACCTAATCCCTTTATGTCACTTGTTCCCACAGTTATCGAGCAGACCAACCGAGGCGAAAGAGCCTACGATATTTACTCAAGACTTCTCAATGACAGAATCATCGTTCTTTCTGAGGAAGTCAATGACGTTACCGCAAGTCTTGTTGTTGCACAGCTGCTTTTCCTTGAGGGACAGGATCCCGAAAAGGACATTTCTCTTTACATCAACTCCCCCGGCGGCTCAGTATCCGCAGGCTTTGCAATTTTTGATACAATGAATTATATCAAGTGTGACGTTTCCACTATATGTATGGGTATGGCGGCTTCCATGGGCGCATTCCTTCTTGCAGCAGGCACACCCGGCAAGAGATATGCTCTTCCCAATGCTGAGATCATGATTCATCAGCCTCTCGGCGGTGCACAAGGTCAGGCATCCGATATCAAGATAGCTGCCGACCACATCCTCAAGATCAGAGCAAAGCTCAACAAGATTCTTTCCGAAGAAACGGGCAAGCCTCTTGAGGTAATCGAGCGCGATACAGACCGTGACAACTTTATGAGCGCCGAAGAGGCTCTTGAATACGGTCTTATTGACAAGGTTCTTTACAACAGATAATCGGGAGGACATACCATTGGCTAAATTTGATGAGCCCAAAGAGAAGCTTCATTGTTCATTCTGCGGCAGATCGCAGGATCAGGTATCGATGCTTATTCAGGGCCCCGACGCATTTATCTGCGACGAATGCATAGAAAACTGTCAGAGCATCATCAATTCAAGTGAATCCTCATCTAAAAAGCAAGCAAAGAAAAAGGGGGCATCCCCTCGAATTCTCCCCAAGCCCGAGGAGCTTAAGGCAAAGCTTGACGAATATGTCATCGGACAGGATCAGGCTAAAATTGCCCTTTCGGTTGCTGTTTATAATCACTATAAGAGGATATACAGAAAATCAAAAATCGACGTCGATATAAACAAATCCAACGTTCTTCTTCTCGGCCCCACGGGTGTAGGAAAAACCTTCCTTGCACAGACACTTGCTAAAACCCTTGACGTTCCCTTTGCAATTGCAGATGCCACTACTCTTACAGAGGCAGGCTATGTGGGCGAGGATGTTGAAAACATACTGCTTCGCCTTATTCAGGCGGCTGACTTCGACATTGAGCGAGCAGAAAAGGGCATTATATACGTCGACGAAATCGATAAGATTGCAAGAAAAAGCGAAAACACCTCAATTACGCGAGACGTAAGCGGTGAGGGCGTTCAGCAGGCTCTTCTGAAAATTCTTGAGGGAACGGTTGCGAACGTTCCTCCTCAGGGGGGAAGAAAGCATCCTCAGCAGGAATTCCTGCATATAGACACCTCAAACATTCTCTTTATTTGCGGTGGTGCCTTTGACGGAATTGAAAAAATCGTCGAAAAGAGAGTGGGCAACTCCGTTCTCGGCTTCGGCTCTGAAATTTTTGTAAAGTCAGAGCTTGACGAAAATGCAATTATGTCAAGAGTAATTCCTCAGGATCTTGTAAAATTCGGTCTTATCCCCGAACTCGTAGGCAGACTTCCCGTTCTGACCGCTCTGAAAAATCTGGACGAAGCTGATCTGGTGCGAATTCTAAAAGAGCCAAAAAACTCCTTATTCAAGCAGTATCAGGGACTTTTCTCCATTGATAACGTGGAGCTTGAATTTACCGATGAAGCATTCTCCGAAATTGCAAAAAGCGCAATAGAAAAGAAAACGGGAGCAAGAGGACTGAGAGCAATAATGGAAAAGGTGCTTCTTCCCGTTATGTATACTGCTCCCTCGGATATAACAATAGAGAAGATCACAATTACCAAGGATTGTGTTACTGACGGTGCAATGCCTCTGGTTCAGAGAAATCCCGCAAAAGGTACACTGAAGGATTCATCTCCTCTCAAGCCTACAATAGCATAACTTCAGAATAAAAAAGCAAATATTTACAATGAGGCTCCGTCGGGATTCATTTTCTGACGGAGCCTTTGAAATAAAAAAAAGATAATGCTTGCGGTGTAAGGATCAAAAAAAGCACAGCCCCGTTGCTTTTAACCGTCTTTGAGTGTCCTTTCTTATTTTTGCTTGTAAACAACCTTATATTATGATAAAATAATAAAGGAATAAAGACGAGGTGGAAATTTATGAAAAACAAAGTCAGCCTGAAAACCTTAAAATACTATGCACGAATGGCATCTGAGGCATATATCAACGATCCCGTTTACACCTTTGCCTGTAAAAATGAAAAACTCAGACGCCGTTTTATCTATCATTTTATTCTTTTAAGATTAAACTCTTCAAGAAAAAAGGACATTTTCTATTTTGACGAGGAAGCACGAGGACTTTGTATTTTCCGTCACGCTCATTACGATTATACCATGTGGCAGTTTCTTAAATGCCCAAACTGGGTTTTTCTTGTGCTGTATTTCCCCATAACAATAAAAACTCTGCTGGCATATTCTCACCTTGACAACAAGGATATATTCGACGAAAATACATATATCGTTTCTCCCGTTTTCGTAGCTCCCGAACATCAGGGCAAGGGGATTGCAAGCGCACTGTTAAGAGAGGGTATGGCAAAGCTCTATGCCGAGGGCAAAAAAATCGGTCTTGAAACACAGAATCCCGAAAATGTAGGCTTTTATGAAAGACTCGGCTTTAAGACAGTGAAAAGTGAATTTTATAAGCTTGAAAAAATACAGAATACATATATGATTTTTGAATAATACGGAAAAATCCTGTAAACCGGCGTTAATTATTGTATATATGTTATAAAAAATATGAATATTTTTAAAAATTTTGTCTCAGGTGTTGAAAATTAATTAATTATATGATATCATAAAAATGCGTTATAGTAACGCAAATCTACAATGCGAGGTGAAAATATAATGACATGGGATAGCGATTACGCTTACATTCAGGTATTCATCGACTTCCTTAAGCAGATCATCGATATGATCAAGGGCTTACTCGGCGGCACATCAAAAGAAGAAGATGATGACGCAGCAAACGCATAAGTTATAATACCTATTAACACAGATCTGTATTAAAGAAAAGCGCCCGTTTCACCGAGTGCTTTTCTTTTTCGTATATTTTCTTTTTCGTATAAAAGAAAAAACCGACGGGGGCCTCCGTCGGTTTTTTAGCATAAGCTATTTCTTCCCGTAAAAACGGGCAATATCAATCAATTATTCAGCAGCGCCGAAGTTGCCGAAGAATTCCTTGATCATGTTGATGAACATTACGAAGTATTCAGCAAACATTGCGATGTAATCTGTTACGCCTTCCATTATCTGCACCTCTTTTCAAAAATTATTTTTCAGAATATTAATTATTCTTCTGTTGCAAAAGCAGCCTTGATCTTCTCAAAGAAATCCTTTACGATTTCAATGAACTTCACAATATAATCTGCCCACTCGCCAAGGAAAGCAATAGCTGTATCAGCCTTATTAGCTTCAAGGGTAAGGGGATCAGTTGTTACTTCATAAATCTTTGTTGTTTCGTTCATAATCTTTACTCCTTTCGAAAAAATAGATATATTGCTTGCATACTAATCATATCATTTTGCATTCAACATTGCAAGCGATTTCTTTTTAATGATTGAAGATTAACATAATTGTAACATTTATATCATAATTCAGGCGAATCACCGATTTATTATATAACATATAAGCAACACATAAGCAATCGGAGACGAATAATGAACATTTTATATGAAAACAACGAAATAACCGTATGCATAAAGCCAAACGGCACGGAGGCTCAGGGAGATAAGCCAAACAGTCTGATCACAATGCTCAAAGAGCATTATAAAAGCGAAGAGATCTATCCTGTTCACCGCCTTGACACGGTAACGTCGGGAGTTATGGTTTATGCAAGAAGCCGCAGAGCGGCCGCCGCGCTTTCGGAGCAGATAACGAAAAATGAATTTGAAAAGATATATCTGGCTCTGGTTTACGGCACACCATCCCCCGAAAACGGCACAATGGAGGATCTGTTGTTCAAGGACTCGTCTAAAAACAAATCCTTTGTAGTAAAAAGAGAAAGAAAGGGAGTAAAAAAAGCCTCCCTTGAATACAGCGTGCTTGAAACAAGAGCGGACGGACTTTCTCTTGTAAAAATAAAGCTTCACACAGGACGAACACATCAGATAAGAGTGCAGTTTTCTTCAAGAAAGCACCCTGTGTACGGTGACGGAAAATACGGAGCGCCGCACAGACTTCCGTATATTGCCCTTTATTCCCATTCGCTGAGCTTTACCGATCCTGCCGATGGTGAAAGAAAAACATTCACCTACTCTCCGTCTGTCCCCGACGATATAAGAACAACTGAATAACAACAGAGTCAACAGAAACGGAAGACGCTAAAAAAAAGCTGTCTTCCGTGTTTTTTATCCGACGGATCACTATCCTTGCAAACTTTCTCCTATGGACTCCTTTTACTCCGAAAAAACAGCGCGTTTTTCTCCATTTTACTCCCCTTGCACTCCATCTGCCCTTTTTTTGCTTCTTTCGTGCTCTCCTGCCGCCACGTTAAACTATACCGCATCCTCCTATTTTCTCCTGCGGGCTCCGTTTCATTCCCACTTGGTGCCTTCCTTCCTCCACCCGACAAAAATCCGCCGCATAATTTATAAAAAAGAAAAAAACGGGAATGAGCGGGTTTACTAAGGACATAAAAAGAGGTAATGCGGACTGAACATCCGTATTACCTCTCATTGTTAGCACTTGCACCTTTGGTGGTGAGTAAGTGCGCATTTATTCTTCGGACAGTTTAGTGATATTCTGCCTTATGGCAGAGTGATATTATTGCCTTACGGCAATAGTGATATTGAAGCCTTTGGCTTCAGTTTTATTTTATTCACCAATAAACTGCCGAAGGCAATAACACTTGGGTGAAACCCAAATACAACTGCGAAGCAATAAAACTCGCCGCAAGGCGAATAAAACTGCGTGAGTGTCCTTTGGACACCCACGCTAACCTGCTGTTTTTGTTATTTTAATTCTTCTTTTATTCTTTCATAAATATCTGCTGTGGAGTTGAAGTACCAGTCGGCTTCGTCTTTGGAA
>JAZOOE010000174.1:0-20889 GCA_045654865.1 Acutalibacteraceae bacterium | reverse complement strand
AGATTTTTTCTCGGGAGGATTTTTGGCAATTCAAGGCAAAACCGGAGTCAATCCTTTCGGATTGACGAGGATTTTAACGAAGAAGTGGCAGAAATCAGCCGAGAAAAAACACGGTTCGGATTATTGCCGTCACCCTAAGCTTCAAAATAATCTGCCCGACGCAGTCTGTCAGACAAGCTGCATCGGGCAAAAAGTTTTATATCTCTGTCGTTTTACTGTTTTTTAATGCATTGCCATTCACCGCGTGAAATTTTGTAGACATAGCATAAAGAATCAGGGGAATCGGCGTACTCCTTTATTCTTTTCATCCCGACAGCTTCAGCAGTGGAAAATGATGCAACGTTGGTATGCTTCATATATGAATAAACCGCATCAAAGCACGTGTTTTCAAAACACCAGTCACGAACAGCGGCAGCCGCCTCCTTGGCATATCCGTTACGCCAATACAGCTTATTTATATGATATCCGATTTCGGGAAGCTGTTCACCGTCGATATTCTGCATGGTAATTCCGCAATCACCTATAAAACAGCCGTTCTCCTTCAGCTGAATTGCCCATAAGCCGAACCCGTATCTGCTGTAATTGTCAAGACTCCATTTAAGCCATCTGAGCGTACCGTCTTTATCATAGGGCTTCGGATAGTGCTTCATCGTTTCAGCATCGGATAAAATTTCATACAAAGCATCAAAATCGTCGATTGTATATTCCCTTAATTTCAGCCGTTTCGTTTCCAATATTTTTGTCATAATTTTTTCTGCCGCAGTAATATCCGTTTTGCATCACAGGCAGGTAAGGATAATCTTCCGAATAACCGCCCGAAAAACAAATAATTAATCCGACTCTCCTTTTCCCGTATTTACGTTACTTTCAGCGCTTTACAATCAGCTTTTCGGCCCTGTCATTCTATATCAAAAACTTCGCAGCATACTGTATCAGCGTCAATTTCATATTTATCATCAATCAGAACATAATTTACGTTATTCTCCTCAGCGCAGCTAAGCATTTTTTCATTCTCTGCAATAACATTTTCCATCGTGCAGTCGTCGTCACACAAACGATTTTCAATAACATTTGCAAAGCCTTTAATATCATCAAAATGCTTTTTTATATAATCCGTAGTAAAAACAAGGCATACGTATCTTATACTCTGCTTGTATTTCTCATCAAAATCCTTCTGCCAGTCAAATGGAATATAACAGCCCTCCACAATTAGATTCTGTTTATTTTCAATGGCAGTTTTTATTATCTCACGGACAATCGGCCACAGATATTCAGTCAGAAGCATATCGGAGCTCAGAGGTGTAAGATCAGTATTTGAGCTTCTGATAAGTCCCATTTTAAGGTGGTCAACAGAAAGATAGGGAAATTTATATTTTTCAAGAAGCCGCTGTGCCAAAAGAGTTTTTCCGGTATGAGATGCACCCGTTATAAGTATGATCAAACACTATCCCTCCGATAATTTAATCTTTTCGGCTTTGAGTACACAGTGCAACAAGATCATTTACGTCTGCGGTGGCAAGACACTCAACGGTATCGGATGCACCATAATATATCTTGACCTCACCGTTGTCCTCAAGAATCATACCGCCGGGAAAAATTACGTGCTGACGAAAACCCGTTTCGGTTTCATAATAAGACTCGGGGGCAATCAAGGGAAGCTTACTCATTCCGATCACTTCAGAGGGATTTTCAAGATCCAGAAGCATAATACCCGCACAGTAACGCTTTTTCCATGCCGTTTCCCAGCCGTTTTTTCCTCTGCTTTCATCTTTATCGACGGCGTGAAATATAGTAAGCCATCCTTTATTCGTTTTTATGGGCGGTGCGGCAGGACCTATCTTATCATTTGCATAAGGAACGTCCTCAACACCAAGCACCAGCTCGGTTTCGCCCCAATAAACAAGGTCGGGCGACACTGAGAGCCATAAATCAAAACGGTCTCTTCCGCCTCTTGAATAAACGGGGAACGGTCTTTCAAGACGCACGTACTTCCCTCCTATTTTTTCGGGGAAAAGCACCATATTTCTGTTATCGGGAGCTGATGCGCTGATTATGGTAAATTTTTCAAAATTTTCATCAATCTCAGCAATGCAGCCGCGGATACCGTGTGCCGTATCCATCGCCATACAAAGATACGGCTTATCGTCTATAACCGTGATCCTCGGATCATATAACCGCTTTATTTCATCTGACGGAAGCAGGCTTTTGTTGTCAAAAATAGTTCTGTTATGTACCTGCCAGTTTACTCCGTCAGTGCTTTCAGCAAAGCCCAAAGAGGTTCTGAATCTCACGGCAGGATACGTTTCCTCTGTGGGACCGTAATCATTTCGAAAAACCATTACGTATCTGCCCCTCAGCTTTGCGACACCTGCATTGAAAATCAAAGAAGCATCATAAGGGATATCATCCTTTGTAAGCACGGGCTTTTCTAATTTTTTTATACATTCTGCGCTGTAAAGCTCAGGCTGTAACAGTTTCATAATCTATCTCCTTTTCATTAACATCAATTTCCGGAAAAATTAAATTTATATCGTGATCTCCTGCTGAATAAACTCAGATGCCACACCGTAAACGGTTTCGGCGCAAATTTTAATTTTATATCTTCCGAAGGGAAGCGGCGGCAACTGTGCCGTCAATACTTCCTCCTTGTTAAAAAGATAATACGACGGTAATACTTTTGTTTTTGCCACAGTTTTCTCATTCTCGTCAACAACAAAAATTCTATAGATAAAAATCGGCATACCGTCTGTTTCGTCAGCGCGCTTAAAGCTTATTCTGCCGTCTGAAAATGCAACAAAGGAATTTTCAAAAAAAACGGGAGGCGTACTTTTAGAGCACATTTTCTCCTGCGTATATTCCCTGTTGTTCTTATCGGACGGATTCGCAATATAGTATTCACAAAGCACCTTTTGAGCATCACAATCGAACCCGGATAAATGCAGATTGCCTTCCGCATCAAGCTCCGCAAGCCAGAAGCTGCCGCACTCATTCTTATTGTCGGGACGGATCTTTCTTTCTCCGTCTACAGTAAGCTCCGTGTATTTGAGCGAACCCGTTCCCACTGCTGTATATTCGTTCTGCCACAAGGAGCGGGGATCATTCAAAGGATAGTGGGAATGCCCCGAAAAATCAACCACCGAGGGGTATTTTTTCAGCATTTCAGTAAAGAAATCATGTCCCCAGCCATCCACTTCACCGCTTCCGTAAACCGTATATTTTACGTGCTCGTGATGCATTAAAAACACGGGTCTTCCCGGATTGGTCGATACTGCCTTATCAAGCTCTCTCATAAGCCAGTAACGCTGTGCCGGAGAATAATAGATTTCGGGAATACTTGAGGTTGAAAGCCCGATGAAGTGAAACCCGTTAAGTATGACGTGAAAATCCGTCTCCTGATTTGTAATAGCTGAAAAATATTTGAGGGAACCCTTCCCGAGGCTAATGGAATCGTGTCCCTTGGCAACAATACTCAAAAATTCCGTTCCGCGGGATTTAACGTAATCAAATATGATCTTAAAGGCATCAAACTCAGCCTTTGTGCCGCTATCGGTAATATCACCTGCAAGCAAAACTGCATCAAGCTTTTTACAGACATTACAGCCATCGGCAATATCAAATGCCAGATCTACAGCACTTTTCAGTCTGTTGAAGCCTTGTGAATCCACTCCCTCTATATGAGAGTCACTACAGACCAAAAAACGCATTACGGGAATAAAATCTACAATCATTTCTTATCTCACAACCGAAAAAAATATACTTAGTGCAAAAATGCATTGAGCAGGGAAATACGTATATGAAACACCGTGACGGAGAAGCTTCGGTATCTTTATGCCACCGATTCCGAGTCCGAGAAGAATATCGGAAAAGAAGAACAAAACCGCAGCAATTATCAGACATACACCAAAATAAACATTTCCGTTCAAGGCATCATACACGCCGCGCACCACAGCACAGGCAAAAGACATAAACAAAATAGCTGAATAGCCGAGAAGAGGAAATCTCAGCTTTTTCAGATCAAGCTTTGAGGCTGTAAAGAAATAGAGAAACAGCACCACCGCGGCAGTAACAAGCATTATGGGAACAATAAACGATAAAGCCCGGGTGTCCCCCTGAAGAAGAAAAGTCATCGCATATATCAGATGACCTATTGCAAAACACAAAACACCGATCAAAAAATACTTTTCATTTTTATAGCTGAGCAAAAAGTCCCCAAGAAAGCCGAAAAGCAATGCAAAAAGAATACATAGTGCATATACCGTCAGTGCTCCGCCTGCAAGCGCCGATAATATTCCGCAAAGCAAAAACATTGATGAGCAAAGCATTTTCGTATAAAAATGATCGATCACTGAAAGCTTCGTTTTGTGGACGGCCACAGGCATAAATACAGCTACAAGAAAAAATATCAATAAAAGAATTTTCATATTTACCTTCAGTTTTATTGGTGATTAAGAATTCTTTGCTCCACAAAAGAACCGTCATCGACAAATGTTACAAGCGTACAGCCTTGTATCCATTCATTTTCGGGAGCACCGAATTTACTTTCCATATTGTATACGCCATAGCCCGAAGTCTGAATATAGGATAAGCGTATACCGTCATACTCGTAGGCAAAATCATTAACGTGGTCGTGACCGAAGAAAACTGCCTGAGCACTTCCTTTTTCTGTCATAGCATCAAAAAGCCCCGCATCAAATCCCGATTCACAGATTCCCTCGCGCTTTTCTCCGAAAATCAGCTCACTTCCCTCAAAGTGCTCCTCTGTCTGATATGGGGGAATATGTACAACTGTTACGGATTTGAATTTTCCGTATGCCGCTTCAATTTCATTATGCTTATCCTCATACCATTTAACCTGAGAGGCTTTTACACCGTCATAAACCTCGCCTTCCTCTGTAACGCCGTACTCCTGCTTAGACTCTTTAGTCATATAGCTGCCGCTGTCCATAAGGAAAATAACCTGTTTTACGGTATCATCAGCGTTTAATATTACGAGAGAATAGTTGCCGTTGCCGTCTACATCCTCTTTGCCCTCACACATAAGACAATATGAGTATGAAGAAAAAATTTCAACGTTTTCTTCTCTTGATACACTGAGGAAACCGTCGCCCTCATGATTACCGAAAACAGCAGCCCAATAAACGCCGAGCTTTTCCATAATTTCACAAAATTGCTCAGTACGCTTTTTACTGAAGCCGGATGAAATGTTATCTCCGCCGAAGATAACAAGATCAGGCTTGTGTGCAGTAACGTTTCTGACGATATATTCCACCGTCATGGCATCCTGTGTTTTCTTTCCGTTAAGATGTGTATCGGTAAACATAAGCACCTTGAAATCTGCCGTATCCGACTTTTTAAGAACAACCGTGTCAATATCCTCTGATATTATCTCAACATCCGTTCCGATATTTTCAACAGCCGAAGCGTCATAAGAAATGCCTTGCGAGCATTTAATGACCACAAATCCTACAGAAATAATAACAGCCGCCGACAAAATTAGCGAAATAACCTTTATTGCAGTTTTCATTCTGTTTCCCCTTTTCCGTTAAACGTATTATGTTTTATTTAATCACAAAAAAAGGCTCTGTGTCAACTATTATGACAATAACCGACAGCCATCTCTGTTAAATCATCATTTAAGTATCCCAAACATAGTACAACGGGGTTCACATTATTCAGTGAGCCCCGTTTACATTTATTCAATTTTTTAACCGAATTCAGGCACCTATCTGCTCAGCAAATTCGTCCTCTTCCTTCTTGCCGATATTATAAATAAACTTCATTGCAAGGAAAGCTACCAGTGAACCGATTGCAAGAACAATAAAGTAAAGCGACTTTACATCTTCGCCGAAGCCCTCAGGCTGAACGGCATTATCACCCTCTATAAATCCGATGGATGAAAGTCCGAGAGCAACAACTGCCTGACCGATGCCCTGAGCCAGTTTTCTGAAGAATGAATAAATTGCATAAAGAGAGCCCTCTTCGCTCTTTCCTGTCTTTCTGTAGCTGACCTCAATACAGTCCGCAACAATTGCCCAGACTGAAATCTGGAAGCCTGCATTACCGAGATTAAGCCCCATAAGGCAAACAATATAAATGATCATACCCACGGAATCGGGAGTGATGGGAGCGAAAATTGAAACAACACCAGATATTGCCCCGATAAGCATAGCAGTTACAATTACGTTCTTTTTTCCGAACTTCTTTGTAAACTTACCCATAAATGCCATAAAGATAACCATGGGGGCATAGCTGCCTATCATAGCAATACCGATCTTATCTGTATCTCTGAAGAAATACTGAAAGACCATATTATTAAGAGACATAGTAGAATTGAAAAGCGCAACGGATGCTACGGATGCAACAGTAGCACCGACCATAGCTCTGTTTGTAAAGAAGGATTTTGTTGAGGAAATCATAGCCTTGAAGCCAACGGCATTTTCAGTGGAAGTGTGATTCACACGCTCCTTAACAAGCTTGGTTGTTCCCCAAAGGGTGAAAAATGCTACAACGGAAAGCACCAGTGCAACAGGCAACAATGTCTCGCCCTTGAGTATCTGCACCTCTTCACCTGCTGCATTAACGCTCTTGTTATAAACGATACCGGGAAGAACTATCATAATGATGATTGCGGGAAGTGCGGCACCAAGGCTTCTGAAGGTAGAAAGAGAAACCTTTTCCTGAGGCTTGTCCGTAATTACCGAATGCAATGATCCATACGGTACGTTGACCATTGTGTATGCTATTGACCAAAGACAATAAGCACCGAGACACCATGCATATTTACCCCATTCGGAGAAATCCTTAACGGGAGCAAAAAGCATTACGTTAAATATAACGAGAGTAATACCGCCAATAAGAATCCATGGCATATATTTGCTCTTTTTGCCGATTCTCTTTGTGTCTACAAGATTTCCGATTATGATGTCATTGACAGCATCAAATATCTTGGAAAGCATAATGATGATTGCATAAGCTTCTTCTGATACGCCGATATACTGCATATAGAAAAGCTGCATAAACGTTGATACAAGCTGAAATGAAAAGTTACATCCCATATCGCCCATAGCATAACCTAATTTGTCTCGCCAACCGAAAGGAACTACTGAATTCTGATTTTTCTGTAAGTCACTCATTTTTTCAACCTCTGACAATCTAAATTTAGTACGTATTCCGACTCTCGGGGTATCCGAAATTTAGTACAAAGGATATTCTACATTATTTTTTCTTAAAAGGCAATAGAAATACATATAAAAAACCTAATAAAAATATTTAAATAAGACGGATTAACGCGCCTGAAGACACTCCAACTGACTGCAATACGAAGAATTCAACTCGTCATCAATAGTAATTTTCAACAAAAACTCAAAATTTTGGCTATTAAAAGAATGCAAATTTACTTGAATTTTGTCGCAATATTTGTTATTATATTATTATAAGGGACGAGTGTTTAGTTCCGTACGGATTTTTTTCAAAGGGGAACGCAAATGACCGATAAAGAATTGCGAAAGCTCAGTCGGCTTGAGCTGCTTGAAATGCTGTTGGACGTAAGCAAGGAAAATGAAAACTTAAAACAGATAATTGAAAAATATGAAGCGGAAGACAAGGTATCCAGAAATATTGCATATCTGGCAGAAGCAACCGACAAGCTTAATTCCGCAATAGAACAAATCAACAAATTTTCCGACAAAAATCAAAATTCCCCCGATTCTCCCCGACAGACACAGGCATCCCCTGCCCGCGAAAACACAGGCAATCAGAAATCAAAGCATCCCGACGGTGAGCTTTATTGTCATATAATCACCGCATTTGCAAGGGATGAAAGCACTATGTCGTTGCTTCCCGAGCAGCTTCAAAACAAAATCAAAAACAGAATCAAGGAGATACGGGCAGGAAACTGATTCCGTACCCATACATCAGGAGCATTGAATTTAATGGCAAAAAACAAATACAGAAAAATCAGTGCCTTTCCTACTGCTAACCAGATAGAAAACGAAATCCTCAGGGAAAAATACAACAGAAAATACAAGCAGGTTCTAAAAAGCACCATATACTCGCTTATTGTGGTTGCGGCGGCAGCCGTGCTTATTGCAACTCTCGCTTTTCCCGTGTTGCAGATTTCAGGCAGCAGTATGGAACCCACTCTTAACGACGAGGAGGTTGTAATCCTTCTTAAAACTACTAATATGCAACCCGGTGAATTATGCTGCTTTTCATATCAGAACAAGCTGCTTATAAAAAGAGTAATCGGCCTGCCGGGTGACAGCATAAGCATAGATGCAGAAGGCTACGTATACGTTAACGGAGAAAAAATTGACGAGCCTTATATCATTGACAGAGCATTGGGTGAATGTGATATTTCGTTCCCCTGCATAGTAACAGAAAATCATTATTTTGTATTAGGTGACCATCGTTCTACGTCAATAGACAGCCGAAGCTCAGTAGTAGGCCTTGTAAGCGAGGAATACATTGTCGGGAAAATTTTTCTCAGAGTGTGGCCCTTCAACAAAATCAGCATAGTCAAGTAATTTCAGAAGCCCTAAGCGAAGGAGGTGGTAAGCTTGTCAGATATCGGAAATGATTTTCTCGGACGTCATAAAAATTTCAGACTGAATCACAGAAGGCTTACCGCCGTTTTTATTATCCTCGCACTTTTTGTCGCAGTTTTTGTTTTCTGGTGGCTCAAGCTTACAGGAATAACAGTTACAGGCGACGCCCTGTGCGATCTGGATGAGCATATTCATACACAGGAATGCTTTACAAAGGTATTGATTTGCACAGAAACAGAATCCGAAAGCACCGAAACTCAGGACTCTTCCGTTTCCGAGCAACCTAGCTTAACCGAACCGGAAAGCAGTTTACACAATCACTCTGAAGAATGCTACACGTCAGAACTTATCTGTAATATTACCGAGCATTCTCATTCATCCCAATGCTTCCCTGACGTACAGGCAGACACTGAAACCGTCAGCGATTGGCTAAAAACCATTGAAAGCGTGAAGATAACAAACGATATTCCAGAAAATCTTGTGGCAATCGCATTGTCACAGCAGGATTATAAAGAAAGTCAGCTGAATTTTGAATATGACACCGACGGAAACAAACACGGTTATACACGCTTCGGCGAATGGTACGGTAATCCTTACGGCAAATGGAATACAATGTTTATATCCTTCTGTCTGCACTTTTCCAATATAAATAACGTTGACGAGCTGAAAAGTGCGGGTGCAGAAGCTATGCGACTTAAGTGGATAGAAAGACTGGCATATTCAGATGCAGAAACAGCCTCCCCAAAAAGAGGTGACATCGTCTTCTTTGACGAAAACGGTGACGGTGTTGCTGATACATCTGCAATTATTCTTGTTGCAAATGACGACGGCCTTCTGATCATTGAGGGTGACAGCGACAATAAGGTTGAGGTAAAACCCGTTGATATTACGGATAAAATTCTCGGCTACGGTCTTACGGGTGAGCTCGGCTTTGCAAAGGATATGAGCTTTGACGAAGCGGTTACCGAGAACACGGCTGAAGAAGCTGCGACAGAGGCAGCCCCTCCCCTTCTTATGTTCAGCACGGGCACACACGAACCGAACATCACGTATATAAACGACCTTACAACTGTTATTAAAAGTGTTACGTTCAAAACGGTTGAAGGCGACATAATAGGAAGCGACGATATAGTTTACCTTGGTCAGAGCTACGTTATTTCAATGCGCTTTGCTGAAAAGAACACGGGCGACCAATGGATACAATTCAGACACGACGATGATCATCATCTTCATTATCAGATTCCAGAAAACCTGCATTGTGAGCCATTTGACGAATGGCATCCCATTACCGCAAAAACGGAAAACGGTGCTATTGAAGAGGTCGGCGAATATTTCGTCAACGATCAGGGCTTGCTTATTGTTGTGTTTTACGATGATCCCGTAACAGGAGAATGCTTCGGTGCCAGATATTCAAACGTAGACTTCACCATAGATTTTAATGCTAAGGTGGGCACCTCCGTTACAGGCTCGTCATCAGAGGTTAACTTCAATGACGAAATCAAGATTAATCTTAATATTGACACCTCCGCCGAAATGAAGGTAACAAAAACACACGGAACGTATAACGGCAAGGATAATACAATTGAATATCAGATAAGAATTGAGGGCAAAAAAGCCGTAATTCAGGATCTTGTGGTTCCCGATGATGTATGGGAAAAGCATTACGTGCTCAAGGACACGATTGTGGTTACGGATCTGAACGGAAAAATTCTTGATCCTCAGCCGACTATCGGTGACGGACGTTATGCAAACACATACGGCTTCACCCTTACGGATTTTCCTGATTTTGCCGCAGGAGAAGGCTTCATTATAACCTACAAGGCATCCATAAACGACGAACTGCTCGGTGGAGATTCAGTAGGATTGTGGAACGGCGTTTATCCTTACGGCAAGGATTCAAACGGCAATGAGGTTAAAGCTGAAGCAGATGACTGGGTAGAAGTTGAATTAAATAAAATCGAAAAAGAGGGTAAGCAGTCGGTTATTACTGCTCCCGACGGTACCATTATTCCCGTAATCGAATGGCATATTGAGATAAAAAAGAGTGACAGTAATCTTGAGGGAACTGTAGTTGTTGATACTCTTGGTCACGGACTTGAATATTATACAGATCAGAGTATACTCATCAGAAGATACGATCAATGGGGCAACAGACTGAGCGATTCATATCTCAGTTGGGACAATATTACCGTTAATGATAACTCAATGTCCTTTGCTCTTCCTGAGGGACACCGTTTCGAGATTATTTATTATACCAGCTATGAAGAGCTTCAGGAGGGCGAACAGAAGAAATATACAAACAGCGCAAAGGTTACAATCAACCAGCGCGAGGAGGTTGCAGGCGGTGTTGCTGACGTAGTCGGATTTATTCCAAGAGTAAGCAAAAGCGCAAGCGGTAATGACGGTGAATTCGTTTATTTTACCATACAGGCAGATGTTCCCGGTGTTATAAAGGATTGGGGCAGCTTCTTCCTTACTGACTTATCAGCATTCTGGGGCTATAACAACAACGATGAAGGATATCTTTATATCGAGAATACGCCGGAGGATCTTGTTATAACAGCAGTAACTGACAGCGGACGTACGATCAACTTCACTCCTTACGTTCCCGGCGGACCTACGGAAAATACATATATCCTTGTGCATCCCGCCGAAGGAAATCAGCAACACAGCTTCAATATCTATTTCAACACATCGGATGCTGATGCAGATCTGTCAACATGGAAGCTCAGCGAGAATTCCGTGCTTACAATTTCCTATAAAATCCCCTTTGATGCAAAAACGGGTGTTGAATGGACGGGTGAGCTGACGGGTGATAAGACAATAGAAGAGGTACTTCTTGAAAACTACAAGCTGGCAAATGAGGTGTATATGAATTACACTGACGTCATCCGAGTAACCGCTTCTACCAACTATGAATATTCACCTAAAATTATAAAAAAATCATCGCTGAATGATGACGGCACAATAGATTATACCGTAATATTCCAGAATTCAATTCCCGGCTCGGGTGGTAATGAAGGATATCTTACATCAGCGTCATCGGTTATTTTTACCGATACCTTTGATGAAAAGCTTGAATACGTTGAGGGCTCACTTATGGTCACGTGTTATGATCCCTGGCGTGATTATCTGTGGCTTAATAAATTCAAATATAATGGTGCGGCAGACGGCAATTCTCTTAACGTCAGCGGCACAGAATTCCAGTTCTATGAATACAACTTTGCAGAAGCTCAGTATTATCCGGACGGTAGCACCTTCTGGGGGGATTGGCTCTCATACCGTACAGATTATCTTGATTATTGTAACCTGACAAAGGGCGGCAAGCACATATTTACCTATAAGCTGAAGCTCAAGGATGAATATTATTATTCGACAGAGGAAAACAAATATGAGCTTGATAATACCGCTGAGCTGTTCTGGAACGGCGACAACTCATCAGGCCCCGCAACAGAATCGGTAGAACTCAACACCGGACTTCTTGACAAGTCGGTAGTTCAGGAAAATAATGAGCTGCTTTTTGATATTCACGTCAACCGTCATGCTCTCGATATTCTTGAAGGCATAGACACGCTGACCATTGAAGATACAATGACAGAAAATCTTTCGGTTTATTGGCGCTCAATAAAATTGCAATATGAAGATAAGACAACCGGCACATGGATTGATTTTGACAGCGAAGAAAGTATTTATGAGTATTCTGTCATCTACGATCAGACGACCAACAAGCTTACGTTTGAAATTCCTGATTCTCTTCACGTAAGAATCGACTATACGACACTTATTACAAAGAGTGGTCTGGTTTCCGTGGACAACGTCGCAAAAGTTGAAGGCAAGGCTAAAATTGCTGATTTCATTGAAGCCACGTTTAAGGTAGAGGATCACAGCGGCGGTGCCACCGGCTCAATGCATGAAATTATCCTTATTAAGCAGGATGGCGATACCGACGAGCGATTGCCCGGCATAACCTTCCACCTTTACGGCCCTGTAGGTGACAGCAACGCAGTTATTCCTGACGGAGTTGCATCAAGTATTGTAACTACTCAGACTAAGACTCTGAGATATATAGGCACATATACAACAGGTGATGACGGTACGGTTTTAATAAAATCTCAGTATCTGACACCGGGTGGGCCTTACGGTTTGGTTGAGGCAGCTCCTCCCGAGGGGTATATTGAGTTAAATAACCCTGTGTACTTCTATTATTATGAGCAGGATCCTGACGGCATAATCCAGACCGTTACAACCATTATTTCCGTAGAAAACTACATTTACGGCTTTGTTTTCCCCGAAACCGGAGGAAGCGGCATTTTACCCACGGCAATAATCGGCACGAGCCTTATGCTCTTCCCGATTTTGTATAGCATTATTCGTCGTAAACGTGAAAGGAGGTTATATTAATCTCCGAAGGCAAAGAACGTATTCATCTTGCGGCGGAGAATGCAGAACTATTTTTATAAAAATTGCAAATTAAAAAAGAAAGGATGTAAAATTATGAAAAAATTATTTGCAGTTTTATTAGCACTCACCCTCGTTCTCTCTATGGGAGCAATCGCATTTGCTGACACAACAGGTAAAATTACTATCAGTAATGCTGTTGAAGGCGAAACTTATTCTATTTATCAGATGTTCACCTTTGTACCTACAAATGAAAGTGCAACAACCGGTCGTTACAGTTATGCAAGTGATGATTGGAAAGCTTTTGTTGAAACAGGTGCCGGTAGTGCTTATCTTGAGTACAATGCTGAAACTGGTTCAATTGAATGGAAAGGCACAAAAGCAGAAGACGGAACACCTGATGCAACTGAAGTTGCTGCTCTTGCAAAGGCAGCAATTGCTTATGCAAAGGATAACACAATACCCGCAACAAAAACCGCAACTGCCGGTGAGCCTGCAGAAGGAGAAGCAACTTCAAAAGTTGAATTTACAGGTCTTGCTCTCGGTTACTATGCAATTGATACGTCTCTTGGTAACATCTGTGCTCTTACAAATGTAGATTCCACATTTACAACCACAGAAAAGAACTCAGGCGGTTCAATTGACAAGCAGGTTCAAGAAGGAAGCACTTGGGGCGAAACTAATGATGCAACTATCGGTCAGACAGTAAACTTCAAGGCTACTATTACAGCAGGTAAGGGTTCACATAACTATGTTATGCACGATACTATGTCTGCAGGTCTTACATTTAATGCAGGTTCTGTTGTTTTGAAGAAGAACGGTACAGGAGATCCTCTTACTCTCAACACAGACTATACTGTTGAAACCGGAGCATGTGCTGTAACAGGCTGTAATTGTACTTTCAGAATCAATCTTTCTGATACTTTTGAGGCTACCTTTGCTGAAAATGAAACTGTTGTTGTTGAATATTCAGCTGTTCTTAATGAAAATGCTGTAATTGCCGGCGATGGTAATCCTAATACAGTTTACCTTACATACGGCGACAGCCAGAAGACAAACCAGGAAAATACTGTTACATATACATATCAGTTCCAGCTTGTAAAGACTTCCGATGATAAGACTGTTATTACCGGTGCTGAATTCAAGCTTTATACTGCAGCCAACGGTGGTACTGAAATCCCCGTTGTTAAGGAATCTGACGGTGTGTACCGTGTAGCTGTAGGCGATGAAGAAGGTGTTGTGATTCAGGCTGGATATGTTACAATTAAGGGACTTGACAGTGGCACATACTACCTTGAAGAAACAAAAGCTCCCGACGGATACAATAAGGTAAATGACCGTCAGGGTGTTACAATTAATAAAGCAAACAACAATGCTACAGTTGAAACCGGGAAATATGTAAATGGCGGTGTACAGGTAATCAATAAGACAGGTTCTCTTCTTCCCGAAACCGGTGGTATCGGTACAACCATCTTCTATGTAGTGGGCGGACTTCTTATGGCTGCTGCACTTATAGTTCTTGTTTCCAAAAAGAGAATGGCTTCCTTTGCATGAAGGAATCAGGAATCTGCTGAGTCGGATTCCGACGAGTAAAATTTAGCAGATAACCAAAGCATATCCCTGCCGGTGTAAAAGCCGGCAGGGAGAATAAATAAAATTCTGACCGTTGCCTCCGATATTCTATCGGCAGCAGCGTTGAGAATTTTAATAAAATCAAGGGAGAAAATATATGGAAGAAAAAAATAAAAAATCCGCAAAAAAAAGCAGCAACTTATCAACGATAATTTTAGTTGCAATATTTTTTGTAGGCTTAAGCGTTCTTTTATATCCCACAATAAGCGACTTCTGGAATGAAAAAAGACAGTCCCAGGCTATTGTTGATTATGATAGCTATATTGAGAATCTTACTCCTGAGGATTATTCCGAGTATTTTTTGAAGGCTGATACATATAATCAGAAGCTCAGAAATATGTCTTTCCCTTTCCTTAATCACAAAAATATTGCTGAGGAATACTACAGCACTCTTGATATTAACGGTAATGGTATGATGGGATATATTACCATTGAAAAAATCAAGGTACAGCTACCGATTTACCACGGTACAAGCGATCAGGTATTGAATTCCGCAGTAGGACACGTAGAAGGCTCAAGCATCCCCGTAGGCGGAGCGAGCACTCATTCCGTACTGTCGGCACACCGAGGACTCCCCTCTGCAAAGCTTTTTACAAACCTTGACAAGCTGGAAATCGGCGATATATTTACAATCAGAATACTGGATAAAACAATAACCTATCAGATTGATCAGATTCTTATTGTTTTACCTCAGCAAGTAAATGACTTATATATCGAAGAGGGTAAGGATTTATGCACACTTGTCACTTGTACTCCTTACGGAATCAATACCCACAGACTTCTTGTAAGAGGAACAAGAATTGAAAACATAGAGCCCGAAAAGGTAGTGAACGTTATCACCGAGGCTTATCAGATAGATCCTCTGCTTGTTACCCCTGCGGTTGCGGCACCAATGCTCGGCATTCTGCTGATTTTCCTTCTTGTAAAAAGCGGTAAAAGATCAAACCAAAAGAAGCAATCCAAAGAACAGAAATAAACTATGAAAGGAGTAAAATAATATGAGAAAAAAAGCCACAAAAGTCCTGTCATTATTTTTAACCCTTCTGATTTGTTTTACTCTGCTTTCAGCTTCAGCCTCTGCAGTTAACACAAAAAACAGCGGAAGCATTACGCTTATTGTAAATGATTCCGAAACAAAGCTTCCGATAAACGGAATTATCTTCCGCTTGTATAAAATCGCAGATTACAAAAATTCAGAATTCAGCTATACAGATGAGTTTTCTTCCAACGGTATGAAGTCGGGAAATTTTTCTGATCAGTATCTGCCTGTGCATCTTATGCATTATGCTGTAAGCAACGTCAGATCTTATTCGGAAAAGCTGTCCGAAAACAATGAAAGTGTCGTGTTTTCAGATCTTGAAACAGGAGCATATCTTATTGTATCAACAAACAATACTCCTGACAGTCCCATTGCTCCGTCTCCTTTCATAATCTCAATACCTTTTCTTGATGACACAACGGGGCAAATGATATATGACGTTACGGCTAATCCTAAAATTCAGCCGCCGACCGAATCTGACGAAGAAAAAACATATATCACGGTAAAAAAGCAATGGGAAGGCAATTCTCTTCATCCCGAAGCAGTCAGCGTAACCCTGTTAAAAAACTCTGAGCCAATACAAACGGTTGAACTAAATGAAAGCAACAATTGGCATTACAGATGGGATGAACTCGACAAAAATCAAGCCTGGAGTGTTGTGGAAAGCTCTGTTCCTGAAAATTATCACGTTACATATTCCGTTTCGCAATCATCGGTTGTAATAACAAACACCTATTTCAACGATACTGAAGAAACCACGGTTCCTTCCGAGGAAACTACAGTGCCCGATGAAATCCCTGAAGAAACAACGACAGATGTGCTTATTGACACGGGACAGTTGAACTGGCCGGTTCCGCTTTTATCGATTTCGGGGCTTGTGCTTTTCAGTATAGGTTGGGCTATTCGCAACTTCAGTAAAAAAGAAGAGGATACGGTATGAACAAAAAAACTGTTTCAGGTGTTTTTATGGCTACCGGACTGGTTTTAATCCTATCCTCCCTTGCCCTTCTCATTTATAACAATTCAGAAAGCAATCAGGCAAAGGAATCCTCAGCCGAAATAATGGTGTCACTTCATGAAGCCATAGAAGCAGATACAAATACTACTATCACGGAGGATCCCTTTGATACAGAAATGAAAACTCAGACCATTAACGGCTATGACTATATCGGATATCTTTACATTCCTGTTCTCGAAACGGAATTACCCGTTATGTCTGATTGGAATTACGAAAAATTAACAATATCCCCTTGCAGATATTACGGCAGTACAAAAACAGACAACCTTGTAATTGCCGCACATAACTACAAATATCATTTTGGTTATCTCGGACATCTGCAAACTGACGATATTATAATTTTCACGGATATAGACGACAACAAGCTTACCTACCGTGTAACATCCGTTGAGCTTCTTGAACCGACGGATACGAAACTTGTAAAGGATAGTGGTGACGATCTTATTCTTTATACCTGCAATTACGGCGGCTCCAAAAGAATAACCGTAAGGTGCTCATACTTAACGGATACGCCTCAATAAAAATCCGATAAAGCAAGCAAACACTAAAGCAAGGGGTTCAAGCAGAAATCAATCTGCTTTGAACCCCTGTATTATTTTCATTTACGGCAGACAATGACCTGCGGCACGGTATATTGCATACCAATCAGCACGGGAAAGTCTGATATCGGAGGCCTTACATATTGCTTCAAGATGCTCAGCATTCATCGTCCCCGCAATCACCTGAATATCGGCAGGATGTCTCATTATCCATGCTGCTGCAACACCTGTTTTTGTAAGACCGTATATTTCTCCGATTTCGGCAAGCTTTTCATTCAGTTCAGGAAATTTCTCATTATCAACAAAATTTCCCTCAAAAAAGCCATACATAAATGGAGACCAAGCCTGAACAGTCATACTTTTGATTCTGCTGTATTCAAGAATACCGCCGTCGTGCATTACAGAATCAGCATTCTTCATATTAACGTTCATTCCCGACGTAACCATACCCGCTTCCGTTACGGAAAACTGAAGCTGATCAATGATTATATCCTGCTTTACCGCAGTTTTTAGAAGCTGAATCTGCATCAGATTATGATTTGATACCCCGAAATTACGAACCTTGCCGCTTTTCTCAAGAAAATCAAATGCTTCTGCAACCTCATCAGGCTCCATAAGAGTATCCGGTCGGTGAAGCAACAGACAATCAATATAATCAATTCCGAGGCGTTCAAGACTTCCCTCAACGCTTTTTATTATATAGTCCTTTGAAAAATCATACTGTCCGTCATGGATAGCGCATTTAGTCTGAATATAAATCTTCTCTCTTATCACTGAATGTCTTTTAAGAAAACTGCCGAAGAGCCTTTCGGAATTCCCACCGCCGTAAATATCAGCATGGTCAAAAAAGTTTATTCCGTTTTCCAATGCACATTCCATTATTGCATCTACCCTTTTGTCATCAAGACCATCCATTCTCATACATCCGAGAGCAACTGAAGAAGCAGAAATATCTTTACCGATTTTTATATACCTCATATTTATTCCATCCCGTAAAATTATTAATTATAAACTTGAATTGAGTCCACGTTAAGTATATAATAATATTTTTATCAAATCAATATCCATTTCTCCCTAATATGACTTTATGCAAAATAATAAAAGTGTTGAGATTATCCTACGAAGTGATATAATATTTATATCCTTTGCTTCGGAGGCACGTTATGCAAAATACTATCTATAAAGAAATCCGTAAGAAACATAATTTAACAAGAGACGAGGTCTGCGACCGAGCAGCTTGTGTCGGTATACCGATTCAACCCGAACGGCTTGAAAGAATCGAAAACGATAAGTTTCCCATAACCCCTCAGGAGGTTATGCTTCTTGCAGAAATTTACAAGGAGCCTACGCTTTGCAACCTCTATTGCTCAAAGGAATGCCCCATCGGTGCAAAATACGTACCTGAAATAAAAATCAAGGACTTAACACAAATCGTTCTTGAAATGCTGTCATCTCTTAATTCAATGAAAAAGCGTCAGGAAAGATTAATTGAAATCACTGCTGACGGAATTATTGAGGATGACGAGATCAGAGATTTCGTAAGCATTCAAAAGGAGCTTGAACACATATCAGTAACAGTCGAAACACTGCAGCTGTGGGTAGAGCAAATGCTTGCCGATAAAAAAATTAATACCGAAAAATATAATAAGCTGATAAACGAATAATCTACACGGTGCAAAAAATGCTTTGCACCGTTTTTAGATATCCGGAATAATTAACACTTCTCCGAAAAGACTAACAACGAGGGCAATCAAAAAGATTAAAATAAAAGCAGGCCCGAAAGAATTTGCATAAATTGTAAATTTCCGATTGAAAATTCTGCAATTATTGTTATTCAGATTCTGTTATAAAAAGGTTATTATATATTTGCACCAAGAAAAGCAAGCGAACAATACTACAAAAAACCATTTTCAAAAAAACCGCATAAAATACAAAAAAAAGGAGAAATCAAATTGACTGAATTAATTATATCTGTTATTGCAATATTCCTGCTTGTAAAGGCTATAAGCCTTGCTTTCAAAATCACCTGGGGAATCACAAAAATTATAGCCACTATACTTATTGTCTTGGCCATTCCTTTGTTTATAATAAGCCTGATATTTGTAGGCGGCTTCTTTCTTCTGATTCCTGTTGCACTGATCGGTGCGGCAATCGGTGTAATAAAGCTATTCACATAAAACAAAAAAATGGGACTGTAAAAAATCTTTGATTCTGAACTGCCCCAATTTGTGCGGACAGTACAAAAAAGGCCCCTATGGTAGAAAATATTCAAATTTAAGCAACAAACTGATTTCGTTTTTCAGTCGGAGTCAGTTTTATTTTTAATTGGATTCTTTCGTTGTTGTAAAAATGGATATATTGACCTATGAGGAGGCGAGCCTCCTCATAGGTTCGCAACTTTGTTCGGTATATACATTCTGTTTTGAGAATTGAGAAGAAATTCTCAGCCATAGCATTATCATAAGGGTTACCACGTCTTGACATTGATGGAGTTATGCCGTATGATTTAGTAAGGTTAAAATATGCTTGCGACGTATATTGAAACCCTTGGTCACTGTGGAGCTGCAACTCCGCAGTGACTTTTTCTTTTCTCTTAGCAGCTTTGATTGTACTCAATACAAGGTTTATGTTTTGCTCTGTTCCAGTTTTGTATGCCACTATGCTGTTATCATACAGATCTCTGATTACCGAAAGATACAGTGTTCCTTGTCTGGTTTTTATGTATGATATATCTGTTACCCATTTTTGATTTGGTCTTTCTGCTTTAAAATCTCTATTAAGAAGATTTTCATAACGATGAATGTAGTTTCCATAATTGCGATATTTCTTTCTTCTGACTTCCGATAACAGATTGTATTTCTGCATAACTCTCAATATTGTTTTCGGATCATGGTGTATTCCTTCTCTTTCAAGCCACAGGTGAACTCTGCGATAACCATATGTTCTGCCACATTTATCCTGACATTCTTTTATTTTATCTGCAAGAGGTAAATCTTTTGAAGGTATATCCATTCTTTTGATATAATCATAGTAACCGCTTCTTGATACATCGAAGAACCGGCACATTTCACTGATTGAATATTTATCCTTGTGACGATAGATAACCATATATTTTACACTTGTTCTCACTTCCTTTCTGTGAGCGAGAGAAAATCCCGCATTAATTCATTTTCCATTTCTAATGCTTTGATGTGTCGTTCTTTCATTGCAAGTTTATATTGCAGTTGTGCAAGCTTACTTAATTGTTGTACAGACGGCGGTAATTCAGTCCCATTTTTACAAGCTCGTCCTTTATGTTTCGAAACAGTTCCCGCTTCAAGTTTTTGCTGTTTCTTATTATATCTTGTAATGAAATTTTCATATTGTTTTTTGCTTATTCCTAAAATCTCACAAATCTCTCTGCCTGTCTTCCCTTTGGATCGCAATTCCATTATTTCTTTCTCATAGTTCTGTATGTGCATGTAACTTCTGGGCATAAAAATTCCTCCTATGGTAGTTTCTTTAATTCTACCATAGGAGGTCTCTTTTTTCTATTGTCCGTTTTTAACGGACTTGTTCAAAAAAATGCAGTCCCTTTTTTAGTAGCCGGTAGCCAGTAGTCAGTAGTCAGGGAATGCACCAAAGGTGCATTATTGCTTCAGCGGACGAAGCGTAAACCTCAACAGACAAACCCGAACGCAATTCTGCATTCTGCATTCAATATGGGGCATCGACCCC
>JAZOOE010000173.1:0-24131 GCA_045654865.1 Acutalibacteraceae bacterium | reverse complement strand
GGTTGATAGCGGTCTGACCGCCGAGGGAAGCGATAACGCCCTCGGGCTGCTCAAAGTCGAGGATCGCCATTACGTCCTCGGGCGTAAGCGGCTCGAAGTAGAGCTTGTCTGCCGTCGTGTAGTCTGTTGAAACCGTTTCGGGGTTGTTGTTGATAATGATAGCCTCGTAGCCCGCATTCTTGATTGTCATAACAGCGTGAACGGTAGAATAGTCGAATTCAACGCCCTGACCGATACGGATGGGACCGGCACCGAGAACGATGATTTTTTTCTTGTCTGTAAGGCGGGAAGCGTTTTCACCGGTGTAGGATGAGTAGAAATAGGGAATATATGCGTTTGTGTGACAGGTATCAACCATTTTGAATACGGGGAAAAGATTGTTTTCCTTGCGCATATTGTAAACGTCTGCTTCCGTGCACTTCCAGAGACGTGCTATGTACTTATCTCCGAAGCCCATCTTCTTTGCGGCGGTGAGAATCTCTGTATCCTTGCGGACACGGAGCTGCTCCTCCATATCAATGATGTTCTTGAATGCCTGGAGGAAGTAGGGTGTGATCATTGTGATCTCGTGTATCTTTTCAATTGAAACACCGTGATATATAAGCTCTGCAATTGCAAAGATGTTATCTGCGCGGAATTCTGTGATGTATTCGAGAAGCTCATCTACGCTCATATTGTCAAACTTTGAGAGATAGATATGGTCGGCACCGATTTCAAGAGAACGGATACCCTTGAGAAGAGCCTCCTCAAGATTTGAGCCGATGCCCATGATTTCACCGGTAGCCTTCATCTGCGTACCCAGAGTGTTGGGGGCGCCTGCGAACTTGTCAAAGGGGAAGCGGGGCAATTTTGCGATTACGTAATCAAGTCTGGGCTCAAATGCTGCATTTGTATTTGCAATCTGAATATCCTCAAGGGCCATACCTACGGCAATTTTGGCTGTTACTCTTGCGATGGGATAGCCCGATGCCTTTGATGCAAGTGCAGAAGAACGTGAAACTCTGGGGTTTACCTCGATAAGATAATATTCCGAAGTATGAGGATGAAGAGCAAACTGAACGTTGCAGCCGCCTTCGATTTTAAGCTCCTTGATAAGCTTTATTGCGGAATCGTTCAGCATTTTTTCGTCTTCCTTGCTGAGTGTCATAATGGGAGCAACAACGCAGGAGTCACCGGTATGTACGCCTACGGGATCGATGTTTTCCACTCCGCAGATGGTTATTGCGTGGTCTGTTCCGTCGCGCATAACCTCGAATTCAATTTTCTTGTAGCACTTAACACTCTTTTCGATAAGAACCTGATGAACGGGGGAGAGCTTGAAGGCGTTTGTTCCGATTTCGATAAGCTCCTCCTCATTGTAAGCGAAGCCGCCGCCTGTGCCGCCGAGGGTGAATGCGGGACGAAGAACAACGGGATAGCCGATTCTTGCGGCTGCATCCTTAGCTTCTTCGAGATTGTATGTGATTTCGGAGGGAATCGTAGGCTCTCCTACGGACTGGCAAAGCTCCTTGAAAAGCTCTCTGTCTTCTGCTCTTTCGATGCTTTCGCTGCTTGTGCCGAGAAGCTCAACGCCGCATTCTCTGAGAATACCCTTCTTTTCAAGCTGCATAGCAAGGTTAAGACCTGTCTGACCGCCGATGCCGGGGATGATTGCATCGGGACGCTCGTGACGGATGATTTTTGCTACGTACTCAAGAGTCAGAGGCTCCATATAAACCTTGTCGGCTATGATAGTGTCGGTCATAATTGTTGCAGGGTTTGAGTTGCAGAGAACTACCTCGTAGCCTTCCTCCTTAAGAGCAAGACATGCCTGAGTGCCCGCATAGTCAAATTCGGCGGCTTGTCCGATTACTATGGGGCCTGAGCCGATAATCATAATTTTCTTGATGTCATTTCTTTTTGCCATAAAAATCTCTCCTTATCTGTCCTGAAGTTTATAAACCGGTTTGTTATTACATATTGTCATACAGCACACGCCGTTCAGCTGTGCTCCCACGAAGGGTGTTGCTTTGCCTTTTGATAAAAATTCTTCGGAGCTGACCGTGAATTCCTGATTCAGATCCCATATCGTGAGGCTGTTGTCAAAAGGAATCCCGAAGCGCTTTCTCGGGTTGATTGCCATCAGCTCGATGAGTCTTTCAATGGTGATTATTCCGTTTTTGACGAAGTGTGTATACATTAAGGGAAAGGCTGTTTCCAATCCCGTTATGCCGAATGCGCTTCCTGCCAGACCCTTTGCTTTTTCTTCTGTCGAATGAGGAGCGTGATCGGTGGCTATCATATCTATCGTGCCGTCCTTTATTCCCTCTATGAGAGCAAGTCTGTCCTCTTCCGATCTGAGGGGAGGATTCATTTTGAATCTTCCGTCCTCCTGCAGGTCGGCGTCAGTGAGAATAAGATAGTGGGGCCCTGTTTCGCAGGTGATATCGAGTCCCTCTTTCTTTGCCTGTCTTATAAGCTCAACGCTTTCCTTTGTTGAAATATGGCATACGTGATATTTGCAGCCGGTCTCTCTTATCAGCTCAATATCACGTTCTATCTGCTTATATTCGCTTTCAGAGCATATTCCTTTGTGTCCGTGAGCTGCGGCGTATTTGCCCTTGTGGATATATCCGCCCTCGAGCAGGGAATTGACCTCACAGTGAGCTGCTATGATTTTTCCAAGCTTTTTAGCTTTGAGCATCGCCTGTCTCATCATTTCATCTGACTGAACGCCCTTGCCGTCGTCCGAGAAAGCAATTGCGCTTTCCGACAACTCGTCCATATCCGATAAAGCCTCACCCTGCTGCGCCTTTGTTATGGAAGCATAAGGGTAAACGTTTATGCATGATTTCTCTTTTATTGCATCAAGCTGTATCTGTAGGTTTTCTTTGCTGTCCGGAACAGGGGACAGATTCGGCATTGTGCAAACCGCCGTGTATCCGCCGTGTGCCGCCGCAAGGGAGCCGCTGAGCATATCCTCCTTATATGAAAAACCCGGCTCGCGAAAATGCACGTGCACGTCGCAAAAACCGGGAAATACAGTATATTTGGAATTGTTGAAAGCAGCACCAATGCCGAAAGCAGAAAACACGTCACCTATACCGTTTTGAAAAGCGGATATTTCTGATAAACCTATGATCTGAGCCTTCGTTGATTCGGTCATCGTTGTATTCCTTTCGCTGAACATGAATTAGAAATCAAAAAGCATACCAAAAAATTAATTTAATACTATAAACATAATTATAATATACTGATTTTGTTTCTCCGATAAGTTTACCACGCGGGGTGTGGTTTGTCAACTTTAAATGTATATATCTGTAAGTTTTTTTTTGTTTTTTACAGAATGTTATATTGGAATATGGTGATTTTTGTTTAAAAAACAGACGGGCCGCGGCTGAGCTTTTTTTTGTACCGTGTCCCGTCTGTTTTTAAGTGTTTTTTAGATAAGAAATTTGTTGAAAACTTACATAATATGAAAGTAAATTTTGTAGGTTGTGATATATGGCCGTTCTTTTTATCCGTAGGAGATCGTCCGGTTTTCTTCTGTTGTCAGCTCGGTGTCTTCCGTGCTTTCAGAGGGGTAGCTTTGCTGTTGTGATGCGGATGGCTCTTGTGTGACAGGTTCACCTTGTGAGCTCTGTACGGATGTGCTTCCGACGGGATCTGAGATGTCGGAAGGATCGGAGCTTGTGTCGGAGCAGGATGCTGCAGCTGTACATAAAAGCGTGATGGAAAATGCAAGGATCAAAAGCTTTTTCAAGTCGGTATTCCTCCTTTTTTTGTAATTTTTTTGCTTTTCAGCTCATTAAAAGTTTACGGAAAAATGTGAGCGTAAAAAACATTTTTCGGTCGATTTTATTGAAAAAAATTTTTTTGTTAAAATTTCAAAAAAATCTTAAAAAACTATTGCATTTCAATGTATTTTTCTTTATAATATAACTAACGTTGGAGAGCAAAGGCGCACAAAGGGTGCAAAATGGAGAGCGAAGGAGGGGATATGTATGGCCAATAATTATCTTGGTGTTTCAAGACATAATCTTGAGAACGGAAGCCGAATAATAATGCCGCCCAGATTTAGGGAAAAGCTGTCCCCTGAGTTTGTTCTTTTCAAGTCCCCCGACGGATGTATTTCGATTTATGACATTGAGAATTTTGATGAGATACTCAAGCAGGCGCGCTTGCTTGCAACGGGCAAGGAAGGCAGAGCCAAGGCAAGAACCGTCACGAGGGCGGCAAAATATATGTCTCTTGATAAGCAGGGCAGATTTACAATCCCCGCAGATTATATTGCCTATGCTTCTCTCGGCGATACCGTGTATCTTACCGGTGAGGCAAACCGTATAGAAATATGGAGCGAGCAGGATTATATCGCTCAGGGCGGAGAAGATGAACTGACGGAGGAAATGTTCCCCGATATTAAGTATTGATGAGGTTTGCCGATTATGGAATTCAAGCACGTTCCTGTTTTGTTTGATGAAACTATAGAATCTCTGAATATTGATCCCGACGGTATATATGCAGACTGCACTGCAGGAGGCGGAGGTCATTCAAAGGCGATTGCTGATAAGCTGTCAGAAAAGGGCAGGCTTATTGCATTTGACAGAGATCCTGATGCGATTGAAAATCTTAAAGTTAAATTTGCGGATTATAAAAACGTAACGATAGTAAAAAGCAATTACTGTGAAATAGATAAACGAATGGCTGAGCTGGGGATTGACGGCTTTGACGGAATTCTTGCTGATCTTGGTGTCAGCTCTTATCAGCTTGATACTCCCGAAAGAGGTTTTTCTTTTCATAATGATGCTCCTCTTGATATGCGTATGAGCAAGGAGGGAATAAGTGCAAGGGATATTATAAACACTTATTCCGAAAGAGAGCTTGTGAGAATCTTTACAATGTATGGAGAAGAGAAATTTTCCAAGAGCATTGCCAGACTGATTGTTGCAAGACGCGAAAAAAAGCCCTATGAAACAACGTTTGAGCTCGTTGAAACTATCAAGGATGGTATTCCTGCGAGGGCAAGAAGAGAGGGCGGTCATCCGGCGCGTAGAATTTTTCAGGCTGTGCGCATGGCGGTAAATCTCGAATATGAGGATCTTGCTCCCTCTGTTGAAAAAATGTTTGATTCCCTTAAAGTCGGAGGAGTGTTATCTGTTATAACCTTTCATTCGCTTGAGGACAGAACCGTAAAAAATAAATTCAGAGAATTTTCCGAGGGTTGTACGTGTCCCAGGGATTTTCCCGTATGTGTATGCGGAAAAACGCCTCGCGGCTCGCTTCAGTTTAAGTCTATTGCTCCCTCTGCTGAGGAGCTTGAGGTTAATCCGAGAAGCCACAGCGCAAGATTGAGAAGTATTTTAAAGTTAAAATAATATATAAGGAGATTAAAAATGGCGGTTAATAATTCCGGTGCATTTGATTTTGATCGTTTTGAAATAAATACTGCGGTGCCTGAAAAAAAGGTGCAGAAAAATGAAGAGTCAGTAAAAAAGGTTGCTCCTTTTACAAAGAAGGAAATTGACAGACAGCAGAAGGCGGCATTTGATAAATCATTAAAAATGTTCTGCTTTGTTACGCTTATGTGTGCATCTGTTATGCTTCAGGTGTCTGCTGCGGCAAAGAATTTTGCTCTCGAAAGAGATATTCATGCCGTGGAGTATGAAATATCTGTTGCTCAGTCTGAAAATACCCGTCTCAGATCCGAGCTTAACAGTATCACCGGAATTGCTTTTATTGATAACTATGCAACAGAGATATTGGGAATGACGAAGGTTGAGAGCTATCAGGTTGAATGTGTCGATTTGTCGGGTGATGATGCGGTTCTTTATTCGGGCAATACGTTCGGCAAGTAAAATATGCATACTTTCGACGGAGGTTTGCATATAAAATAAATGGATTTAAAACATCAGAAGTATTCCGTCGTCATCTATAAGTATTGTTTTACAGGGGCGAAGAAGAATTCGCCCTTGTTGGTATTAATTACGGTATATTTTGAAAGGGGAATTTTATTTTGGCGGATAAAAATGGCGAAATGAAAAGAACTTATCTCGGTGCCCGCAGAGCTGTTTTGGGGCTTTATATAGTATTTGTTGCTCTTTTGGTCGTTGTCGGTTGCCGATTGACATATCTTACTCTTATAAAGGGTGATGATCTCAGGATACGTGCAGAAGATCAACAGTACAGAGGTGAGACGCTTCCCTCGAAGAGAGGAACCATTTATGATGCAAAAATGAATGTTCTTGCTCAGAGCGCTGACGTATGGCGTATAATAATTAATCCTATAAAGATAAACGATCCGGATAAAACAGAGGCGGAAAACAGGGAGCGTTTTGAAAAGGTTATAAGCGGTATTGTTGATATTCTCGGCCTTGAGGAGGAAGCATTGCGCAAAAAGGTACAATCCTACGTTGATGATAATTACGGCTATTGTATTATTAAGAAAAGCGTTGAGTACAACGAATATATGGAGATAATGGCATATGCGGATGATAACGGGCTTGGTGATGTTTTTCAGTATGAGATAGATACCAAGAGATATTATCCCGACGGTGCGCTGGCTTCTGTTGTTCTCGGCTTTACCGGAGACAAGGGTGCGGGCAGATATGGTCTGGAGATTTATTATGATGAGCAGTTAAAGGGTGTTGACGGAAAGATATTCACTCTTTATGACTCAAGAAATAATGAGCTTGACAGTGCCAATGAGATTGTTTACGACAAAAAAAACGGTGAGAATCTTGTTCTTACTCTTAATAATGAAGTTCAGACAATCCTCAGGAATGCCTGTGTTGACGCGTTGGAAAAGAATGATGCGGACGGTGTTTATGGTGTTGTAATGAATACCAAGACCGGTGCAATTCTTGGTATATGTAACGTTCCCGATTTTGATCCCAATGATCCTGAGGCGATAAGTGATCCTAAAAAGCTTGAGGAGATAGAGGGAATTACGGATCCCGAGGAAAAAAGCAAGAAATACAGTGAGGCTCAGTTTGAACAGTGGCGCAATAAGGTTGTCGGTGATTATTACTATCCCGGTTCTGTATATAAGGTATTTCTTGTTGCAGGTGCCCTTGAGGAGGGTGTTATTGATGAGAATACGACTTATAATTGTCGCGGTACTATCACTATCGGCGACAGAATTATAAAGGACTTCAAGCCTACAGGGCATGGAAATGAAAATCCTTTGATGCTGCTTGTTAATTCATGTAATACCTTCTCTGTTGAGGTTGGTCTCAGGATGGGACAGGAGCTGTTCTATAAATATTATGAGGGCTTTGGCTTTACTGAGATTACCGGGGTTGATATGAGTGGTGAGTTTGAGCCTACAAAGGGTACAACCTATGAGGCTCCCGGACTTGAAGGTATAGATTATCAGTTTACAAAATCAGACCTTGCCAGTGTATCCTTCGGACAGGGTAATAAGGTTAATACTCTGCAGGTTGCTGCGGCTATAAGCGCAATCGGCAATGGCGGCAAGCTTATGACGCCGTTTGTTGTTCAGAAGGCTGTTGATGATAACGGCAATACAATCTGGGAAAATAAGCCTGAGATTAAACGTCAGGTTATTTCAGAGGGTACGGCAAAAACCGTTGCTTCATATATGGAGCAGGTTGTAATAGCAGGTACGGGTAAAAACGCCTATGTTCAAGGTTATCACGTTGCAGGAAAGACGGGTACCAGTGAGATTACGGATACATCTGAGGCAGGGGACTATTTTGCTTCCTTTGCAGGCTTCGCTCCGGTGGATGATCCTGAAATTACCGTTGCAATCGTTGTAAATAATCCTAAGGGTGCTTTGTATACGGGCGGTGATATTGCAGCTCCCATAGCAAAGGCTGTGTTTGAGAAGGTTCTGCCATATCTCGGTGTAGAGCCAAGCTATTCTGAATCGGAGCTTAACGAGCTCTCTTCTCCTGCTCCTAACCTTATAGGAAAGAGCGTTACGGATGCCAAGGCTCAGTTGTCTTCAACAAAACACAACGTAAGAATAATCGGTGACGGTGACAAGGTTGTTTATCAGTCTCCGGAGCCCGGCAGACAGACTCCTCCCAACGGTGTTATCGTGCTTTATACTGAGAGCAACATAGAAAAAGCAACGGCAATTGTTCCCGATTTCAGCGGAATGACCGTATCTCAGGCAAATCAGCTTGCTGTTAAGAGAGGCTTCAATCTGAGAATCTCAGGTAATACTTTGCAGGCTGATAATATTATTGCTTATGAGCAAGATTATGCAGAGGGAACAGAGCTTGAGCTGGGAAGCGTTATAGTAGTTTCGTTTAAAACAAGCGGAATTCTTGACTAAAATTTTTGATGTGGATTGAAGAGGAAGAATAATAACCAAAGAAATTATTCTGGAGGTATTGTTTTGAATCTTAAAATCTTAATGAGTGCTGTCGGAATAACAGACGTAAACGAGCATATTACCGTTACGTCTGTTACCGAGAATATTCAGAGCGTAGAAAGAAACAGCGTTTTTGTTGCCGTAAAGGGTGAAAAAACCGACGGAAATAAAAATATAGAAGCGGCATTCAGAAAAGGTGCCTGCTGTGTTGTTTCGGAAGAGGAGTATCCGGATGTAAGAGCGGTGAAAACGGATGATGCACGATGGGCATTGTGTAAGCTTTGCAGCTGTTTTTACGGATATCCTCAGAATCACCTGAGTCTTATCGGTGTGACGGGAACCAACGGAAAAACCACCGTGGGGACGTATATTGCTCATCTTCTGAATTCGGGCGGAAGAAAGGCTGCACTTATCGGCACTCTCGGCAGTAAATCGGTTGTCGATTGTGTTGAGACGGGATATACGACTCCTTTACCCGAAATCTTTTATAAACAGCTCAGACGCTTTGCTGATGAGGGCTGTGAATATTGTGTTGTTGAGGTTTCTTCTCAGGCTCTGGCACAGCGAAGGCTCGGTGATATAAATTTTGATCTGGGGATCTTTACCAACATTGGAAGAGATCATCTTGATTATCACGGAAATTTTGAGGAATATGTTAAGGCTAAATCAAAGCTTTTCGGACTTTGCGACAGAATACTTCTCAATATGGATGATGAATTCTGCTCGTGTATGATACCCGAGGAGAATGACAGGGTATTTTTTTATTCCGTGACAAATTGCTTTGCAGACTTTAATGCAAAAAACGTCGTATATAATGAAAATAATATTTGTTATTATTTTATAAGCAGAGACGGAATTGAAAAGATTGAGTGTAACGGACTTGGTAATATTACTGTTTATAACACTCTTGCGGCTGCTTCTGCCGTCAATATGCTCGGTATGAGTCTTTCTGAAATTTCTCACGGAATGAAGAGTGTTCCGGTGATCCCGGGAAGATTGCAGAGAATTGAGCATAGCGGAATCAGCGTATATGTTGATTTCGCGCATACCCCACAGGCGCTGATGGCTGTTCTGATAGAGCTTTGCGCAGTAAAAAGAAACAGAATAATAACAGTGTTCGGCTGCGGAGGAAATCGGGATAAGCCAAAGCGTAAGGAAATGGGCAGAATTGCAGACGTTTTTTCCGACATAATCGTTGTAACCACGGATAATCCCCGTAATGAGGCACCCGAGGAAATTGCAAATGATATCATAAAAGGTATAAAAAATAAAAAGAAACTTGTTCTGATAGCAGACAGATATGAGGCTGTAAAATACGCTTTGATGAATGCTAAGGACGGCGATATTGTGCTTATTGCGGGAAAGGGCCATGAGCAATATCAGCTAATAGGTGATAATAAGGTTTTTTTCAGTGATGAATCAACCGTAAAAAATATATTCGGCATTGTTTGAAAGGACAGATAAAAATGGAAATGTGGCTTGCTTTATTGTTATGTGTTGTAATCGGCTTCGGCGTTGCTTTCGGGTTGGGATATGCTGTGATTCCCTGGCTTCATAAGCTGAAGTTCGGTCAGACTATACTTGATATAGGTCCCAGCTGGCATAAAAAGAAGCAGGGCACACCGACTATGGGTGGTATTCTGATAATTGCGGGCTTTCTTTGTTCGGTAGCTGTAGTGCTCATCACGGATAAGCTTCTCGGCGGTAATCTTCTTCTGTTTTCAAATTCCCGTCCTGAAAACGTTGTATATATTAAGTTCTTCAGCGGTATACTTATGGCAATGGCGTTTTCCTTTATCGGCTTTATTGATGACTATATAAAGGTTGTAAAAAAGCGTAATCTCGGTCTTACCGAAATTCAGAAGACGATTCTGCAGTGTCTCGTTATTGCGGTATATCTGTTTACTCTTTATAAATGCGGAGTAAATTACGTATTGATTCCTTATCTCGGAATCTGGGAAAACAGCTTTATTTTCTGGAGCCTCGGCTTTGTTGCGATCTATTGCACTGTAAATGCTGTTAACTTTACGGATGGTGTTGACGGCTTGTGTTCATCGGTAACGGCAGTGGGATGCATCGGCTTCGCCGTATGCTCCGTGATAATGAGCTTTACCGGTGTCAGCATCATTGCTGCAGCCTTGTTCGGTGCTCTTATGGGCTTCCTCATCTGGAACTGGAATCCCTCAAAAGTTATTATGGGAGATATGGGCTCTTTCTTCCTCGGCGGCTTGTTCTGTGCAATGGCATATTCTCTTGATGCTCCCTGGCTTATCGTATTTTTAGGAATTATTCACGTTATTGAATTTGTTTCTGATATTATTCAAATAATATATGTAAAGACTCACAACGGAAAAAGATTGTTCAAGATGGCTCCCATTCATCATCATTATGAGATGAGTGGCTGGAGCGAGAAAAAGATTTGTAAAGTATTTATGCTTGTCACTGCAATAGGAAGTGCGGCGGGTGTTGCTCTTGCCTGGTTTGGCAGACCTCAGTAAAGAAAATAGCTTTACATATAAAATACACCCTTAAAAAAGGGTGAAAGGCGGATGCGGACAGATGGTTATGAATTTAATAAAAAAATGGCATAATTCCGGATTGGGCCGTTGGTGTGATAAGCGTGGCGGATTGCTCGCTCACGGTGCGATAGATTATCTGCTTTTTTATCTTTTGCTGATAATCAGTGCGTTAGGACTTATAATGCTTTACTCTGCAAGCTATCCCCGTGCTTATGCTGACGGTAATTCATATAATTCGATTTTTATGGAACAGCTTACAACGGGCTTTCTGATCGGTGCGTTGGCATTTCTCGTTTTGTCAAAAATCAACTATAAGGTATGGATGGAGATAGGTGCCTTCGGCGGTACTCTTGCTTCTGTTGCATTTCTTGTTGCGGTTCTCGTTCCGGGACTTGTAAAAAGCGAGGAAGACGGCGAGGGCGGAAGTATTCAGAGATGGCTTGATCTCGGATTGTTTTCATTTCAGCCCTCTGACGTTGCAAAGCTGACTCTGATCCTTATGCTTGCCTATATTCTTCATAAATACCACGAAGATATGGTCAGCAAGAAGGCTCTTGATAACAGGATTGCGAATTTTATCAATACGAGAGCGGGAAAGGTTCTGATAACAAGATCCTGGAAGGTCGTTCTTATTTGCGGCGGCATAATAGTTCTCTACGTGGGACTTGTTTTTGCGGGCTCTCATCTGTCAGGTGCAGTTATTCTTCTTGCTATATCCGCAGTAATGCTTTATCTCGGCGAGATAAGCAAGAAATGGATCGGCGCGTGTGTTGTTGCCGCGGTAATAGGTGTGGTTGTGCTCTATTTCGCGGGGGCGCTCAAAGACTATATGGAGGACAGAATTACGCAGTTCATCAGCGGTGAAAGCAATCTTCTTACGGGCGGATATCAGTCCAATCAGGCTCTTTATGCTATCGGTTCCGGCGGCTTGCTCGGAAAGGGAATAGGTAATTCTTTGCAGAAATTCTGGGTACCCGAGGCACAGAACGATATGATCTTTTCTATTGTTGTTGAGGAACTTGGCCTCATTGGTGCTATGGGTGTTATCGTGATATTCTGTCTTATTATTTGGAGAGGTATCCTTATCGGAATAAATTGCCCCTCAAGATACGGCTCACTTGTAGCCTGCGGTATTACATTTAAGCTTGCAATTCACGTTATTCTGAATATATGCGTTGCGACGTCGCTTATTCCCAATACGGGTATTTCTCTGCCGTTTTTCAGCTCAGGTAATACAGCTCTTATAATGACGCTTGCCGAAATGGGTATTCTTATGAGTATTTCAAGAACGTCGCACATCAGAAAAAAGCTCTGATAATCTTACGTAGGGAGAAACAGAAATGAAGGTATTGATAGCAGCCGGTGGCACGGGAGGTCACGTAAATCCTGCCCTTGCTCTCGCACAGGAAATAAAAAGCAGATATCCCGATGCGGAGATTTTGTTTGTCGGAACACAAAATAAGCTGGAGGCAACTCTCGTTCCCAAGGCGGGCTTTGCGTTTGAATCAATAGATGTTACGGGCTTTCAGCGCTCCTTTGCAGTTTCTGACATGATATACAATCTCGGTACGCTGAGGCGACTTTTGTTTGTGACGGGAAAATGTAAAAAGATAATCAGACAGTTTGCGCCTGACGTTGCGCTAGGCTTCGGCGGCTACGTAAGCGGTCCCGTTATCCGTACGGCACATAAGCTGGGAATAAAAACAGCCATACATGAGCAGAATGCCTTTCCCGGAAAAACAAATATTGCTCTCTCACGATACGTTGATGCGGTTATGCTTACTTCTCCCGAGGCAGAAAAATATCTAAAGGGGAATAGTGCCCCCGTTGTTACGGGATTGCCCGTAAGAAAAGAGATTCTTGCAGTAGAAAAGGAAAGTGCAAGAAGAGAACTGGGTATACCTCAGGATAAGACAGTCGTGCTTTCAACGGGAGGCAGCCTCGGTGCAGCGGCGCTTAATGACGTTATGTGTGAGGTTATTCCCGATATGCTTGACAGCGGTGTTGTTTTTATACACGGTTACGGTCAGAACGGAAAGGACGTCCCCGAAAAGCTCGCAAATAAGGGTGTCGACTTAAAAAACGAAAATCTTATGGTTTCGGAATACATATTTGATATGGCAAGGTATATGGCGGCGGCGGATCTCGTTGTAAGCAGAGCGGGCGCCAGCTCTCTTGCCGAGATAAAGGTGCTGGGAAAAGCATCATATCTCATTCCTTATCCTTATGCTTCGGAAAATCATCAGTATCACAACGCCTTGTCTCTTGTCAACAGAGATGCGGCAATGGTGTGTGAGCAGAAGGAGCTGACGGCTGAGAAAATAGAGAACGTAATCAAGGACTTGTGCACTAACAAGCAAAAATATGTTGAGATCGGCAGAAATGCAAGAAATCTTGCAATATGCGATGCTCAGAAAAAAATTTGTGATATTGTCGTCGGTTTAGTTAACAATAACGGAGGAACGACGGTTAAATAAATTTCAGATTTTTATGTAAAGGTAACAGGGACAAATTTCCCCTCATAAAATAAAACCGTAAGTTTTGTTGAAAGGGTGAAATTATGGATAGTTACGTTATAGAAGGCGGCACCCGTCTTTTCGGAGAATGCGAAATTCAGGGTGCCAAAAACAGCTCGCTGCCGATATTGGCGGCAACACTTTTATGTGAGAAAAAATGCGTGGTAGGCAATTGCCCTGATTTGCTGGATATCAGAGCAACGGTGAAGATTCTCAGGTCTCTCGGCTGTAAAGTGGAGCGGGACAAAAATTTTGTTACCGTTGACGCATCCTCGGCAGACGGAAGTGAGATTCCCGAAAATCTTATGAGAGAAATGCGGTCATCGGTTATTTTTCTCGGGGCAATTCTTGCAAAAAATAAAAAAGTCCGTCTGTCTACACCGGGTGGCTGTGAGATCGGACTTCGTCCCATTGATCTGCATCTTGATGCCATGAAAAAGCTCGGGGCAGACGTAAAGGAGGAATTCGGTCATATAATATGCTGTGCCGCCGACGGTTTAAAAGGTGCTGCCGTAAATCTATCCTTTCCCAGTGTGGGGGCAACCGAAAATATAATGATTGCGGCAAGCACGGCAAAGGGAACTACGGTAATAGCCAATGCCGCAAGAGAGCCTGAGATCAGTGATCTTGCGGATTTTCTGAATTCCTGCGGTGCCAGAATTTCTGGTGCGGGACAGGGAACAGTAGTCATCGAGGGTGTAAAAAGGCTTTCCGGAACAACCCATAACGTTATAACTGACAGAATTGCAGGCGCTACGTATATGGCGGCTGCGGCGATGACAGGCGGAGAAATCAGACTCAAAAATATAATCCCCGCTCATATAGTGCCTATGATAGATTTATTTGAGGAAGCGGGATGCTCTGTAATAAAGGAAAGTCGGAGTGTATATCTCAAGGCACCCGAAAGATTAAAAAGCGTAAAACTTATCAGAACAATGCCTTATCCGGGATTCCCTACGGATATTCAGGCTCCCGTTGCGGCTATGCTGACAAAGGCAAAAGGAACCTCGGTGCTTATCGAGACGATTTTTGAAAACAGATTCAAATATATAGGAGAGCTTGTCCGGCTGGGCGCAAGGGTGAGAGTTGACGGCAGAATGGCTGTTATAGAGGGGGTTGACTCTCTTCACGGAACGGGCGTAGAGGCTTGTGATCTGCGCGGCGGTGCCGCTCTCATAGTTGCGGGGCTTGCTGCAGAGGGCACAACGGTGATTTCCGGAATTAAGCACATTGAAAGAGGATATGATAAACCGGAGGAGGTAATAAAAGCTCTTTCGGGAAAAATAAAAAGGATTGAAGAAAATGGATCGTCGCCAACAGAATGAGAATGATATTTTATTGAATTCACAAAGCCGCTTCTCTCAGGAGGAGCGTGCAAGGATGAGCCGTGAAAATTTCAGAGAAAGTGTAAATAATTCCGGCTCGGAACGGGGCAGACAGTCGGGAAGCGTCAGAATGTATGGCCGCTCGTCAGATGAGCTCAGACAAAATGATGAGGGCGACAACAATGCTTCGAAAAGAAAGAGAGCAGTTGCGGATGAACGAAAAAAAGCTTCAAAGACCGCAGGTGCAAAAAAAGAAGAGGGAAGCCTTAACGACAGAATCAAAAAAAGCTCAGAGGTCAGAAGAAAGAACAGCAGACTCAAGAGCAATACCTTTTTTGCCGTTCTTGTGCTTATTGTCGTAAGTCTTTGTACTCTTGTTGCGGCATTGATGCTAAAGGTCAATGTGATCGAGGTTACGGGAAGCGAAAGATATTCGAATGCAACTATACTTGATGCGGCAAATCTCGACACCTCTGACAGCATGCTTTTTCTGAATCTCAATTACCTTGAGGGTAAGCTTGAGGAAACTCTTCCTTACGTTGAGTCCGCTGAGATAACCAGACAATGGCCCGATAAAATTGTTGTTGAAATAATTGATGCAAAGCCCTCTCTTGCGGTTGATACGGGAGACGGATATATTCTGATGAACAACTCCTGCAAGGTGCTTGACGATGACTCGGGAGTTCTGCCCGCTCAGTCAGCGCTGATAAAGGGAGTTGAGATAGAAAAGGCTGAGCCCGGTAAGCTCGTGGTATTTAATTCCGAGATCAGTATTGAAGAATTTACAAAGCTTGCGCATGCTTTTGAGGATATGGGACTTGAGGGTGTATCTGAATACGATCTTTCATCGGATTCCAACGTTGTCCTTGTTATAGATCACCGCATCGAGGTAAAGCTCGGTACGCTTGCGGGAGCAGATGAAAAGCTGGGCTTCGGAAAATATGTTATAGAAAAAACCATTGAAGAAAATCCCAACGGAGTCTTTGTTGTAAACATTTCTGCCGACGGAAAGGCTTACGTTCGTGACACCTATGACAATAACGTGAATTTTGATGAGATGACTACCGCGGAGGCAACGTCGGAGGGGGAGACTTCAGCTGATTCTTACGGTGAAATTGTGTCGGAGGAAGCCTCTGAGGAAGCCACCGAGGAGGAAAGCGCAGTCTCATTCGGATGATTGACGAAGCAAGGCGCGCTCATGCGGTACATATTTCTTTGTGATTTTGCTGTAATAGTTTGTAATATTTTTTATTTTATTCTTGAATTTTAAAAACTAATGTGTTAGTATTAAAAAAGATAATTGTAAATTAATTGGAGGATTTAAATATGGGATTTGAAATGTCAAACGAATACGATCTTGTTACTCAGATTAAGGTTGTAGGCGTAGGCGGAGGCGGTGGAAATGCCGTTAACCGAATGGTTGAATCAAATGTTAAGGGTGTAGAATTCATCGTTGTTAATACAGACAAACAGGTTCTTCTTAACTCAAAGGCTACAACTAAGATTCAGATAGGTGAAAAGGTTACTCAGGGACAGGGCGCAGGCTCAAAGCCCGAGGTTGGTAAAAAAGCCGCTGAGGAAAGCTCAGAGGCAATTAATGAGGTTCTTGCAGGAACCGATATGGTATTCATTACCGCAGGTATGGGCGGCGGAACAGGTACAGGTGCTGCTCCCGTAATTGCAAAGCTTGCAAAGGAAAAGGGTATTCTTACTGTTGGTATCGTTACTAAGCCCTTTGAATTTGAAGGTCGTCGCCGTATGACTATGGCTGAAGCAGGTATCGCAGAGCTTGCACAGAACGTAGACAGCCTTATTGTTATTCCCAACGAGAGACTCAAGCTTGTTTCCGATCAGAAGATCACTCTTCTTAACGCTTTCTCCGTTGCTGATGACGTTCTTCGTCTTGGTGTGAAGAGCATTGCAGAGCTTATTAAGATCCCCGGTATCATCAACCTTGACTTTGCTGACGTAACGTCAGTAATGAAGGATGCAGGCCACGCTCACATGGGTGTTGGCAGAGGTAACGGTAAGGATAAGGCTGAAATTGCTGCTAATGCTGCTATTTCCAGCCCCCTTCTTGAAACAACCATTCAGGGTGCAAAGGGTGTTATCATCCTTGTATCAGGCTCAAGCGATATTACTCTTGATGAGGTTGACGTTGCTGCTACGATCGTTAAGGATGCCGCTGATATTGATGCAAACATCATCTTCGGTGTATCTACTGATCCTGCTCTTGATGATGAAATGGTTGTAACCGTTATTGCTACCGGCTTCGGTAAGGACGGAAACGTAAATACTCCTCCCTCAGCTGCAGCAGAGGCTCAGGCAAGCGAGCCCGTAAAGGAGCCCGAAGCAGCTAAGGAGCCCGAAATAGGCGTTGATGATGCGAGTCTTTTAGACATCTTTAATTTATTCAAGAACAAGGATTGATTCCTTTTGCTGTTTTTTCAGATATTTCTGCACTCTGCCCCGAACGGTGAGCAGAATATCTTTGCGGCAGTTGATATGATATTTAGCGGGGTGTGCTCAGGTACGCCCCCCTGCTTTTTTTGATTTATGAGTATTAAAAATATTGTTTTTGATTTCGGTAACGTTATATGCAGGTACGATCCGTATTTTATGATGGAGAGCTTCCCTTTGAGTGAGGAGGAAAAGGAGCTTTTTTCGGCAAAGATCTTTAACTCTCCCTTCTGGAAGGATGCTGACAGGGGATATTCTTATAGGGACGTTTTATTTCACGATGTTCTTCAGGAGCTTCCCGACAGCCTTAAAGAATTTTTTTATGCCTGTGTTGCAAGATATGATTTTGAAGAGAAATTTATGCCGCTCAACCCCGGAATCGATGATCTCATTGTTGCTCTTAAGCAACGGGGATATAAAATTTTTCTGCTCAGCAATATCGGATTGAATTTTCATTATCTCAGCCTTAAACTTCCCGTACTGAGTCTTTTTGACGGGAAATTTGCAAGCTGTGATTTCGGGCTTATCAAGCCGGAAGAGGCTGTGTATCAGGCATTTTTTGATAAATTCTCCATTGCTCCCGAGGAATGTATTTTTATTGATGATTCTCATGAAAACGTATCAGCCTCGGAAAAAGCCGGAATGAGAGCGCTTACATATAACGCTATGGAGGAGAATGTATATTCTCTGAGCAGAAAATTAAAAAGTTTTGGTATAGAATGCTATTTTTGAAAGGAAATTATTTATGGCAGAAAATAAAAAAATGGTTGAAGCCATTACCGCTATGGAGGACGACTTCGGTAAATGGTATACCGACGTTGTAAAAAAGGCTGATCTTATTGACTATTCAAGTGTTAAGGGCTGTATGATAATCCGTCCCTACGGATATGCTATCTGGGAGCTTCTTCAGAAGCAGATGGATGAAAGATTCAAGGAGACAGGACACGAAAATATATATATGCCCCTGTTTATTCCCGAGTCTCTTTTACAGAAGGAAAAGGATCACGTTGAAGGCTTTGCTCCCGAGGTTGCTTGGGTAACTCACGGCGGCAGTGAGCCTCTTCAGGAGCGACTTTGTGTAAGACCTACATCAGAGACACTTTTCTGTGAGCATTATGCAAATGTTGTCCAGTCATACAGAGACCTCCCCAAGCTCTACAATCAGTGGTGTAACGTAGTGCGTTGGGAAAAGACAACAAGACCTTTCCTTCGTTCAAGAGAATTCCTCTGGCAGGAGGGACATACAGTTCATGCTACTGCCGAAGAGGCTATTGAAGAAACAGAGCGTATGCTTAATCTTTATGCAGATTTCTGTAAGGACGTTCTTAATATGCCCGTAATCAAGGGTAAGAAGACGGAGTCAGATAAATTCGCAGGTGCAGAGGCAACCTATGCCATTGAAGCACTTATGCACGACGGTAAGGCTCTTCAGGCAGGTACGTCTCACTATTTCGGTGACGGCTTCGCAAGAGCATTCAATATGACTTACACAGACAGGGAGAATAAGCAGCAGTACGTTCACCAGACCTCATGGGGAACAACAACCAGACTTATCGGTGCTGTTATTATGTCCCACGGTGACAATAACGGTCTCGTGCTTCCTCCCAAGGTTGCACCCACTCAGGTAATAATCATCCCCATCGCTGCTCATAAGCCCGGTGTCAAGGAAAAGGCAGAGGAATTAAGAGCAAGACTTGCTTCTCAGTTCAGAGTAAAGTGTGATAATTCCGATAACTCCGCAGGCTGGAAATTCAGCGAATATGAAATGAAGGGTGTGCCCCTTCGTCTTGAGATCGGCCCCAAGGATATTGAAAACAATCAGTGTGTTCTTGTTCGCCGTGACAACCGTGAGAAGTATTTTGTTTCTCTTGATAATCTTGAAGAGGAAATCGCAAGACTTCTTGAGGAGCTCGGAAATGCTCTTTATGAAAAGGCACTTCAGAACATAGAAAAGAAAACATACAGATGCACAACGATTGATGAAATCAAGGATGCTCTTGCTGCTAACGGCGACGGCTTTGTAAAGGCTATGTGGTGCGGAAGCGAAGAGTGTGAGGATAAGGTTAAGGAGCTTACCGGTGTTGGCTCAAGATGTATACCCTTCCAGCAGGAAAATCTTTCCGATACCTGCGTTTGCTGCGGCAAAAAGGCAATCAATATGGTTGTATGGGGTAACGCTTATTAATTACGAAATCCTGTTGAATAACTGCAAATAACGGAAAGAAGCCATCGGCATTAAGCAGACGGCTTCTTTCTGTTTTTAAATGAATATTCAGACAAAAAATCAAGCGGTGGTTTCCCACCGCTGATTGTTTTGAGTAAAAGCTGTATTAAAGAGATTCAATACCTACTGCTGCTCTGAGGATGCTTCTTGCGTCACTGGATTCAACTGCGCCGCTTCTGTCAACGTCAGCTGCAGTCAATACCGTGCGATCATTTGTTTTGTCAAGATTAACAGCAATTCTGAGTGCAGATCTTGCGTCAGATGAATCAACAACACCGGAGCCGTCTACGTCACCAAACTGAATATTCTTGGGAAGAGTGTAGCTCTCTGCGAAGAGACCTGTAAGAAGATCGTCAACAAGGTCGATTACTGCTAAGTTGAGCTTCTTGTCGAAAAGTGATGCTTTTTCGTTCTTAGCAAGCATTGCTACTGCATTTTCGATGTCGAAGTTGAGAAGGTTGCCGAGGAACTCATCAAGGAGCATTGTCTCAACGTCAAATTCAAATGCGGGGTTGCCGCAGCCTGAAATAAATGAAAGATCAAAGAGAGAATCAAGGATTACGTTAAGCTTGTAGAATCCGCCCTCGCCGTCAAGCTCACCTCTTTTTGTTGAAAGCTTTTCAGCAACTGCGGGAATACCGCTTACAAAATTGATAGCCCAGTCTGCGATATCATCAAGATAATCCTCGCCGGTCCAATCTGCGGTGTTTGCGGGAAGCTCGTAGTAAGTTGTTGATTTGTTGTAATCAAGAGCCTTTGCTGCTGTTTCCATTCCGATTTCAAAGATAACAGCAATACATTCGTCATCAGACATTGCGCTTACGTTTGCAATATCATTTACAGCGGAAATCGTCATAGGAACCCACTCGCTGTTGGTTACCGCATACTTTGCAGCAAGAACTGCAAGCTGCTCGAGAGTCTTGACTGAGTTTACTTCATTTGCGGAGCTGTTTGCAAACCAGCCGGGGAAGAAGAGCTTGAGAACTGCTACTGCCATTTCTTCAGAGGTCATTTTTGCTACTGTCTCTGCTGTAAAGCCTGAAAGGTCAGCGCCGAGCTTTGATTTGTCGATCTGTCCTAATTTGGGAAGAACAAAACGGAATGTTTTTGCAAGGTTTTCTTCAAGGTTTTCGTTGCCGCCTGTCTGAAGTGCAAGACCGTCGAATGCATCCTTTGTAAGGATAACCTTGAGAAGAGCGATAACTGCATCATTGAGCTTTGCTACCATATTGCCCTTGCCTGCGGCAAGAACGTCGTCGAATTCGTTGCCCTTGAATTCATAGTCCCAGTTGAATACGTCGTCAAAGATGTTGTTGTATTCATCATCGAGGGGCTTGAGGTTTTCAATGAGAAGCTCCTTAACGTCCTTGTTGAGGGGATCAAGAAGGAGAGTCTTGTAGATCTGACCTGCATACTTGTCAAGGAATTCGTAGAATGTAAGATTCATAACTGCAGCAGCATCGTTTTTAGCGATTGTTTCAGCGCCTGTAAGAAGCTTTAAGAAAGCAGCTGCAACGATCTCGTCTGCCGTAAAGGATTTGTATGTTTCATAATCAAGCTCAATTGCATCGCAGAGCATTTCCTTGATTGCGTCAGGGGAAATGAAATCAGTGATAAGGTCATTGACAGTGCCGTTGAGGGCAAAGAGAAGACCGAGGCTGATATCACCCTTGAGTGCATTCTTGAAAAGATATGTGTTGTCGCTGAGGAACTGTAAAACTGCATAAAGAGCACCCTTTGCTCCGGAGTTTGAAATTGTTACGAGGGTATCCTTCTGGAAGGCACCGCCTTTTTTGTAGACAAGTGCACTTTCCTTAAGGCTTGAGATATCACCAAGACCACCCTTTGTTGCGAGAGCATAGAGAGAAGCTATAACATTGTCAACTGAGCCGACATTAATAGAAACAACGTCAAGAACAGTTTCCATTGTATCGTCAGAAGCAAGATCCTCCTGTAAACCGGGGAGAATGTCGTCATTAAGCCAGTTAACGAGAATCTTTGCAAGATCATCATCAGATGCCTTGATGAGATCTGTTGCACCGATCTTAGCCTGAAGAGCGTCGTCTTCAACGAACATGAAAACAAGACGAAGGACTGTGCCTAAAACTTCTTCTTTTCTGTTGTTTACGTTCTTGAGCAGCCATTCAACGAGATTGCCGAGGCTATCGCCCTGAATAAGCTTCTCAACTGTTGTTACGTCATCCTTGATTGCTGCGGCTGAAGCCATAAGCGGTACGGATGAAAAAGCGAGAATCACAGCAAGTAAAAGAGCTATGATTTTGTTTGTTTTTTTCATTACAAAAAACATCCTTTCGAGTAAATTATAATCCTTTCGGACATACCGACTGATTATGCTTATATTGTAAAATACTTGATTTGCAAAGTCAACAGATTAATAATTGTATTTTTTAACAATAATTGTTATCGGTTTTTGTGGCTTTTAATTGACGAAACGGCAAAAGTTCTGAATATTGTTTGTAAAATTACGGAAAACAGTATATTAACAAACTGTTAATCGATCCGTGTCGGTATTACTGTCGTGAAAGGCACGTATTTTTGAAGGATTTGCAAGTCGGAAAAGCGAAAAAGACAGTGCAAATTGGCATATTCGTAGAAAAGTTAAAAATTACTTAAAAAATTGGGCGAATTTTCTTGATTTATTTTTCTGCGTGAGTTATACTGATTGTGCTTTATTTGATTTCAGGAGTGAGTTTTATGAAAATGCTTGAAGAGAAAATTCTTAACTGCGGAACAGTTCTTCCGGGAAATATTCTCAAGGTTGACAGTTTTCTTAATCATCAGATAGACGTTTCATTGCTTTCTGAGCTCGGTAAAGAATTTTACAGGTTATTTTCATCCTTTAACATAACAAAGATTCTCACGGTAGAAGCATCAGGTATTCCCATTGCATGCTTTGCGGCACAGCATTTTGACGTGCCCGTTGTTTTTGCAAAAAAAGGTCAGCATAAGAATATCGGCAATGATGTTTACACTGCTGAGGTTTTTTCTTATACGAAGGGAACGAGCTATACCATATTCGTTTCAAAAAAGTATATTTCAGAGGATGACAATATTCTCATCATAGACGATTTCCTTGCCAACGGACAGGCTGTTCTCGGACTTAAAAAGATAATCGAGGATGCAGGGGCTTGCCTGCAAGGTGTGGGAATCGCAATCGAAAAGGGCTTCCAGGACGGCGGAAAGCAGATCCGTCAGCAGGGAGTCAATCTTAAGTCTTTGGCAATCGTTGATTCTATGACTGATGACAGCATCAGTTTCAGAAGCGATGATTGAAAAGAATAAATAAAAATTTGGAGGAAACCAAAGTGAAAAAAGTATTCAAAGTACTCGCACTCGTTCTTGCTCTTTCAATGGTTGTAGCTTTCGCAGCTTGCGGCGGCAACACAGAAGAAACAACAGTAGCAGACGAGACAACAACTGTCGGTGAATTAAACGAAGTTAAAGTCGGCTTTATCTTCCTTCACGACGAAAACTCAACCTATGACAAGAACTTCATCGATGCTGCAAAGGCAGCTTGTGAAGAGCTTGGCATTGAGTATGCACAGAAGACTCAGATTCCCGAGTCAAATGCTTGCTATGACGCAGCAGTTGAGCTTATTGAGGTTGACGGTTGTAACGTAATCTTCGCTGACTCATTCGGTCACGAATCATTCCTTATCGAAGCTGCTAAGGAATACACAGACGTACAGTTCTGCCATGCAACAGGTACACAGGCTCACACAGCAGGTCTTGCTAACTTCCACAACGCTTTCGCATCAATCTACGAAGGCAGATATCTTGCAGGTGTTGCTGCAGGTCTCAAGCTTAACGAAATGATCGCTGAAGGCAAGATCACAGCAGATCAGGCTAAGATGGGTTACGTAGGTGCTTTCACATTTGCTGAAGTTATCTCAGGTTACACATCCTTCTATCTTGGCGCAAAGAGCGTTTGTCCCTCAGTAACAATGGACGTTAAGTTCACAGGCTCATGGTATGATGAAAAGCTTGAAAAGGAAGCTGCTCAGGCTCTTATCAACGGTGGTTGTGTACTTATCAGCCAGCATGCTGACTCAATGGGTGCTCCCACAGCTTGCGAAACAGCAGGTGTTCCCAACGTTTCCTACAACGGCTCAACAGTTGCTGCTTGTCCCAACACCTTTATCGTTTCTTCAAGAATCGACTGGACTCCCTACTTCAAGTATATGATTCAGTGCGTACAGAACGGCGAAGCTATTGCTGCTGACTGGACAGGTACAATCGAAACAGGCTCAGTTGTCCTTACAGAAGTAAATGAAGCTGCTGCTGCAGAAGGCACAGTTGCAAAGCTTGAAGAAGTTAAGGGCAAACTCCTTGACGGTTCAATCAATGTATTCGACGCAACTACATTCACAGTTGGCGGCGAGACAAAGACATCTTACATGGCTGACGTTAATACTGATGCAGCTTATGAACCTGATACAGAGGTTATTGAGAACGGCGTATTCTATGAATCAAAGTTCCGTTCAGCTCCCTACTTCGATCTCAGAATCGACGGTATCACACTTCTTGACGAAAATTACGGCTAATAAAAATCTGCAGTCTAAGGCGAGGAAGCTCGTCTTAGACTGATTTTGAAGAAATTGCTGTGATTTTTTACAGCAATTTCTTGAAAATTTTTAAAGAACGGGGGTTCAACGTGTCAAAACAACCGGCTATTGAACTTAAAAATATTACCAAGCGATTTGGTAGTAAAGTTGTTGCTAATAAAAATGTAAATCTTACCGCTTA
>JAZOOE010000172.1:0-13673 GCA_045654865.1 Acutalibacteraceae bacterium | reverse complement strand
ATACACGATAACCTCACCCTTTGATACCGCTGTGACAACACCGTTTGCATCAACCGTTGCAACGTCTTCATTTTCAGAGTACCAAGTAACAGTCTGAATTGTTGCCTTCTTAGGTGAGATCTTGGTTTCAAGTGTGAAGGTCTCACCTACAGCAAGCACAATATTCTTTTTGCTCATTTTCATAGATTCAACGGAAGTTTTTACCTTTACGGTACATGTGTCGGAATATGTTGTTCCGAGATATTCATAAGTTGCTGTAATTACCGCCTCACCGGTTTTTGCAGTTGTATTGATATAACCGTCCTGATCAACCGTTGCAACAGTGGGATCAGATGAGGTCCACGTAACGGTCATTGCAAGAGGATCTTCACACGTAAGGGTTGCAAGAAGATTATCCGTTCCCTTGGGCTCAATCTCAAGCACCTCGTTATTAAGAGTAATTGCAGGCCATGTTACATTAAAGGTTTCGCATTCCGTAAAATCAAAGGAAAGCTTTTTCACACCGAGCGTCTCGTATTCGGCCGCAAATACAACATCAGTTGAAACAGACATATTCTTATAATAGCGAACACTTGTAAGCTCATCTGTAAGTCTGTTGACCCTAAAGATTACTCGCAGATCCTTATATGTAATTTCTGTATTTTCAAGCGTAAATTTACCGTCTGCAGCACCGTTAATACCGCTGAGAACAGCCTCTGTTTCAGAAGGAGTAAACAGAGCGTTAAAAATTTCGGGGGCAGTTGTCTCAATAGAAGCATCAATAACAAATTCAACCTCATACTCGGGTTGATACTTTTTGAAATATTCTCTCGTAGATCCGCAAGGAGTGCACTCCTTCAGTTGTTCGTCACTTGTAAGTCCGCAGGAGGGACAGGAATAGTATATGTAGGAGCATCTGATCTCCTTTATATTATCTGAAGAACCTATATCAAGAAGTCCTAACAGCTTATCCGTATCATAACCGAATTCACTTCCGGCTGTGACCTGAGCAGATGAAGACAGAAAGCCCTGAATATTATTCTTTGCAAAAATCACCGTTTCTGTAAACTGTGACGAGCCGTCAGTAACAATATTTGCAATATCATAGCTTATGCCCGTAGAAATATGCGCAGGACTATTCTCTGTTTTTTCAACTGACTGCAAGTAATAATCCCATACCTGCTGCGGGGTTTCAGGAGCCGCGGAAATACCCTCCTTAATATCATTTGGAGGGAACGTGCCTTCCATTGAACGAACCCTGTCAAGCCCTATCCAGAAGCCGCCGATAAAAAAGACGAGAAGAATAACAGTAACGCCTACGGATAACAGCTTTTGCTTGTCAAATTTCTTTTCAGCCATTTTTATTTCCTCCCTCTTTAAGCTTTTCTAAAAATGCAGCCTCTTCTTTTGCGATTTCCTCATCTATCTTTCTTGTTGCTTCTGTCTCTACAACCGGCTGAGGAAGATCATCAAGATTGATTCTGCCTGCTTTGACTTCCTTGAATATTCTTACTCTTTCCTCTACTCCCTCATCATATACGGGATGGATACCTTTTTTCCAAAGAAGAAGGTTCACGGTAAATACGGCAGCAAACATTATAAGAGTCACAATAAGACCGAAGCCGAAGCTGCCATCAATAAGAATACTGTCAGCACCTGACTTTGCAAAAAGGCCGATAGTGATCATTGTTACAACACTCATAACAATACCGAGTGCAGCTGTAACCGTAGTGACCTTTTGCATATTCTTTATGCTTGCAAAACCAAAAAATGAAAAAAGAAAACAAAAAACGGAAAGCAAAGCAACAACAACAAAGCAGATAAGTGCAGTCAGAAGTGCTGTAAAGGATTCACCTGTGATAGCAGAAGAACCCATCTGAAGCAAATAATTAAGGGCGCCGCCCGTAATAATATTGACAAGACCGAGAATACCAAAATGCGCATCAAACTGTATAAAAGGTGCAGATACACTGATATTTCCCGAAGGTATAAGAAGCGACAGCAAGGGCAAAAGCATAACGATAAGCTTTGCCGTTACAAGCTTTGAACCTGAAAATGAATATTTGAGATTCCGAAGCTTTACCTTCAAGCCTGCCTGCGAAAGCTCGGCATATTTTGCTTCGCGGATGAAATTTTCTTCAAAATTATAAAATCTCATATTAACACCGCAGGCCGGACAGAACTGACTGATATCAAAGATACTCAGCTTCTTAGAACATTTAGGACATTTTGCCATAAATTTTTCCTCCTTTTAATTCTGATACGGATGCCGTCTGTCATTGATCAATCAGATGACCGGTAAAATTCGCAAAAGAAAGCTTCGGAACAGCTCCGCTTCTGTAAATTACTTTTGTTATGCAACAATTATCGACCTGCCAGCAAAACGTTTCAGGCAAATCAATATCCAACGCCGCCCTTATAAGATACCCGAAAAATGAACCGTGAGAAACAACCATTATGTGATCCCCCTCTTCGGCAATCTTATGGATATACTCAATACATCTTTTTCCTCTCGCAGTGAGCGCTTGCACGTCCTCGTTGCCGAGAAGCAAAGCACCGCCTGCAGGAGAAGGCTCACTGATACAAGGATCACAAAGGGGATAATCCCGCTCCAAACGCCACAATTCCGTGCCGCTTATAGTTGTGCCGAGCTCCATAAGATCCGGCAACAGAATAAGCCTTTTATTCAGCTTTTTTGCAGTCGGATATGCCGTCTGAACGGCTCTTATAAGCTGACTTGAACAGATTTTTGTTACACTGTCCGTAATACAGCTTTTTCCGAGACGCTCTGCCTGATTGAGCCCCGCAGGACTCAGCGGAGGATCATCCTTTTGATATTCAGGGGTATACGTAACACCGATATTCCCCAAAGACTCAGCATGTCTTACAAAAGAAACACAAAAATTCTTATTCCTCAGCATACTATCATTCCCGATACAATATTTCAGCAATTCTCCGTATAATTATTATGTTAATGATAACAAATTAAAGCGGGCAATACAAGCAAAATATGCAAAATACTTAAAATATTTTTTTGCTTTCTGTCCTTTTTTGTATATAAAACTGAAAAAATTTAACATTTTTATTGATTTGCTATGGAAATTCAAATTTTTTTATTATATTATAACATTAACAAGAAAAAGGAGGTCAAATTATGGCTTACATAAGAAACAAAACAGAAGAGCGCACCGGTTATCAGTCCGGTTGCCATTTGATAGAAAGCATAGACAACAAATGCGATTTCGTTATGGTCTACAGACTTGACGGAAGCACGGCAGAAAGAATAAAGCAGCATAAGGATGCAGGATACGTCATACATTTTATGACCGGAATCGCATGGGGCCAATATCAGGATTATCTTTTCGGCGAATACGACGGACAAAACCATTGGGACGAAGCACAGGAGGACAGATTCGGTAATAAGATAGTTCACGGCAAGGACGTCCCCTATATGGTACCTACTGTATCATTTGCTGATTATCTCACAGAAAAGCTCAAGGCAGTTGTTGACTCCGGAGTTGAGGCAATTCACGTTGAAGAGCCCGAGTTCTGGGACAGAGGAGGATATTCCCCTGCATTCAAACGCGAATACGAGCTTTACTACAGAGAGCCGTGGAAGGCTCCTCATGAGAGCGTTGATGCAAAATACAAATGCGGAAAGCTAAAGGCTTATCTTTACACAAGAACAATAGACAGACTCTCCTCTTCGCTCAAGGAATATGCAAAGGTAAGATACGGACGCAATCTGAGATTTTACATTCCCACTCACTCCTTGATAAATTATACTCAATGGAAAATTGTAAGCCCCGAAGGCAAGCTGGCTGATATTCCCGGTGTAGACGGCTGTATAGCTCAGGTTTGGACGGGTACCTCAAGAGAAAAAAATTGGTTCAACGGCGAATTCCGCGAAAGAACCTTTGAAACGGCATTCCTTGAATATGGCGTAATGCAGGAGCTTGTCAAGGGCACAGGCAGACATATGTGGTTCCTGCATGATCCGATTGAGGATAATCCCGCCTTTGATTGGACGGATTACAAAAAGAACTATCTGTGTACGGTTGCGGCATCCCTTTTGCATCCGAAAGTTAACACCTACGAGATATGCCCCTGGCCGAACAGAGTATTTGAGAATAAGTATCCTAAAAATTCTCCGGAAGCTGAGCCTATACCCGAGGAATACGAGACTATACTTAACAATGCCTTTAACACACTCGGCACCATTGAGGGAGCAGACGAGCCTTCTTTCAGGGTAGGCATTCTTGTAGGAGACTGTCAGCTTTATCAACGCGAATATCCCGACTCATTTTTCACTGAAGAGGCTAAAGAAATAGTCGGCACAGTTCTCAATGATGATGACGAGCTGTTAAACAGATTCAGAAACGAGCTTTTTAATGACACATGCACAGACAAGGAGCTTATGCTGAAATTTATGTCATCCAATGCATTTCCGGCATTTTTCAGTTTAGCTCTCCCCTTGCTCAAATACGGCATTCCCGTACGCCCGGTACTTCTTGACAATGCAAGAAGATACGTAGGTTATCTTGACGACTACGATATGCTGTTAATGAGCTATGAATATATGAAGCCCGATTATCCAGATATCAACAACTCTATTGCATCATGGGTAAGAGAAGGCGGACAGCTTATTTACGTCGGAGACGGTTCAGATCCCTTTAATAAGATTAATTCCTGGTGGACCGATAAATTTAATAATCCCGCCGAGCATCTTTTCTCTATGCTCGGAATCACCCCTCCCGAAGAAAAGGCTATCTATACCTGCGGAGAAGGCACCGCCGCCGTATGGAATATCAACCCCTGTAAATTTGCCTACTCCGAGAAGAACGCGGCATCCTTCCGTGACTTTTTCACGGAAACGGCAAACAGAAACGGTTACACACCTGAGTTTTCCAACCACCTTATCATTGAAAGAGCTAATTACATTATTGCAGCCGTTATGGATGAAAGCATAAATGATGAGCCGCTTGTATTTGAAGGGCTTTTTGCTGACATGTTTTCTTCCGATTTTGAAATTGTTACAGAAAAGGTCGTTTATCCTAATGATAAGGCTATGCTTTTCGATCTGTCTAAAATCAAAAGTGATTGGGAAATCATCGGAACATCAGTAAGAATCGATTCCGCAGAGGTATTTGAAAACAAAGCAATATTAAACGTAAGCGGTGCCAAGATGCGCACGGCAAATATCAGAATCCGACTTCCTTTCATTCCTTCCAAGGCAAGCATTGATGGAGAAAACATACTTATCTCCTATGAAGATACAGCAAAAACCTGCCTTATAAGCTTCAGCAATATAATAGGCAACAGAAAAATTATTATTGAACGGGACTAAACAAATGCAATATACAAACTACGTTAACGTTTTTCAGGGCACAGGCGAAATAGATCTGCCAAAACCGGAGGGCATTGCCGCAAAATGGTTTTTTATAAAAGCAGGATGCGGTAATACCAGTCCTGCGGCAGTTCTCCCCTTCGGCGCAATGAGCGTTTCGCCCTTTACGGGAGGTTATCCTACGGGCTACGGTGATCATAAACCAAATTCCCATTCACGACCTGCACACTTCGATTACGGCAATAAGCTGATCGGCTTTTCTCATATTCATCAAAGCGGAACCGGTGCAATAGGTTACTATTACAACTATGCAGTAGTAACTCCGAATTATAAAAATTCTGCCTACAGAAGAGATTTTTTTGATGAATCGGCATCCCCCGGATATTATTCCTGTCGGACAGAGGATATTTTATGTGAGCTTACCGTAAGCAAAAAAACAGCTTATCACAGATACACATTCGGCTCTGAAGACGGCTTTATTGAAATCGATTTTTCAAATAACGGAATTATCATTCCGGAATGGGAGAATAAAAAGGTTTACAATCTGAAAATTGACATTATCAATGATACCACAGCAACTGCATCCGCACTTATTGAAGGCATCAATATTTACTTCGCAGTAAAATGCAACAATAAAATTGAATTGTCGGATAATATTGTGACAGCCCTTGCAGATCAGAACAGGCAATCCCTAATTTCCCTTGCCGTTTCATTAAAAAGCTGTGCATCGGCGCTGAAGGAGCTTGAATGTAGCCTCAGCTTCGATTCAGTCAGACAAAACGCCGCAGAAGTATGGAACGATAAGCTTTCTCTTATTGATGCAAAATTCTCAGATGCTTCATTATATGAAATTTTCTATTCAAATTTGTATCATTCATTCATAAAGCCCTCAGACTGGTTCGGCGAAAGCTTTGTTTATGATAAGAACAAGGCTTTTATGACAGACTTTGCAACGCTGTGGGACATGTATAAAACTGCTCTGCCCCTTATCTTTCTGACAGATAAGCAAGCAAGCGAGAATATCTGTGAGACGCTTTTATCCTTAGGTGAAGCACTGGGGAATATTCCCAACGGCTTCGGCTTGACTGATGATTACAATAATCATTCAACGCAGGCAAGAATGCTCGGTGCTTATGCTCTTATCACGGCATACAGATTCGGCATTAAAATTGACGTAAAAAGAATGCTCAAAGTCATAGAAACAGATATATTTGCTGACAACAAAAAGGATTTCACTGTTGACGGCAGATGCAAATCGCACACCTTTATGCTCGATATGGCTGACGCTTGCGCGCTTACCGCGGAAATAGCCAAAGAAATCGGCAATACCTCTCTTGCCGACAAACTGATCCCCTTAGCAAAACAATGGGAAAGTGTATATTCCGAAGAAACAGGACTGCTTAAGGACGACTGCGAATATTACGAGGGCACAAATTATAATTATTCCTTCCGTCAAATGGTTGATATGCATAAGCGAATAACAATTGCCGGAGGAAAGGATAGGTTTATCAGGCTTCTTGATGATTTTTTCGGCTACGGAAAGGAAGATACGGTGCAACCTACAGATCCTCACAACTATTCTCCTGTGGAAGAAGGAATTAAGCTGGGAAGATTCGAAGGCTTTAATAATGAATCCGACACAGAAACCCCGTTTTCATATATTTACGTTGACAGGCACGACAGAACCTGCGAAATATTAAGAACAGGAATGAAGTATATGTTCACCTCGGGACGAGGAGGTATACCCGGCAACAATGACTCGGGAGCACTTTCTTCTTACTACGTTTTTGCAGCGCTGGGCTTATATCCTCTTGCAGGTCATAAATATTTCCTCATTGGATCCCCCTTTGTCACAAGTGCAAAAATCAAGCTGTCATCAGGAAAGACACTTGAAATCTCCGTTTCCGAAGCAGACGAACAAAGCATCTACGTAAAATCAGTATTGTTTAACGGTCGGAATTTAGATAATTTCCGAATAGAAGCAGCAGAAATTTTACAAGGCGGAAAGCTTGAATTTGTTATGTCGTCAAAGGCAACCGTAAAACAATCACTAATCTCTTAACCTAAATAATCAATGGGCTCTGCAGAATATTCAAGTCTGCAAAGCCCATTTCGCTTTTATCTGCAATTTTTTATTTCATACTAAAAAAATCGAACTCACCGTTGCATTTTTTATAACGCACCATATATGCCAAAAAAGTTTACGTATTGAAATTCTTTTTTTATTACACAGTGAAAAGAGCCGCAAAAAACTTATGTTTTCCACAGCTCCTTTTTATTGTTTTACTTTACCTCTTCAAAATGAATAGCGTAGCTTTCTCCGTCACCGACGGGATAGTGGTACATAGAAAGCCCTGCCTTCATAAGTAAGGCACCGGAATAAATCTCACCGTCTGCATCGCACTTATAATACTTATCAGGATCAAGACCTTTAAGCTTAATAAAGAAATTTCTTGCTTCCTTAAAGAATTTAACAACAACCGTGAGCATAGCCTGAGATTTATCCTCGTTTACGAACTCCCAAGCAACTCTGTAAGGATCATCCCATGGATTTATAAGACGATAGAAATCACCGTAATGAATAAGATCATAATATTTATGATAATCGGCAATCTGTGTCTTTATTTCCTCCCGAGCCTCTTCGCTGATCTTTGCAGGATCAAGCTCATAACCGAAGCTGCCCCACATTGCAACATTTCTCTTTGTTTCATATCCTGATCTTTTTGAAGCGGAAACGTGAGCACCCTGAACAGAAGCAGGATAACAAAGAGAAGAACCGAACTGAATATCTACTCGGGACAGTGCATCCGTGTTATCGGAGCACCATATCTGAGGAGAATAATACATCATACCGGGATCATATCTGCCACCGCCGCCTGAGCAGTTTTCAAGAAGAAGGTGGGGATATGCCTCGAGAAGTCTTCCCATAAGCTCGTAAGTTCCGAGAATAAATCTGTGGAAAAATTCCTTTTGTCTCTCAGGAGGAAGAATAGCCGAGCCGGCTTCTGTTATGTTTCGGTTAAAGTCCCACTTAACGTAATCTATGTCGTTATGAGCAAGCACTTCACTCATTTTATCAAAAAGATAATCTCTGACATCTTGTCTTGTCATATCGATTACATACTGATGTCTGCCGACACTGCTTTCTCTGCAGGGAACGTGAATATGCCAGTCGGGATGTGCACGGAAAAGATCAGAATCGGGAGAGATCATTTCAGGCTCATACCAGATACCGAACTTAAGTCCGAGGCCTTTAATTCTTGACACAAGACTTCCGATTCCGCCGCGAAGCTTATCTTCATTTACTTCCCAGTCACCGAGAGCACAGGTATCATCATTTCGCTTGCCAAACCAACCGTCATCCATAACAAGCATTTCGATTCCTGTTTCCTTTGCCCATTTTGCGATATCAAAAAGCTTATCATCATCAAAATCAAAATAAGTGCCTTCCCAGTTGTTTATAAGCAAAGGACGTTTTGCTTTTTTCCAAGGACCTCTCACAAGATTATTATTGTAAAGCTTATGGAACGTACGGCTCATACCGCCAAGTCCCTCATCAGAAAATACGAGAACTGCCTCAGGAGAATAAAATTCTTCTCCGGGAGCGAGAAGCCAACCGAAATCAGAGGGGTCAATACCCATCATAACTCTTGAGGAATTATTAAAATCAACCTCTATTTCGCAAAGATGATTACACGAATAAACAAGATTGAAGCCGTATGCTTCGCCGTATTCTTCATTTGCCCCGTGTCTGAGCAATGCCATAAAGGGATTTTGCTGAGCTGATGACGAGCCTCTTCTTGAGCCTATTCCCTGTCTGCCGTGCGCAAGCGGTCTTTTTTCAAAATTTCTTTCATTATTATGTCTGCCGTAAAGTGTTATAAGATCAAAATCCTTGCCGTTCATATCAAGATTAAAGCTCATAACCTTTTCAATTGTAAATGCCTTATCGGAATTGTTTTTGATTATCACGCTACGAGTCATTGCTGAATATTTTTCAAAAACAGTGTAAAGAAGGACAGCTTCTGCACCTGTTACCGCATCTCTTGTAAGAACCTCAAGTGTTTCACACTCCCCTGCCTCATTTTCATAAAGAGCGGGAAGCCCCTTGAGAGCAGGCTTACCTTTATAGATCTTATGAGACACATAGCGCATATCTGTAGATGCATTACCGTCCGCATTTCTTATCTGCAGTGAGGAGATTCTCATATCTCCGCAGCCGTTACAGCCAATCTCAAGAGGATAAACGTCAGCAGAAAATACCCAATCATCCATGTGAGGATTTGAAGCCGAAAATGATGCGTACATTCTTCTGTCAGGAAAATTATTAAGATTATAATCAGGAATCCTTGCACCGTAATAAAGATGCACAAGATAATTTTCATTATAAATCTCAAATACATAGCTCGAATTCAGCGTATCGAGCTTAAATATTTTCTTTTTTTCATCAAATAAAATTGCCATAATTACCTCCGATATATAAAAATACCGCCATCTCGGTACAGCGAAGTGTCCCGGATGACGGTTTTTGTTTAATAAATTTATGCGTTAGCTTCCTTTTCTGCCTGCTTGGCAAGAGTAGAAGGTCTTTCATTATAAGGAAGAAGGAATTCGGAAACATCCTTATATTTAACCTGAATGTCTTTCTTCTTATATACTACATTAACAGCGATCATAACAAAAAAGATTATAACCGCTACAATGTATGCCGCAGGATTTACACTACCGCTGAAGATACCGGGAAGAGCTTCTGTGAGATTGCCAATCATAAGGTTGAAGCAAACAAAGGATACAGTTGCAAGCACTATTCCGATTGAGGGGAACAATACGTTTCTGAGGAAGCCCTTGGGTGCACAAGAAAGAGTGAGAAGGAAGAAGCCAACAAGAGTAAGTACAACCATAAGCACAAGGCATACAAGTGCAACCGTCCAGAGTATCATTCCGGTACCAACAAGTTCAGAATCGAAAAGAGAAAACAGTAAATCAACGTCAAAACCGTTATCAATGATAAACGTTACGATAGATATAAGATTTACGGAAGCACTCTTCTCAAGATAAGGAAGAACGTAATTTACGGTTCCCATAGGAAGCAAGGTAGCAACGATCGGGAGAAGACCAAGCACAAGTCTTACGATTGCCAACGGATGGCCTATAAGAGAGAACTTTAATCTGTCGAACTTGGGCTGACTTTTAGCGTGCTGATACTCTGCCTTGTCTGCCTCAGCTCTCAATCGGTCTTCAATACCGAAATACATAATGTTAACACCACACTTGGGACACTCGGGACGCCAATCAGTGATTTTAAGTTTATATTTACATTTTGGATTCGGACAATATTCAGCCATAACTTCACCATTCCTAACGCATATTTATATATAATAATTACTGATTCATTATAACATATAAATATCAATAATACAAGAACTAAATTAACTTTGTATATTTTGTTAATTATTCAAGCATCGTTTTGTCGATATTGACATTATAAGGCTCAGAAAGAGCAAGTATCTGCTCGGAAGTAATAAACTGCTTCTTACCGCCGCAGGACATAACCTTGATAAGGATTTCAGCAGCCTTTTCGATTGTATCCATAAGACCGAAGGCAACGTCAAAATCCTCACCAGAGCAGAAAATACCGTGATGTGACCAGATAACAGCATCAAACTGCTTGATCTTCTCCCCTGTTGCAACTGCAATATCTGCACTGCCGCATACCATCCAGGGCACAACGCCGATACCTGCTGGGAAAACAATGGGACATTCCGTAATCATTTCCCAGATTTCACGTGTGAACACCTTATCCTCGAGAGGAAGAAGGAAGGTAAGCGCAATAATATTTGCGGGATGAGCGTGCATAATTACACGATGACGACCGTTTGTCTTTTCCTTTTTGATTGAATGATTAAGAAGATGCGTGGGGAATTCACTTGTGGGAACACCGCCCTCATTAAGCCCCCATACAATCTTATAGTTTTCACCCTTTTCATCAATCTTTACGATACAGATATTGTTTTCGGGCTCATTCTTCACGTTCATATAGAACTTACCGCTTCCTGTAACAGTAAAAAACTCGTTGGCAAGATTATCAACAGTGATACCAATGCTCTTCCATTCACTCTTATCAGAGAAAAGGTGTTTAATTGCATCAACCTCTTCGTCCTTCATTCTGTAGGACATATTACCGCCGTTTCTTTCATTCCAGCCCTTGAGCCAGGACTGATTACATGTATCAACAAACTTAGCAACTGCTTTAAGATCAAGTACGTTATTCATTTTAATTACTTCCTTTCGCTGAGAACCGTATTCTCATATTCTTTAACGTCAACAAACCAATTTTCTCTCAGGGGAACGTTGTTCATTTCACAGAACTTGTCCCATACTGCACTTAACGGATATGACTTTACTTCTTCCGAAAGCACAAACATTTCCGTAAAGCTGCCGTCATTCTGAAGAGCCGCAAGTTTTTCGTGGGGGGTAAGCATAGCACCTAAAAGAGCCTTGAGCATATTTCTCATACCCATTACCCAGGCCGCAATTCTGTTTATGCTTGCGTCAAAATAGTCAAGACCGATAATAACCTTTTCGGGTCCTGCAATAATTATTTCCTTTGCAATCTCTTTAAGCTCATCAGTATATCCGACAACGTGGTCAGAGTCCCAACGAATACCTCTTGTAACGTGAAGAGCAACCTTATCTGAGAATAAAAGCATTGAAGGAATCTTATCAGCAACACTTTCGGTGGGATGATAGTGTCCGTTATCAAGAAGACACATACAGCCGCTCTTTGCTGCATAATTCATATAAAACTCATGCGAACCAACAGTATAAGATTCGACACCTATTCCGAACACCTTTGATTCAACACTGTCTACAAGGAATTTTTTATCGTATTCCACGCTGAGAATCTCATCAAGGGATTCCTTGAGACGCTGACGGGGAGCAGTTCTGTCAGCAGGAGTCTCTTTATATCCGTCAGGAATCCAAATATTGTTAAGGCAAGGTGTACCAAGCTTTTCACCGATATAAGCACCTATTCTTCTGATTGCCTTACAATGCTCAATCCAGAAGCGGCGCACATTTTCATCGGGATGAGAAAGAGTAAGTCCGTCTGCTGCAAGCGGATGCGAAAAGAGCGTGGGGTTTATATCAATACCGAGTCCTCTCTCACGGGCAAACTCTATCCATTTATCAAAATGTTTAGGCTCAAGCTTATCACGGGAAACTACCCCATCCGAATAATCAGCATAAATAGCATGAAGATTAATTCTGTGCTTTCCGGGAATCAAGGAAAAGGCCTTATCGATATCCGCCATAAGCTCTTCCATATTGCGTGCCTTGCCGGGGTAATTACCTGTCGCCTGAATTCCGCCCGTCAGTTCGCCTGAAGCCTCAAAGCCGCCGACGTCATCACCCTGCCAACAATGCATTGACAGAGAAATTTCAGAGAGCTTTTTAATAGCTTCGTCAGTATTAATGCCTATTTCCGCATATAATTTTTTAGCTTCATCATAAAAACAAGACATACTTCACACCTCTTATTTCTTGAGCTCAATTGCCTTCTTAGCCTTCTGTGCAATACCCTGTGCATTAAGACCGAAAATTTCAAGAAGCTCAAGTGCGGGACCTGACTTTCCGAATACGTCCTCAACACCGACTCTTGTAACGGGAACGGGACAATTTTCACTGACAACCTCAGCAACAGCAGAACCGAGACCACCGATAACATTATGCTCTTCAGCAGTTACGATACAGCCTGTTTTCTTTGCTGCATCAATAATGATATCCTTGTCAATAGGCTTAATGGTTGCCATATTGATAAGAGCTGCGGAGATACCCTCATTTTTAAGAAGCTCAACTGCCGCAATAGCTCTTTCAACCATAAGTCCGGTTGCAATAATCGTTACGTCTGTACCCTCATTAAGATAAACGCCCTTGCCGATTTCAAATTTATAATTCTCATCGAATACTCTCGGAACGGCAAGTCTTCCGAATCTCATATATACGGGACCGTCATGCTCTGCGGCAGCAAGCACGGCAAGACGGGTTTCAACGTCATCTGCGGGATTAATAATTGTCATACCGGGAATTGTTCTCATAAGTGCAATATCCTCACAGCACTGATGGCTTGCACCATCTTCACCATCAGAAATACCTGCATGTGTAGCACCGATTTTAACATTAAGGTGAGGATAGCCGATTGTGTTTCTTACCTGCACAAAGGCCCTACCTGCAGAGAACATAGCAAATGAGCTTGCGAATACTGTATAGCCTGTTGTTGCAAGACCACCTGCAACACCCATCATATTGCTTTCAGCAATACCTGTATCAAAGAATCTGTCGGGGAAAG
>JAZOOE010000171.1:0-3160 GCA_045654865.1 Acutalibacteraceae bacterium | reverse complement strand
TAAACAAAATTCCGCCGACCGTTTGACACCGGTAAAAATTCTGATTGCTTCTGCATTGCAGAGAGAGAACGGTTACGAGCATTGCTGCCAACCCGATGACTTGGGCTGTAATCATAATATAATCAATTTTCATACATTTTCCTGATTTGTTTTTTTGCAGCTGTAAAGTTATGATTTGTTTGCCGTAATATAAGTCTTGAAGAGTAAAAAGCAAATTGCGTCAACAAAAAAAGCGGCATTTTATTGCCGCTTTTTTATGTTATAGAGAGCTTTTGAAATCGAGTGTCAACTCTCGCATCTGTTTGATTTCAGCTTGTCTGTTGGGGGTGAATTCATCCTTGCTTCTTGCTCGGCTGTCGATATTAATATCAAGTCCTTCAAGTGAAAGATAATATTTTGCATTTACAGGATAACACTGGCATTCTGCAACGGAGAAGAAGCCTACAAAGTTTTGAAGCTTCTGTGCTTTTTCTTCATCTGATTTGTACACAGAGCAAAGCTCAGCATAAAGCTCGGGATGGAAATTCGCCATAACGCCTGAAAAGCCTGCACAGCCAAGCTTTAATGAATCAAGAAGAGTTGCTGAATTAGCATTGTAAATTTTTAATTGCGAACCATTTACCGCATCCAGCTTTTCTTTGATCATGCCTAAATCACAGCAAGTGTCCTTAAGGAATTGGTATTTGCCCGTTTGTGCCATTTTTCCGAGGACATAGGGCGTCAGAATTCTTTTGTAGGGATAAGGACATTCATATACGCCGAGTCCGATCTCAGGAAGATGAGAGGAGACGTATTCCATATTAGCAAGAAGAATATCGTCACTTTCATCAGGCTTTGCGAATCGGTTTGAGATAAAAACGTATGCATCAATACCGCACTCAATGAACTTATTTGCCTCATAAATCTGAGTGTCGAGATCATCTGAGGTGTGTCCGCTCGCAACAATAGTCATGTCCTTTGGTTTGTGGGCCATAATGAATTTCAACAGCTCAAGCTTTTCTTCAAAAGAAAGGAAGAAAATTTCACTTGACTGACAGATTGCAAAAATTCCGTCAACATTTCTTTCGTAATACCATTGAATTAATTGTTCTACAGCATTATAATCTATTTTGTTGTCCGATGTGTATGGGGTTATCATTGTGGGATAAACACCGTTTGGTATGTTTTTTATCATAAGAATTGCTCCTTTGCTTGTTTTATTTCAGTATAAATCAAATTTGTTATTTGTCAATAAGCTTTTGATGCTTCGTTTAATTTTAATAAAAGGGTGATAAAATTGGGTATATTTGATAAAGTGTTGATAGTGTCTGACTTTGACGGCACTCTGACAGGTTCAGACGGAAAAATTCCTGAGGTAAATATTGATAAAATACGTTATTTTATCCGTGAAGGCGGAAGATTCAGTATATCAACGGGCAGAACAAAGGCCGGCTTTCATAATTTTTCCGCAGAGCTTATAAATGCTCCTGTTTTATTGGGCAACGGCGCTATGGCGTATGATTTTATCACCGGAAAGAATATATTTCTTAACAGTATATCTGATGATGCTATCGATTTTATTGAAAATCTTTACGGTAAGTTTCCGTTTTTAGGAACGGAAATTTACTCCGTTGATGACAGTGTCTGTGTGATTAATCCACAGGAAAAAAACTTAAGACACTTTTCAGGCCTGAGGATAGAGAAATATAAGATTGTTGATTTACCGGATAAGTCTGCGTTTCCCGTTGTGAAAATTATGATTTATGCGGGAAAGCTCAGTCAGGAGGTTCAGCATTATCTGAGTACAATTGATTTGGGTAGATTAAAATATATACCCTGTAACGGAGAGTTTATTGAAATTCTTGCAGATACAGCAGGTAAGGGGAGAGCGCTTTTTCAGCTTGCACGAAGTCTCAATATTGATGAGAATAGGGTATTTGCAGTCGGAGATGGCTCAAATGACGTTGATATGCTTTCGTCGCAGGCTGTCAGCTTTGCTCCCTCGAGTTCTGATAAATTAGCTAAAAGTGCGGCAGATCATATCGTGTGTGATTCTGACTCGGGGGCTATTGCTGAAGTAATCGACCGCATTGAAAAGTTGATCAGAAATTGAAATTATTTTCTGCTCTGATTATATCACAGGCATCTCTTACCATTAATGCTGTTGTTTTTGCAAATATATAAGCCTCATCGAAGTAGTTTTTTGTTTCTGTTAACTTTTTAAAAAATCTGACTTCACCGCTCATAATTTCATCTCTTGAGACGTCAGCCGGGCATAATTCTTTTTCGACATCTTTATGATTGAAGTACATATTTGTTAATTGCGATACTGATGAAAATCTTATGGTTCCGTTGTCACCGATTATCTCGGAATAGGAATATGTTTGTCCAACCTTCGAATAATTGAGTACCACTGATTTGTCGGAATATTTAAATATTGCGGTTCCTGCGGCATCACAGTCGTTGGGAAGCTTTACTGAATCTGAAATTATCTTTTCCGGCATTCCGAACAGAGCACAAGCAAGATAGAGATTATATACGCCTATATCCATCAGACAGCCTGTGTGCATAAGCGGATTGAAAATATTGGGATTTGCACCTGATTTGTAAAGGTTATATTTTGACGAAAGCTGATAAAAATCAAAGTGTGCGGATCTTATACATCCCAGTTTTTCAAGTTCTTGTTTGAGAGTAATGAAGGTATCTGTGTGGATAGTCATAATAGCTTCACAGTAAATCAGATTTTTCGATTCCGCCAACTCGATTAGTTCTGTCATCTGTTCCTTGGTTGTGGTCGCGGGTTTTTCGCAAATTACATTTTTACCGTTTGCCAGCATCAGCTTGCTTTGTTCATAATGAAAGACATTAGGACTTGCAATATAAACGCTGTCAAATTCATCGCTCTCGGCAAGCTTTTCTATATCCGAGTAAAAGCTTTTTGCATTATGCTTTATTGCAAAAGCTTCTGCCTTGTCGGCGCTTCTTGAATATACGGCAGTCAACTCAACTCCGTCAACGGTCAGCGCGGATGAAATGAATTTGTCTGTTATCCATGAGGTGCCTATAGTTGCCAGTTTCATAATTTGTGCTCCTTTTAGATTGTTAAATTACTTCTGTATTGCCAATATAACACAATTTTTGGGTTTTTGATATATATTTTTATTTACTTTTAAAAAAAATA
>JAZOOE010000170.1:0-18499 GCA_045654865.1 Acutalibacteraceae bacterium | reverse complement strand
TGAAAACGAAAATGAAGCGGCTGCAACGGAATGCTCGTCGGTATGGGATGCTCTCATGGCTTCTCTTGATGCGCTGTATGAAGCGGTAGAGGGAAGAAGCCTGAAAACAGCAAGATTTTACGAGCTGCTGAAAATAATTCTTTCCTCTGCGGACATCGGCAGAATTCCCGCAGGAATTGACGAGATCGTTATAGGAACGGCAGGCAGAACAAGGCATCCCGAGCCCAAGGCGGTATTTGTTCTCGGCTGTAACGAGGGAGTTTTTCCTCAGCCTCCCGTTTCCGGCGGACTTTTCAGTGCCGCAGAAAAACGAATACTCTGTGAAAATGAATTTTCTCTTGAAAATATATCGGAAAACGTTTATGCGGAAGAGAGAATGATAGCATATATTCTTATGACAAGTCCGTCGGACAAGCTTTATCTTTCTTATTCCCACAGTACTCCCGAGGGTGCAAAAACAGAGCCCTCGGAAATAATCGGAGAGATAAAGGAAATATTCCCTGAAATTTCAGAGTCATCCTTTTCAGAGCTTTCTTCCATAGACAAAATAGCAAGCGAGGAAAGCGCATTTGAGGAATGTGCCTTGAATTTCAGCGAGGGGACAGTCTATTCGGAATCCCTCAAAAGGTATATCTCGGAAAGCTCCTATTCGGCAGAGCTTGCCTGCTTATCCGAGGTTTCGGATAATGCACCTGCAAAAATACGTGATGCCGCGACGGCTAGAGCGCTGTTCGGAAGCGATATGTATATATCGCCCTCAAAGGCAGAGGCATATTACAGCTGTGCCTTCAGATATTTTTGTCAGTACGGGCTTAACGTGAAAAAACTGCGCCCTGCTGATCTTGATGCGAGAATTAACGGACTTCTGATACACTTTCTTTTGGAGAATATTCTCACGGGAAGAAAAAATAAGGAGCTGGTTGAAATGTCCGATGAGCAGCTCCGGAAAGAAATAGATGATATTGCGGAGAGCTTTATTACCGACTTTATGGGGGGCAGACAGGACAAGGGTGTGCTTCTCAACAGAAGTCTTGATAAGGCGAAAAATACCGCATACAAGATACTTCTCAGAATGATAAAGGAATTTGCGGTGAGCAGCTTTGAGACAGTCGGCGTTGAGGTGGATATAAGAAAGGGCGGAGACGTGGAGCCCTATAAGCTTCAGCTTGCAGACGGAGGCAGCATCACCGTCAGCGGCAAGGTTGATCGTGTTGACGTTTATAGGGGAGCATCGGATGCATATCTGCGAGTTGTTGACTATAAGACGGGCGGAAAGGATTTTAAGCTGGGAGACGTTTTCTCCGGACTTAATATGCAGATGCTTATATATCTTATGTGCCTTTGGGATAATTCCGCTGAGCTTTACGGCAAAACGTTACCTGCGGGAATACTTTACGTGCCCGCCAATGCATCGGGAGATCAGCTTCCCAGACGTGCAAGTGCCGAGGAGGTTGAGGAGCAAAGGCTTATCAACGGCAGAATGAACGGTCTGATCCTTGAGGACGAAAAGATTTTACACGCTATGGAAAAGGGTGCCGCAGGCAGATTCATAAAGGCATCGCAGACTGAGGACGGAAAGCTCAAGGGCTCCTTCCTTTCTGCGGATGGCTTTGAGCGGCTTCATAAAAAAATAGATGAAATGCTGATAAGCATGGGTGAGAGTCTGCATTCGGGAAATATCGGTGCTTTGCCGGTTACGGGTGCATCATCTTATAAGAATACCTGTGAATATTGCGATTATAAGGACGTTTGTAAGCATAGTGACGGTGACGATTTCAGAGAGATCCCCTCAATTACGCATAAGGCGGCCGTTGAACTGCTGAAAGGAAGTGAGAATGATGGCTGAGCGCAAATGGACTCCCGCACAGCAGAATGCAATTACCGCCGACAGCGGAACGGTGCTTGTATCTGCGGCGGCTGGAAGCGGAAAGACCAGCGTGCTTACGGAGAGAATCGTAAGGAAGCTTACCGATCCCCAAAAGGCGGTCGCGCCTGAATCCCTGCTTGTCGTAACATTTACGAATGCGGCGGCGCAGGAGATGCGGGGACGTATCTACTCGGGAATAACCGCAAAAATTGCCGAGGGCTCACACAAGAAAAGTGATTATATCCGTCTGCTTTCAAGGCTCGGGGAAATGTCAGTCTGCACTATGGACTCATTTTGTATGAACCTCGTCAAGGAGAACTGTCATATTCTCGGCATTGAGCCTGATTTCAGAATGCTTGATACGGCGGAATCTGCGGGAATGAAAAAGCAGACAGCCGCCAAAGTTCTTGAACGACGCTTTTCGGAGGAGAATGAAACCTTTGATGCACTTGCTCAGATGTTTGATTCCGGAAAGAACGACAGGCTTCTTACCGAAACAGTAATAAGACTTTCCGATTTCTCTATGAGTGAGGCGCAATCGGAGAAATGGCTGAAAGGACTTGCAGATGCTTTTACCGAGTCGGATGCGTCAAAAAGCATCTGGGGAAAATATATCATCAGCGAGGTAGAGAGAGACCTTTCGTATTGCATCGGGCTTTACGATGCCGCGTTGAGACTGCTTGACAGCGACGAGGAGCTTGCCGTCAAATACCGTGAGCTTTTCCGTACGGAAAGAAATATTCTGAAATATACACTTGATAAATTCGGACAGGTAAGCTGGGATAAAAAGAATGAAGCGGTCACAGCATGTCTTGCGGATATTAAGAAAACCCGCTTCCCCACGGCACCGAAGGGGTATGCCGCCAATCCCGTTAAGCTGTCCGTTCAGGCCAAGCGTGACGAGGTCAAGGCGGTGCTTGCCGATATATGTGATTACACGTACATAACCGAGAATGAGCACGCTCAGGATATCCCCGTGTTGTATGCCGTAGCACGAGAGCTTACCGAAACGGTGCTTGAATATAATTCGTGTCTTCTGGAGGCAAAAAAGGAAATATCCGCATTTGATTTTTCGGATATCTCACATTTTGCCCTGTCCTTGCTTGTCGATTCCGATGCCCCCGACGGTAAAACACCTCTTGCAAGAGAGCTGACAGAAAAGTTCTCTGAGATACTGATAGATGAATATCAGGACACGAACCGTGCTCAGGACAGCCTTTTTTATTCTGTCTCAAAGCAGGGCGAAAATATGTTTTTTGTGGGTGACGTAAAGCAGAGCATTTATCGCTTCAGACTTGCAAGCCCCGAAATATTTATTGAAAAAAGCAACGAGTTTCCCTATTATGACGGTAAGAAAAAAAGGTCGAAGATAATTCTCGGACATAATTTCAGAAGCCGAAAGGGAATACTTGATTGTGTCAATTTCATTTTTTATCATATTATGTCTCCCGAATGCGGTGAGATCAATTACAATGAGGACGAATGGCTGAATTATCCCGAGGGAGCAACACCCGAGTCTGACGTTGACGTCAGAGTCAGCTTTCTTGAAACAGATGACAGCAAGGCGGCAGACACGGAGAGTGTCTATATTGCTCAGCTTATAAAGGAGAGCCTTGCTTCGGGAGAGACGGTAGGCGAGGGTGACAAACGGAGAAGGGCAAGGCCCTCCGATTACTGTATTCTGCTTCGGTCTCCCTCTTCGACTGCTCAGAAATACGTCAACGCACTGAAAAATGAGGGACTTCCGGTATCCTCTGATGTTAACTGCAGCTTTTTTGAGACAGTTGAAATAAAAACGATAATGTCGTATCTGAGAGTTATTGATAATCCAGGTCGGGATACGGATCTGCTTGCAGTGCTTATGTCTCCCATTTTCGGCTTTACTGCTGATGACGCGGCACGGCTCAGAATCAGCTACGGCAGAAAAATATCGTTGTATTATTCACTTCTTGAGGGAGCCAAAAATAATGATGAGAGCTGTCAGAGGGTTCTCGGACGGCTTGAGTATTATAAAAAGCTTTCGGCGTGTACGGGTGCGGATGCTGTGATAAGAGAGATATATTCAGATACGTCATATCCTCTGATTGCAGGTGCTATGCCCGACGGAGAAACAAGAAAAAACAATCTGAGAAAGCTTCTTGAAAAGGCAGATAAATGCAGTGAACAGTGCTCCTCTCTCAGTGACTTCGTACGATATATGGATATTCTCAGAGAGAATTCGTCTGAGACTTCTGATTCGGGGGCTTCGGGCGGTGTCAGAATAATGAGTATGCACCGCTCCAAGGGACTTGAATTCCCCTTTGTGTTTATTGCGGGCACCTCAAAGCAGTTCAATAAGCAGGATCTTCGTTCAAATCTTATAATTGACCATCGGGCAGGCCTCGGAATGAAGAGAAAAGAGCCTGAGAATATCAAGAACTATGATACCTTATCTTCAATAGCTCTGAGAAAAATGAATTCAAAGTATCTTTTATCCGAAGAGCTGAGAATATATTACGTTGCTCTTACGCGTGCGAAGCAAAGACTTTATATCCCCGTTGGACTCAGAAATATGGCAAAGCAGCTTGCCGAGTATGAAAGCCTGCTTATGGGTACAGACAAGATATCCCCCTATTTTATTGCTCATGCGGGCGATGCATCAAAATGGCTGATCAGCGCATTTATAAGGCATCCCGACTATTGCAGAGCAAAGGGGCTTGAACCCTTGTACGGGGATGAGGCAGGGAGAATTCAATTTGAATTCAATGAATTTGTATTTGAGAAAAACGTACCTGAACAGGAAAGGCGTGTTGAGCTTCCCGATGCCGAGCTTGTTGAGACTATCAGAAGGCGTGCGGCGTTTTCATACAAATGGGCGGCTGTAGCGGGAGCGGGCGCAAAGCACACCGCATCGTCGCTGAAAAATGAATATTTTGACGTAGCAGGCTTCGGAAGAAGCGTTCCCGCCTTTATGTATTCTCAGAATCTGACTCCTGCGGACGTGGGTACGCTTACTCACAGGTTCTTACAGTACTGCGATTTTTCAGCTTGTGCGGAATTTCCCGAAAACGAAAGAGACAGACTTGTCCGTGAGGGCAGATTCACGGAAAAGGCGGCGCAGAGTGTGGATATGGATGCTATACGTGTGTTTGTTAATTCCGATATTATGCGAAGAGCAAGCACAAGTCTCTGCACTTACCGTGAGAAGCAGTTTACTATGGCAAAGAGTATCAGGGATATTGATCCTTCGGTTCCCGAGGAATTCCGGGACGAGAAAACCGTTATTATCGGTAAGATCGACCTTGTTTTTCTTGAAGAGGACGGCGCCGTTATCGTTGACTATAAGACGGACAATATTAATGATATTAATATATTAAAGGAACGATATCTTTCTCAGATGCAGCTTTATGCAGAGGCACTGAGAAAATCCCTTGATATACGCGTAAAGGAATGTATTTTATATTCGCTTAAGCTAAAGGACAGTATTTCCTTGTTTTTGTGATTTTTTTTGAAATTAATTTGCGAAATTGCTTGCATTTTGATTTGTGTTATGATAAAATGCTTGTTGCTGATTAAGCGGAAGTATGTTAAAAGTATATTTCGACTGTTTTTTTAAGCTGTGAACTTTTATTGAAAGAGGTGAATCGAATTATGAAGCAGGGAATCCATCCCAACTATAACCCCACTGTTGTAAAATGTGCTTGCGGTGCAACTTTTGAAACAGCATCAACAAAGGAGAACCTTCGTGTTGATATTTGCTCAAATTGCCATCCTTTCTTTACCGGTAAGCAGAAGCTTGTTGATGTAGGCGGTCGTGTTGACAGATTCAAGAGACGCTATAATCTCGAATCAAAATAAAAGCTTGACAGCGGTATTGCCGAACAGTCAGAAAACAGCATAATACAACAAAACAGGTGTCTTTTGATTTTATAAAGGCACCTGTGATTTTTCATTCCGGCAAATATTACATCTGCCCCCCCCTGCTGCGGCAGGGTTTGCAAAAAAAGAAGAACAGTATAAAATTTAAGTTATCAAAATTTCGGGAGTCGGTAAAATGAAGGAATATATAACAGTATCCCGTCGGTATGACGAGGAATATATAATCAACAAATCCCGTTTTATCGGATACTGCTGTCCTGTCACAACTCAGGAGGAAGCGGTAGAATTTATAAATGAAATAAAAAAGCGTCATTCGGATGCGACGCATAATGTTTATGCATACAAGATAAGAACCCCTGAATATTCGAGATATTCCGATGACGGTGAGCCTCAGGGTACTGCGGGAGTTCCCGTGCTTGACGTAATAAAAAAGAACGACCTGACGGACGTATGCGTGGTGGTTACCCGATATTTCGGAGGAATTCTTCTCGGAGCGGGCGGTCTTGTCAGAGCATATTCCCACAGTGCTAAAATTGCTGTTGAGGGTGCGGGAATAATAAAGATGAGTCCGTGCTCTGTTTTGAGCGTTTTATGTGATTACGGCTTCTACGGCAGACTCAGCACGCTTATTCCCGAGTATGAAGGAATAGTTGAGTCCACGGATTTCGGAGAAAACGTAACCGTGAGCTTCAGGTTGCCTAAGACAAAAGAGGAGGACTTCGTTGCCGCTCTTACGGAGAGCAGCTTCGGTAAGGTTTTTGCAAAAAAGACAGGAGAGAAATTCGATACCGTAAAATAATCGTATCGGTCTGCTCATAAAGACCGAAAAATATATTTTTACGGCTTTTTGCAAAAAAAGTGAAAATTTTTTCAAAAAAAATAAAGGGAATTGAATTATTTTTTTGTATATAGTAATTGAAAGCAATTTTTTTAACGGAAGTCGGGTGAGAAAATGAGGTTCAGCGAGGAATTTTTGTCGGAATTAAGGGCAAGAACCGATATTGAAGAGCTTATCGGGAAATATACAGAGATAAAGCACAGAGGCGCAAGAACTCCCGTTGCCTTATGTCCGTTTCACTCGGAGAAGACTCCCAGCTTTGTTATTTATAAGGACACTCAGTCGTTTTATTGTTTCGGCTGCGGCGTCGGCGGAGATGCCGTAAGCTTTGTACGAAATATAGAAAGACTTGATTATACGGATGCCGTAAAGCTTTTGTGCGAGCGTGCGGGAATGAATATGCCCACCGATCCGCAGGATGACGAGGCAAACCGCTTAAGGCGCAGATGCTACGAGGCAAACAGAGAGGCCGCAAGATTCTTTCACAGCTGTCTTTCATTACCCGAGGCTTCAGCCGCCGTTGAATACATAAACAAAAGAGGGCTTGCGAAGGAAACGGTAAAGCATTTCGGTCTCGGCTTTGCTCCCGACAGATGGGATGCCCTGCTGAAGCATCTGAAGGCAAAGGGCTTTTCGGAGGCTGAGCTTATTTCCTTTGACCTTGCCAGAAGAACCGCCAAGGGCTCGGCTATTGATAATTTCAGAAACCGTCTTATTTTTCCGATCATTGATTTAAGAGGCAACGTAATTGCTTTCGGCGGACGAGTGCTGGATGATTCTAAGCCTAAATATCTTAACTCCTCCGACACGGTGGTTTATAAAAAGAGTCAGGCTTTGTATGCTCTTAATTTTGCTAAGAATAATTCCGAAAGAAAGCTTATTCTGTGCGAGGGCTATATGGACGTTATTGCTATGCATCAGGCAGGCTTTACCAATGCCGTTGCAGGACTGGGAACAGCATTTACCTCTGAGCAGATTTCTTTGCTGACACGCTATTGTGATGAGCTGACCTTGTGCTTCGATTCGGACGAGGCAGGAAAAAAGGCAACAAAAAGAGCTTTGTCAATGCTTTCATCTGCTCCGATGAAGCTGAAGATCATGAATCTATCCGACGGCAAGGATCCGGATGAAATACTGAAAACTCAGGGTAAGGAGAGAATGAAAAAAATCATCTCCTCGGCAGTTAACGATACGGAATTTGCATTGAATGATGCGCGTCAGAAGTATGATGTCGGCACGGAGGACGGCAGACTCGGATTTCTTAACGAGGCTGTGAGTATTCTTTCAGACGTAAAGAATGCAATAGAGCGTGATATTTATACGTCAAGGCTTGCAATAGATCTTAACGTGGAGAAAAAAGCTGTTGAGCTGCAGATATCGAAGCAGCTGAGATACAAAAAGCGAACGGAGTCGGATAATAATTTTGAAGCTGCTCTGAAAACGGTGCTCGGAGATTCAAAAAACGTATCACCGAATCCCGAGATAAAGGGAAACGTGCGAGCCGTAAAGGCAGAGGAAATTATATTGGCTTCGCTTCTGAGACATCCGGATTATATGAAAAAGCTGTCGACCGAATTGTCGGAGGCAGTGTTTATAACGGATTGGGGAAAGCGCTTTTTCAGAGATATTTCTTCTCGCATTGCATCGGGACGCAGTCTTGAATTGTATTCCTTTGCAGAGGACAATGATAGCGAGGAAATGTCATACCTTTCATATCTGCTGTCAAAGGGTGAAACGATTGCAAATTCCGCAGAGGAATGCAGACAGTGTATTGCTGTGCTTATTGAGGAAAAAAGCAGGAAGCAGATACCTGATCTGTCAAGTCTGTCACCTGAGGAGTATCTTGCACTTTTCAGAAGAAAACAAAACAACAATTAGTTTTGGAGGTTTTTCAGATGAATAAAAATATCCGGAGTGTTCTCGAATCCAATGAAAATTTTTCAGAGCTGTTCTATAGCTTGAATGAGCTCGAGCAAAAGACACTAAGGCTTCTGTGGGGAGATGAGAATAATGAGCCCGAAACGGTTGAATCTATAGCAGAGCAGTTGAAGGTTTCTCCTGAAAGAGTGCGACAGCTTGAGACTAAGGCAATAAGAAAGCTGACAGGATGCAGATGTGTTCGTAAAACGGCAAGATTAAGAGATTTTATAAAGGAAGATGATAAATGAAACGATTAATTGTAATAATGCTTTGTCTTTTGCTGTGCTTGTCTGCAACGGCTTGCTCGGCAGAAAAAACAGAGGGCGGCACCGGTGATACGACAGGCGAAGCCTCGCAGTATCCGAGTCCCGTGATAAGACTTATTCAGGACTCTGCTGCTGTTCTGCCCGGTGAGACCGTTGACGTTATTCTTCATATATCAAATGCTCCGCTTACTGCGTGCTTTGATATTTACGTGTATGCTCCGCCCGAGCTTGCCTATGATTCGTCAAAGACTCTTCATTCTGAACTGATAGTGGCTTCAAATTCCGTGGATTATGAATCCGCTGAGTGCGTCGTTGTAAGAGGAATGGTTGCAACCACCTGCGATCTGACGGATGACAATATAAGCGTTATAACGTTTACCGTTCCCGAGGATGTGAAATCAGGGGACGAGCTGCTTATTTCACTTCAGGTGCCCTTATATCAACTGGGTACGGATGAAGGCGGCAGCGACGTTTATTCGGTCAGTGCCAATGTTATCACTGAAAATCTGACACTTATTGTGGAATAAAATATTAATATATAAGGATGTAGGAAATTATGGCAGAAAATCTTGAAAACAGAAAAATTATTGATAATCTGATTGACAGATCAAAGGCAAAAGGTAAGATCTTATCTGAAGAAATAGATAAGTATATTGACAACTTTGATGAGAACGATCTTGAATATCTGTATGCCCGTATTGATGAAAATCAGCTTGATATCGTTGATGATATGAAGAATGCGGCTGTTGAGTCCCTTGAATCAATGGGAGATTTTCCAAACTACGATGAAAGCGAAAGCTCAAAGACGGCACTTCCCGATGATCCCGTAAAGATTTATCTTAAGGAAATAGGTCACTATCCTCTTCTCAGAAACGAGGAGGAAATGCAGTGCGCAATAAAGATCAAGGAGATCCGTATGCGCAACAAGGACAAGGAAAGCAAGTCACAGTGGACTCATGCAGATCGTCGTGAATATAAAAGGGAAACACACAGACTTCAGAAGGCAAACCTCCGTCTTGTTGTTAGTATTGCAAAGAAATACATAGGCCGCGGAATGCAGTTCCTCGATCTTATTCAGGAGGGTAATCTCGGACTTATGAAGGCCGTCGAAAAATTTGATCCGGATAAAGGCTTCAAATTTTCAACGTATGCAACGTGGTGGATCCGACAGGCAATTACTCGAGCTATTGCTGATCAGGCAAGAACGATCCGTGTTCCCGTTCATATGGTTGAAACCATCAACAAGGTGAAGAAGGCTCAGTCGCATCTTGTATCAGAGCTTCAGAAGGAGCCCTCACCCGAGGAGCTTGCAAGGTATCTTGATATGGAGGTCTCAAAGGTAAAGGAAATCCTCAAGGTTGCTCAGGAGCCTGTTTCTCTCGAAACACCCATCGGCGAAGAGGAGGACAGCCATCTCGGTGACTTTATTCCCGATGACTTTTCTCAGAATCCCGAAGAGGCTGCAGATCAGGCGGCTGTCAGAGAAGAAATCGAAAAGGCGCTTGGTACGCTTACACCAAGAGAGTCAAAGGTTATAAGACTCCGTTTCGGTCTTGACGGCACGAATGTTCCGAAGACACTTGAAGAGGTTGGTACTGAGTTCAACGTTACAAGAGAGCGTATCAGACAGATCGAGGCAAAGGCTCTCAGAAAGCTTCGTCACCCTAACCGCAGCAAAAAGCTCAGAGACTTTGCTGACAAGAGCTGAAAAACAATAACTGAATATTGTGAAGCCGGGTGTTCCGAAAAGGACACTCGGTTTTTTTCTTCGCGAAAAAGAAGATAATTCGGATGGTATGCGAGACCGGCTTTTTTTTGAGAAAATTGTAAAATTATTTTGTTTGTGTTGCAATTAGGGTAAAACGTTGTTAAAATGAATTAATAAGTTTAATATAATACGTAAGGAGTATTATGTATGACGAAAGAAGAATGGAAAAAAATAAGAGGCTCAAAGGCTGAGCCTGATCAGATAATGCTTTCGATCAAGGGGGATCCCTCCTCGTCTATGACGGTCAGATGGCGTTGTGACGTAAAAATTGAGAGCGGATATGTACTTTTCAGAAAAGCCGGCACTGAAGACAGCTGGATTAAGGCAGAGGCAAAGAGAAATGCTTTTGTAACGGATGTTGATGAGAGCAGCTTTTTCTTTGCGGATATGACAGGACTTGAAAGCGATACGGAGTATGAATACTCCTGCGGAAGCGATAGTCACAGAAGTGCTGTATTCTCATTCAGAACGGCTTCCGTTAATCCTGAAAAATTCTCGTTCCTTTGTCTTTCTGATATGCAGACCGGCGGTCCCGAGCCTCCTGCCGATTATTCTGTTCTCGGTCAGATCATAAAGAAGATACTTAAGGAGCATCCCGAATGCAGATTCATTCTTACTGCGGGTGACAATACAAACTGCGGTCAGACGGACGTTCAGTGGACGGGACTTTTTGAGGGGCTCAAGGGAATAAGTGAATATATACCCGTTCAGTTCTGTATGGGAAATCACGATGATATGGGCTTTGAGGATTATTTCACCTTTACGGGAAAATATTATTCGGAGCACGCAACGTATTTTACAAATCAGCTTAGATTCTCATATCCCGAAAACGGTCCCGAAGGATGGCAGATACCCAATTATTCCTTCAGGTACGGTAACACGTTATTTGCCGTTACCGGAACAAGCGGTTTTGAATTTATTAACGAGTGGCTGATAAGCACGGCAAACGAGAGCGATGCACTTTGGAAATTTGCGGCACATCATTTCCCCGTATGCTATTCGGGCCCTAATCTTGAATGCTATGAAACCTATCCGCCTATGATGGAGGGTATTGATAAATACGATATTATGTTCTCGGGACACGAGCATTCCTTTGCAAGAAGCTATCCCCGCAGAAACAACGGTCTTTACGATAAGCCTTCACAGGGAACAATACACTACAATCTCGGAAGCTCAAACAGAAATCCTCCCGGAACAAGAGTTGTGCCCAAGGTGTGGAATGATTGTACTTATGAGCATGAGGAGGATCTGTCAATGTTCAGTATTGTGGATATTGACGGCGATAAATGTACGCTTACGGCTTACGTTGAGGACGGACGTATTGTTGACCACTGTGTTATAGATAAAACGGCAGACACAATTACTCCCATAAGAAGAGCTCCGAAATATAACCGTCCGCGAATAAAGTTCAAGGGATATGATTTGGGACTTTGTGTAATGGGAACTCCTGCTGTGAATATAAATAATATCTGGTATGTTCCGGCTGGTCAGATAGTTAAGTTTATGGGCGGTGAGTCAAAGCATACGCAGGGTAAAGTGAGAATTGAGGTTTATGACAGATTTTCCGAATTCACCGAAAACAGCGATGTTATGATAACCTCGCTCGGAGAAATGAAAATGACGGCACCCTGCTTAAGACTCGAGCGTCAGCAGCTTTACGTTCCCGTAGAGGATTTTTGTAAGCCGCTCAGAATGTATTATTCTTACTTTGAGTATAATAATTTTATCAGCATTGAATCGGATACCGAGTATTTGCCGGTATCGTGTCAGCCATAATTCAGGAGGTATTTATTATGAGAGAAATTAACAGATCAGATAAGCTTCAACTTGTTCATTCCGATATAAGAGGTCCCGTTTTTGTTGAGTCAAACAGAATGAGAGCTCAGGGTATTGATGTGTTAAGACTTAATACGGGAAATCCTGCAACGTTTGATTTTAAGATGCCCGATTCTGTAAGAAATGCGCTTCTTAATAATGCGGATAAGGCAGTTGCCTACTGCGATCTTAAGGGTATGCCCGATGCAAGAGAGTCTATCTGCAATTATCATAAGAGTAAGGGGATTGAGGGAATCACTCCTGATGACGTTTTTATAGGAAACGGTGTAAGTGAGCTTGTTACTATGGCTCTTACAGCCCTTCTTAACTATGGCGATGAAATTCTCGTTCCTTCGCCCGACTATTCACTCTGGACGAATTCGGTACATATTGCAGGTGCCAAGCCCGTCCATTATATCTGCGATGAGCAGAGTCTGTGGTATCCCGATCTTGAGGATATAAAGTCAAAGATTACGTCAAAGACAAAGGCTATTGTTCTTATAAATCCCAATAATCCTACGGGTGCGCTTTATCCCAGAGAGCTGCTTGAGAAGATCGTTGCAATTGCAAGAGAGCATCAGCTTGTTATCTTTTCTGATGAAATTTACGACAGACTTGTTATGGATGAGCTTGAGCACGTTTCAACCGCTACGCTTTGTCCTGACCTTCTTTGCATAACAATGAACGGTCTTTCAAAGTCCCATATCGTATGCGGCTTCCGTTGCGGATGGATGGTTATAAGCGGTGCAAAGGAAAATGCTTCTGACTTTATTGCAGGTCTTGTTCAGCTTTCTGCTATGCGTCTTTGCGCTAACGCTCTGATGCAGCTTGTAATTCCCGCTGCACTTAATGATCCCGAAAGTACACGCGAAATGATAGTGCCCGGAGGCAGACTTTATGAACAACGTGAGGCTTGTTGCCGAGAGCTTGATAAGATAGAGGGTATTTCTTACGTTAAAAATTCCGCCGCATTCTATTTGTTCCCCAAGCTTGACGTTAAGAAATTCAATATTACGGATGATCAGCAGTTTGCTATGGATTATCTCCATTCAAAACACGTAATGATCATTCCCGGAAGAGGCTTCAGCTGGAAAGATCCCGATCACTTCCGCATTGTAATGCTTCCCGAGGCCCAGCAGCTTGCTAAGGCTATGAGAGATCTCGGAGATTTCCTTAAGGATTACAGACAGAACTAATTTGCAGGGTAAATGAAAATATGATTATTTCGCAGAATACGCATAGTGTAAGCTTTGAAACCGATGCATTCTGCCTGTGCTTTGGTAAAAACGGAAAAGCACTGAGTTTTTTTGATAAAATGCATAAGGAGGAATTGCTGTGTGACGGCAATACCTCTTTTTGCTATGTAACGCAGGATCGCTTTTTTGATAATGAGCTGAAGCTGATGCATCCGTCCCGCAAAGAAACTCTTTGCTCGGACAGTCTCAGCTATGAGGACGGGCATCTGATCGTAGGTTTCCCGAAGCTGCCTTATAAGGCTGTAATAGATATAGAATTCAGAAACGGATATTTTGCTTTTACTCTTTCCGATTTTGTTTTTGATGAAGGGGCGTACAGATGGCTGTCAATAGCCATGCCTCCAGCAGTTTCTCTTCGTTTCGTAAATCTGCACGTCAGGGAGAGAAAATATTTCGGGGAGTGGATGAACGTCTGTCACGATGAATCCGTTTCTGCGGCCGTTATGGGATGTGCCGCTCAGACCTTCATCGGATATGAAAAAACCGACAAGGGAAGGCTTTTGTATGCTGAGGCAAGAAAGGGTGTGCTCTTCAAGGGCTGCTCTGCTGTTCTGATAGCGGGTGAGAAGGAGAGCTTTCTTGATATTGTTGACAGCTTTGAGGAGGATTTTGATCTTCCCCGTGGTGTGAAAAGCAGAAGGTGTGATAAAATAAACGCTTCTGCATATTGGGTGTGTGATGCCGTGCCCGAAAATATTGAAAAGCATATCAGCTATGCCGTGCGAGGCGGCTTTTCAATGATGCTCTTTTATTACACCTGCTTTGTAAAAGAGGAGAACGGATACAGTCTTTGCGGAAATTATGACCTGAGGGAAGAATATAACGGCTCTCTTGATGAAATCGGCAGAATGCTTGAAAAGGTCAGAGCCGCAGGAATTATACCTGGCTTCCATTTTCTTCATTCGCATATAGGGATCTCAAGCCGGTATTTTACTCCCGTGCCTGATCACCGCATTATGCACAGACAGAATTTGACGCTGGCTCGCAGCATATCCGAAAAAGATACGGTTATATGTGCGGATCAGTATCCCTTTGAGCTTGAGTTGCCCGAAAATTGCAGAGTGCTTCGTTTCGGTTCGGAGCTGATTCATTATGAGGCATGCACCGATACGCCGCCTTATTGTTATACGGGCTGTATCAGAGGTTATAACGGAACCACACCCGCGGCGCATCCTGCGGGTACGGGCGGAGGCGTTGTATTTATAAGTGAATTCGGTGGCACGAGCGGATATTGTGATCAGAATTCCTCTTTGCAGGATGAGCTTGCAGAAAAAATCGCCGATATTTATAATCAGGGCTTTGAGTTTATTTATATGGACGGCTCTGAGGGTGTTAATGCGCCTTACGAATTTCAGGTGCCCTTTGCTCAGTACCGTGTTTATTGTAAGCTTAAAAATCCTCCGTTGTATGCAGAGGCTGCGGCCAAGGGACATTTTTCATGGCATATATTAAGCGGAGGTAATGCTTTTGACGTTTTCCCCACGGATATTTTCAAGGCTATGATCAATAAGTATCCGTTGAGTGAGGCTCCCGATATGCAAATGGATTTTACCCGGCTTAATTTCGGCTGGTGGGGCTTTTTTTCGGATTCCCGTCCTGACGTATTTGAATACGGTACCTCTCACGCGGCCGGCTTTGACTGTCCCGTTACTATTCAGAGTAATCTTGAGATTATGGCTTCTAATGCAAGAATTTCAGATAATCTTGAGGTATTAAAAAGATGGGAATACGTGAGAAAAAATGATTTTCTGACACGGGAGCAAAAGGAAATGATAAGAGATCCGAATCGTGAATTCGTGCTTCTGAAAAACGGCGACGGAGAATATGAGCTTACTGAGTATTTTTACGTAAAAACCGAGGCTGATGAGATCACGGTTTATTGCTTTGAGCGTAGAGCAAAGGCTTATGCCCTTATGTGCCATAATTTCGGATCGGCATTGATAGAACTGCCCTGTGATGATTTTATTCTGCGGGGAGAGGTTGACGGCAAGGCTCTGCAATCGGCATCAGATGAAAATCATAGGATTGTAATGCTTTCGGACAGGTGCTATGCAGAATTTAACTGCTCACTTTCAGAGCTTCGAGAGAAGCTTAGGAATATAAAAAAGCTTTAACGATAATAAAAAAAGCATAAGTCCGCGGATTGTCGGTCTTATGCTTTTTTTGTATGGTGAATATATTATGAGATTAAAGATTTTCTTTTCCCTGAAGATATCGTACAGCTACTATGTATTTAGTTGCAGAGCGTGGTGTGCTGCACTTAATCTCAAAATAGCCTTTTTCTGTTACGAGCAGGAGGTTTGTTTTTGATGACGTCTTGACAGAGCTGATCATATCAATCGGAATTGTTATGGTGTTCTCATCTGCGATGATTTCAATGCGATCACCGAAAAGACTGATAGTTCCGTCTTCAGAAAGGACGTTTATGTCAGCACCTGCAACTGTTGTTATCAGCTGATTCGCATCAGAGAACAGAAGCTCAGCGGTGTTACGCTTATCTGTCGCAATATCCTTGAGCAGGGTTTTCTGGAAGCTGTCCCATTCAACGATATTGTCAAAGCTCATATCATCGCTGTGCCAGAAGCCGTAGTTATCAACCGTGGCTTCAAAGGAGCAATCGCAGAATATTTTGTCTCCCTTTGTTTTCAGCTTGCCGATCTGCTTGCATCTGGGGCATCCGTAAAGAATGATCTCGGCATGCTCTGCGGGATCCTCCGTGATGTATTCATGAGGGTTGATTCTTTGCTCGTCATAAATGTTAAAATAGAGATCCTCAAGAATGTGACGATAGATCTCGTCCTCAGACATAGTCTGAATCTGTTCCTTTGAGTAAACGTTTACGACCTCACCGAAGATTGGTCCTTGCCTTTTGTTCTTTGCCCATCGGGGCTTCTTGAGATATCCGCCCTTGCAGCGGTATGTTACAAAGGTACAGCCGCATTCCTTGACGAGTGCCGCATTTCTCTTTGATATGAAGCCTGTTTCTCCGGTGTTTGTTATTGCTCCCTCGGGGTACATCGCAACACTGACACCCGCTTTAATGTTATCCACGATTGCTTTATATAAAGCATCGGTTCCTTTTTCTCTTTCAAAAACGATAGGTGCATCGAGGAGATTGTATATCTTGCCCACAATTCCCATTCTCATAACGTGGTCGCTCATAACAAAGCGAACGTATCTTACTGTTGTTTTTATTATATAAACGGGATCGAAGGCGTCTGTGTGATTTGCAAAAACAAGATAAGGTCTGTCGTTGATTTTTTTCTCGGTATCTGAAAATCTGAGAATTTTAACGGCAGGTCTTTTGACAATAGTTCTTACTATTTTGACAAGTATCTTTCCTCTGAGCACACCTTTTTTTACGTTTTGTTTCATTGGTTATATTTCTCCTTGTGTATTTATGAGTAAAACGCGGTATGTTGAAGATTTTGCTTTTTGGTATTTTAATAAAACAGATAAAACCTTATTTGGTGCGAACGTTGTATTTTTGATGAACACTTCCTTTCATATTGTGATATAATATAATTATTATTACATACTTACATATTGGTGTCAATATTTTTTATGTTGAATACGGATGTGTGTTGTGATAACATATTTTGCGGAGGCTGAAAACTATGGATAAAATAATAATTAAAGATCTGAATATATTTGCTTATCACGGAGTTCATGACAGTGAGAAGGAGCAGGGACAGAACTTTATATTGGATATAACAGTATGGACAAGCCTTGAAAGGCCCTGCAGAAGTGATAACGTTGCAGATACTGTCAGTTATTCCGATATTATAAAAGTCGTGACAAGAGTTTTTACGGCGCAGAAGTTTGATCTGATAGAGCGTGCGGCTCAACAGGTGAGTGACAGTATATTTGAAGAGTTTTCTCAGATAGAGGAGTGTGAAATTCTGCTTAAAAAGCCTGATGCACCCATTAAAGCGGAGTTTAACTATGTTGCAGTTGAGATAAGGAGAAAAAGAAATGGGTAAAAGTGCTTACGTGGCATTCGGTTCCAATATAGGTGATGCAAAATTAAATATTGAGGATGCCGTAAACGCATTATCAAGAGTTCCGGGAGTCAGAGTGGAGAAGGTGTCAGCATTTTATGAGACAAAACCCTGGGGATATGAACAGCAGGAGAATTTTGTGAATGCCTGCGCAAGGCTTGACGTGGATATTTCGCCTCTTGCTCTGCTTGGAGCTTGTCTCGGTATTGAAGCGGGGCTCGGACGGGAGAGAGTTATAAAGAACGGTCCCAGATTAATAGATATAGATGTTCTCGTATATGAAGATGAAATAATGGAAACAGCGGAGCTGACTCTGCCGCATCCGAGAATGTTTGAGAGGGATTTTGTGCTTGTGCCCTTATCTGACGTTGCAGAAGGGGATTTGAAGCAGAAAACAGAGAAAAGCCTAAAAAATCTGAAAGAAAATTATGTTATACAATAACCATATATAGTTGGCAGAGGAGGTGCAAGAACGATATGTGGCAGATAGCACAAGAATAACCCGGTTGGGTTGTAAACAATGACGAAAAAAGTTGCAAAAAAGTGTTGACAAATGCAGATTCATGTGATAATATATTCAAGCACTCGAGAGAGAGCGGCAGCGATGTAACGTGCCCTCCGAAAAGAGTGCAAAAAAACTGAAAAATAGTACTTGACAAAATCAAGCAGCTATGATATGATGATTGGGCGCCGAAAAAGGCCGAACATCAGAAACAGTCGAAAAAAGACGGTTTCAAAAAAATTAAAAAAACCTCTTGACAAGAGCGATGAGATATGATATACTCAGTAGGCACTCTTGAGAGAGGGCACGAACCTTGAAAATTAAACAACGACAAAAATGAACCCTTGAAGATTTTATTTGAGTTTAACAAGTACAAACTTGTGAACAGTAAATTCGGGAAGAAATTCT